>JANLGW010000024.1 GCA_024653965.1 Rhodospirillales bacterium
GTCGGGCATCAAAGACGGCGCGTTGTTTCACTTTAAAGCGGGCGCGGATCACTAGAGTCGGATCGTTTTGCGTCCGGTTTAAGGCCCGCCATCACGTCGATTATAAAAAAAAGTGACGGAACGAAGCCAAATTGTCTTTTGTTTTCAAAGAGCGGTATTTTTTCGTTTCGTAAGGCCAATGGTTTTGCACCCAAAGGTGGGATAGGCGTAGACGGGCCTTATGATAATGGGAATATATAGCACATAAAAGGAAAAATTGCAAGCGCGAAGTGGCGGGGAGCGCGTCAGGACGTTCCGCTCCAGGAGCGGTGTCTGATATTCTCGACTTCTTGTCGGCGGACTCGATTGATGCAGTACGTAGGTTCATCGACCATGGAAACGGGCAAGGCTCTTGTGGTAAGGGTGCATTCAGAAGTACCTTGTAAAAGAATACCAGGGATTTTATGCACGAAAAGATAGTGCGCGGAGGGATGGGGAGGGTACCCCTCCCTTCATGGAAATAAAAACGCCATGACTACGGCACGGCACATTGTTGGGCTTCTGAAGAGCCACATTTCTGGCGATGAGGATCATTTCCTCACCATCGCTATGCAGATGGCCGCCCATGAAGCACGCCAAGGGCACGGAAAGGTTGCACAGGAACTCCGCGAGTTGGTCGATCACGCTAAGCGTAAAAAATCTGCCGTTAAGGTCGTTGGCAGCGGGCCCGTACCCCTAGCCCAACCCAAGGGCGATCTGGCGAACCTCCTCACGGTTCGGTATTCGGAAGTGCGACTTTCCAGCGTCGTTCTGCCAGATGAGACCGAGGCCCGACTACGGCGCACTCTGCTCGAGCAGACCCAACAGAACAATCTCCGGGTCCATGGGCTCGTTCCCCGTCGAAAAATCTTACTGATCGGCCAGCCGGGGTCCGGCAAGACGATGACGGCGGCAGCGCTGGCCGGCGAGCTACATTTGCCGCTGTTTACCATTGTCCTGGACGGGTTGATTTCGAAATTTATGGGCGACACGGCCGGAAAGTTACGGCTCGTGTTTGAAGCTATGAAGAACACCCGGGGCGTCTACCTTTTCGACGAATTCGATGCCATCGGTTCGCGCCGATCCTCTCAAAACGACGTCGGCGAGATTAGGCGTGTCCTGAATTCTTTTCTCCAGTTTCTGGAACAGGACGATAGCGAAAGCCTTGTGGTGGCAGCGACCAACCATCCGGAACTGCTCGATCCTGCGTTGTTCCGCCGGTTTGATGATGTGATCGAGTACGGCCTTCCCGACGAGAATCTTCTCGACCGGTTGCTGAGAGCGCGGCTTGCGCCGTTCAACACACCAAACGTGGCATGGAGGAAGGCTGTCACGGCGGCCGCAGGTCTTAGCTATGCCGAAGCCGGCAGGGCCGCAGACGAGGCGGCTAAATCTGCTATCCTCAACGGCGGTCTCAAGATCACGACGGCATCGTTAATCGCCGCCATTCGTGAGCGCCAGGAATCGCAACAACAGGTATAACCCATGGCTCAGCCTCCCCGCAATCGCCCCCATCTCTGGATTGAAGGAGGGGGAGACACTGAACGATACACACGGCCACCCCAAAAAATTGAAACGCAAGGCCCTCCCGCGCGTAATCGTAGGGGGCATGCGGATGCGCTGACGGCAGCTATCGGCGAAGCCATCATTGCCGGCCATGACCAGATCGCTGCGCGCGAAGACAATATCGCGGAGGGCATACCCGGCTTCTATCTCGAAATGCAGATTTCCCCTAACCAATGGGAAGCCCTGAAAAGTCTGGGTAACCGCAAGCAGCATATCGAAGTCGTCACGGTCAAACCGATGCCGGAAGGTGCGGGGGAGCAGGTTATTGAAGCGACCGTGTTTATCCCGGAAACAGCAGAAGCCTATTTTAGAGACAAAGTCACCGCGTACCGCAACGAGGACACGCGGAATGGGAATCCGAAGAACCAGACTCTAGTCGCAAGCCTTGATACGGTCCGCATCGCATCGGTGCAATCGTTGTTCACCGATCCTCCGGAACTGTATCCAGCCAACCGGCAGGTCGTCTGGTGGGAAGTTTGGCTTCGAAAAGGGACGTGGGACCGCTTCGTTCGTGTCGTTGGCCGCTTGAATGTCCAGCGGAAGGACCACACGATCTCCTTCCGTGAGCGCGAGGTGACGCTGGTTCTCGCAAACGAGGAAACGATGTCCCGGATCGTGCGGAACTGCGATGCTGTGGCGGAACTCCGGATCGCAAAGGACACTCCGGCCTTGTTCATGCAGTTGGGGCCGGCTGAGGCGGTTAATTGGACGGACGATATTCTCCATAGGATCGCGGCGCCGGGCGGTGACAGCCCTTCCGTATGTCTGCTCGACAGTGGCGTCACTCAGGCCCATCCTCTGATCCAGCCGGCTCTCGATCTGCTCGACATGCACACCTACGATCCCGCCTGGGGAACCGGCGACACAGTCCCGCAATGGATGGGGCACGGAACGGCGATGTCTGGGCTAGCGCTCTATGGCGACCTTCAGCCGCATATTGTAGGCACGGCGCTCGTCGCGTTATCCCACAAGTTGGAAAGCGTGAAAATTCTTCCTCCCGCAGGACAGAACGATCCCGATCTGTACGGCGACATCACTCGTCAAGCCGTTGCGAGCGCAGAAATTCAGGCGCCGGACCGTCAAAGGGTCGTTTGCATGGCAGTGACCAGTGCGCCGGTCCCGTCCGGTCACCCTTCGTCGTGGTCGGCCGCGGTTGACGAATTGTGTTTCGATGAAGACAACCGACGCCTCGTTATCCTCGCTGCCGGTAACATTCGTGACGGCATCGATCCCGCCGTCTATCCGAACCGAAACGATGTCATGCCGGTAGAAGACCCGGCGCAATCCTGGAACGCGCTCACGGTCGGCGCATTCACCGAGAAGGTCAATGTCATTGACCCTGCATATGCCGGATGGGAACCGGTAGCACCGTCAGGAGAAATATCGCCGGCCTCCCGGACGTCGAACGGGTGGCAAAGACAGTGGCCTGTCAAACCGGATGTGGTTTTCGAAGGGGGGAACTACGCTACAGATGCGGGCGCACCGGCAGAGCCCATCGATGACCTCCAGCTTCTCACCACACATAGTCGCCCGAACATTCGCATGTTCGACGTGATGGGCGATACCAGCGCGGCGACTGCCCTTGCTGCGAATTTGGCGGGGCGGATCATGGCGGCGCGTCCTGAACTGCGACCAGAGACAGTACGCGGCCTCATTGTCCATTCAGCCGAGTGGACTCCGGCCATGTTCGCGCAAATCGAGGGGCAATCCAAGACGCAGATGGAGGCTATGCTGCGGCGATATGGCTATGGCGTTCCCGACTTTGGCCGCGCGCTTATGAGCGCGATGAACGACCTGACCCTGATGGTTGAGGATGAATTGACTCCGTTCGAGAAAAGCGGATCGAACGCGAAAACGCGCGACATGAAGGTCCACCGTCTTCCCTGGCCAACGGATGCCCTTACCGAGCTGGGCGAAATGGAGGTCCAGTTCCGACTGACGTTGTCGTATTTCATCGAGCCGAATCCTGGCGAACGCGGATGGAGCCGTCGCCACAGGTACGCCTCCCACAACCTTCGCTTCGCGGTCAAACACGCCACCGAATCTCTCGCTGAATTTCGTCGACGGATCAACAAGGTCGCTCGAGAGGAAGAGGAGGGGCTTCCAGTCGGCCCAGTGGCGGCCGACAAATGGCTGCTGGGGCCAAAGATCCAGACACGGGGTTCAATCCACTCGGACTGGTGGAGCGGTTCGGCTGCGGATCTTGCCGAACGCGATGCCATCGGGATTTTTCCCGTTGGGGGTTGGTGGAAGGAAAAACCCTATTTGGGGCGTGCTGACACGGCTACCCGTTATTCCCTGATCGTCTCGATCAAGGCTCCGGGGGCAGTCACCGATATCTATACGCCAGTGGCGAACCAGATCGCGGTTCCGGTCGTCGTTGGTTAATCCCACCTCTTCACGTAGAGTCAGCTTTTTACTGTGCGTCTGACACGAATGGACAGATTGGCGCTCAGCCAATGACAAAATGGCGCTCGCGGAAAAGCGTGAGGCAGGCATCCACGACGGTCGAATCATAAAGTATGCCGCGTTTGTCTTTTATTTCCGCCAGCGCCGCGTCTATGCCTAGGCCGGCGCGGTAGGGACGATGGGAGGTGATCGCTTCGACCACGTCGGCGACCGCAAGGATGCGCGCTTCGAGGATGATGGCGACCCCTTTTAATCCTTGCGGATAACCGGTTCCATCCATCCGTTCATGGTGCTGCAAGACCATTTGCGCGATCGGCCAAGGGAATTTGATTTCTTTTAAGATGTCATAACCCACCTGAGCATGCCCCTTGACCAAGGCGAACTCGATTTCGCTCAGCTTCCCTGGGCGGGATAGAATTTCCGCAGGAATATGAATTTTACCCAGGTCATGAATGGTTCCGGCTAGGTGGATGCCGTGCACTTGTTCGTCGGGCAAGCCCAGTTCCCGTGCGATGGCGGCGGCCAATTTAGCCACTTGCCGCTGATGGCCGGCGGTGTACGGATCGCGCATTTCGACCGTCGCCGCGATGGTGTCGATCGAGGTTTCCAGGCTGGTGCGGATTTGGTCCAAGTGGCAGCGACGTTCTTCAATGGCTTGGTCGCGTTCAATGCGCGTGCGTAAGGTCACGATGCCATAAGCAAGGTCGCCAGCCATTTCTTCTAAAAGGGCTACTTCATCGATTCCGAAGGCGTCGGTTTCCGTCGCGTAGATGGTCAATACGCCTAAGGCCGCTCCATTTTGCTTCAGCGGCAGGGCGATGCATGAAGCGTAGCCGAATTTCGCCGCGGAATCCCGCCACAGCGCCATGCGCGGGTCTTTCGCAAAATTCTGCACCACCTGGGTTTGTCCGGTGCGCGCGGCGGCGCCGGTTGGACCGTGGCCGCGCGGCTGGTCGGCCCACGTCAAGTTGAGCGCTTCGACGTAGGCCAATCCCTCGCCGGATACCGCCACCGGCTCTATGCTTTTGTTTTTGTCGGCGCGGATGTAGCCCGCCCAAGCCAAGGCATAATGGCCGCTTTCCGTGGCGGCATGGCAAATGTCGTGCATCAAAAGCTCTTCGTTTTGCGCATGGACCAGCGCACGGTTGCCGTCGCTTAGGGTTTTTAGGGCGCGGTTCAGCCGGGCCAACGAAGCCTCGGTTTGTTTACGCTCGGTAATGTCGCGCAGGATGCCGATCGCTTGCCATTCGCCTTGCAGTTTGACGGCGGCCACCGACACCTCGACCGGAAATTTTGTGCTGTCCTTGCGTAAGGCTTCCAGCTCCAGAGTTTTGCCGATCATCGCGCCGGCGCCGGTGGTTTTGAATTGCGCGAGGCCATGGCTATACGCTTCATAAAACCTTGGCGGCACGATCTTGGTATGCAATTCCTTGCCCATCGCTTCAAAAGCGGAGTAGCCGAACATGGTTTCGGCGGCGGCATTCCAAAATACGATCTTGCCCGCGCCGTCCATCATGACGATGGCGTCGTTGGCGGCGGTGGTGATGGAGCGGAATTTTTCTTCACTTTCCATAACTTCCTGGGTGCGCACGTTCACCAGCTCTTCCAAATGAAGGCGCAAGTTCATCAGTTCCAGATGGGTGCGCACACGCGCCAGCAATTCATCGCGCTGGTAAGGTTTGGTGACAAAGTCTACGGCCCCCAATTTGAAGCCTTGCACCTTTTCTTCCGTTGAGCTCATGGCGCTGACGAAGATGACGGGGATGTTGCGGGTCTTGTCGTGCGCCTTGAGGCGACGGCAGACTTCGTATCCGTCCATGCCCGCCATGAGGATGTCCAGCAAGATCAGATCCGGCGGGTTGTTCACGGCGGAATGCAGGGATACCTCTCCGTTGATCGCGGAGTGAACCTCATAGCCCTCCTCCTTCAGCAAGTCCGTCAACAGCTTGAGGGATGCAGAAGTATCATCGACCGCGAGAATCACGCTTTTATGCATCATTGCCAGTCTTTGTTTCTAATGTCTTTGTCCCTAACGCTTGCAGGATCGTGGGATAATCGAAGTTGCCGGCCAAGTGCGCCAGAAGCTCGCCAAGAGATTGATCGTGTTGAGCGACTTTTTGGATAACGGCATCGATGCGCTCGCTGTCGAGGATGAGCAAGGCATCCGTCAGCTCCGTGCGCAGCGCCGGGGGCAGTCCTTGTAACATGGTGTCCGTCAACTCGGCGGCGACTTGATTTTCCGCTTCGGGTTCGGCTCGGTACTCATAGTGTAAACCAAGATGTTTGGCCATGCAGGCGTATATTTCACTGCTGCGATAGGGCTTGCGCACGAAGTCGTCCATTCCGGCCTTGGTCAGTTCTTCGCGTTGTTCCAGAAAGGCGGAGGCCGTTACCGCCGCAATTTTCACATCCTTGCCGCCGGGCAGCGCGCGAATGCGTTTGGTCGCTTCGATGCCGTCCATGACGGGCATGCGCCGGTCCATCCAGATGAAGTGAGGCCGCCAGCTTTGGAATAGCTTGAGCGCTTCTGCGCCGTTCTCGGCCAGCGCGACCTTGAACCCGACATCGCGCAACAGCTTTTGCAACAGCACCTGGTTTTCCACCTGATCCTCGACGATCAAGATGCGATATTCCGGTTGACCGGGCGCCAAGCGGATCACATCGCCATTCGTTTCTGGCGGTTTTTCGATGTCGGCTTCGCCCACCGGCTGGATCGGCAGCTCCATCCTAAAGATCGAGCCTTCGCCGGGGGTGCTGTGCAGGCTGATGACGCCGCCCATAAGTTCGACGAACTGGCGGGTGATGGATAGCCCTAAGCCGGTGCCTTTTTGCATGGCGGATTGGCTTAACTGCGTGAAAGGCTCAAAAATGATTTTTTGGTCTTCGGGGCCGATGCCTGGGCCGGTGTCTTCAACCTCGACCAGCAAGCGCTGCGGTTCGCTGTCGGCTTTTACGCCCAACCGCACCGTGACGCCGCCTTGCGGGGTGAATTTTACGGCATTGCTCACCAAGTTGATCAGCACCTGGCGCAGCTTGGATGCATCGCCGGTAATGAAACGGGGGAAGCTGGATGATTGATCGACGATCAATTGCAGGCCTTTTTCTTTGGCCCGCGCTTGCATCATGTCGGTCACGTCACGCACGACCAAGCCTAAATCGAAGGGGATATTTTCAAGGTGCACCTTGCCCGCTTCGATTTTGGCCATTTCCAGCACATCGTTGATGAGCGACAAAAGGTGCTCGCCGCTGCGATTGATGATGTTTAGATCATCGTGTTGCGCTTTGGTGATGGATGGGTCTCTGCGCATCAAACTGGAAAAACCAAGAATGGCGTTTAGGGGGGTGCGCAACTCATGGCTCATGTTGGCGAGGAAAACACTTTTGGTGCGGTTCGCGGCTTCCGCTGCATTTTTGGCCTGCACCAGCTCTGCATCGGCCAGGGTGATGCGACGGATCAGAAACACGAGCAAGCCCCCGATGACCAACAGGCTTATGAGGGCCAATAGCGAGTTGGTGAACGCCGATTGCAGGATGGTCTTATAGATATGGCGGGACTCGACGCCCACATAGGCATACCAGTTTACCAAGGGAATGGGCCTGACCGAATAGAGCCGTTCTATGCCGTCGGGGCCGATGCTTGTAAAGGCGCCATTCTTGACGGCCAGAATTTCTTGGGCGCTCGGCCGATCGCCGATGTATTTGCCGATCAGATGATCGGGGTCGACATTGCGCCAGATCAGGGTGCCGTCGCCGCCGAGGATGCCGAAGTGCGTTTCTTGCGGGAACGACACATCGGAAAAATGGGGGTCGAAGTATTCCAAATCCAAGGGCAGCCCGACAAAGCCCTTCAGTTCGTGGCGAGCATCCCATACCGGTTCGAACAGTACCGATACCCACCGCCCGGTGATCGGCCCGATGAATGGATTTCCGGCGAGAAATTGCTTTTCCGCCATGCCGCGTTTGAAAAAATCTGTTTTTGCGACGGATACCGGTTTGCCGCCCGGCTGCGGCACCCCGGAACAGGGGGCGGATCCGTTCAAATCAACCGTGGCAAGATTGGCAAACAGCGGGAAGAGATTGTGAAATTCCGCCAAGATATGATCGCATTGCGCAGGATCCATCGCCTGGATCAGCGGCCTTTGGGCGAGTTGCTCCATCGCCGCCCTATTTTGTTCCAGCACGTAGGTGGCGTTGGAGGCCATGATGGTGGATAGGGTGCCGAGGTGGTTTTTTTCCTGCTCCACCGCGTTCTGGGTATTGGAGTAGACCGTAAACCCCAGCACGCCCAGCATGGCCAGCACTACCGCAGCCGCGAGCAGATAAAGGTATTGGCGGATGGAGGCGATGGTCTTTTCTGACATGGGAGGCCTGCTCCAATTGATCTGAAAAGCCGTTCTCACAGATTGTCCGAAGTCGGCTGACTTGTGCCTCCAATCATAGCCCAAACAGGGGTATTTTGTTCAAGTATTCATCGCGAGTTATCCGCTGAAGGTTAAGACGGCATCTCGTCTAGCACCGCCAGCGCGTCGAGCGCCGCCGGGTATCCGGCATAGATGGCCACCTGCAGCAGGACTTCGGTGATTTCGGCCAAACTTGCGCCGTTCGCAACCGCCAATTCGAACACGATGCGCAACGCGTTGCCCCGGCCCAGCGCGGAAAGGATGCCGATGCTGACCAGCGCGCGGGTCTTGCGATCGATCTCGTCGCGGCTCCAGGTGCGCCCGAACACGACGGACATGGCCTCTTGCTCGAAGGTTGGGCTCAGGGCGCGAAACCGCGCCTCGATGGCCTGGGCGCGCTCCGCGCCGAGCATATCGGCCAGCGTTTCGATGCCTTTTTGGTGATGGTTCATGATGGTCCTTTCGCGGGGGTTGTGGGGAGAGCGCACTTTAGGCGGCCAAAGGCCTGCCTTCTGTAGCTTTGGTTACATAAGGAGGCATAAAGAGGGGGGGCTTTTGACGGGGGGCGGGTCTTTACGCCAAACCCAGAAATACCAAGATCGCCCGATCCAGCCGCACCCGATCTTCGTCGCTCAAATGGCCGATGTGTTCGCCCAATCGTTCCTTGGCGACGGTCGTCAGTTTGTCGACCATCAAGTGGGATGCAACGCGCAGGCCGTTGCCGTCGTCTGGGGCGATCGCAATTCTGAACAAGGGCGCTTGTGTTTCGTCGCTGGTGAACACACAAATCGTTACCGATGCGGTCGCGTCGAAACGATCGTCTTGAATAATGACGGCGGGGCGCGGTTTGCCTGCGTAACCGGATGCCGAGACCGTCCAGACCTCGCCGCGTTTCATGTTTTGTCTGTATCGGCAGCGGAAATGGCGTCGATAAAGGCCTGATCCGCGCCTTCGTGTTCGCTTCGCGCGATGACGAGAGACTGATTGTGGGCCTCTTGGGCAAAATGCGCCGTGCGTGTGTCGGGCACCCAAATCTGGATTGGCCTCAAGCCACGCGCGCGCATGCGGTCGCGATAGTTTTGCACTTTTTGGCGGGTGGTTTGTTTTGTGTTCGTGGATGTCGCCATGAAGATCGCTCCCATACCGCATTGGTTACATGTAACCTAGCAGAAATGGGCGGCAAACACAAGGCCAGGGGCTTTAAAAACAGGCTCCATCCGCATCAAAAAGGGCTCCCGCGAGGGGAGCCCTTTTAACTGGCGGAGAGATAGGGATTCGAACCCTAGGTACCCGCAAAGGCACAACGGTTTTCGAGACCGCCCCGATCGACCACTCTGGCATCTCTCCATATACATTATTTACCCCGTGGTCAGGGCGGGCGGAGACTAACTTAAAGGCTTAAGCGTTGCAAGGCGCACGGCCCGTTTTATTTCCGCGGCTTAGAGCGGGGGCCGTGGGGCTGTGCGGGGAGCATGCGGCGGTTGAGGAAACCGTTGACATGCGCGGTTTTCCAAGTATATTGCCGCCTTTCCGACCCCTGGGCTCAAGTTCCGGGGGATTTGCAATGCGCAGTCCGAGGCCTTCAAGTTCGGTCGCCTTTTTAGGGTTTTCCCTAAGTTTTAGGCCGACGCCACACGACGCGGTGATAAAAAGAGAGCGAAACAAATGTTCGCAGTGTTCAAAACCGGCGGTAAACAGTACCGCGTCAGCGAAAACGACGTGTTCGTCGTGGAAAAACTGGCGGGCGAAGCCGGCGCAACCTTAGAATTCAACGAAGTTTTGATGATCGGTGAAGCCGGCAAGGCCCCGCAAGTGGGTTCGCCCTTGATCGACAAGGCCGCCGTGTTCGGCGAAGTGGTCCGTCAGACCCGTGGCGAAAAGCTGATCATCTTCAAAAAGCGCCGCCGCCAGAACTCGCAGAGCCGCAACGGCCACCGCCAGGACCTGACGCTGATCCGCATCACCGCGATCAGCCCGACCGGCGCCAAGCCCGCTGCCAGCGCCAAAAAGGCCGCGCCGAAGGCTGAAGCCGCCGCCGATGAGACGAAGGCTGCGCCGAAGAAGGCCGCTGCCGCGAAGAAGCCGGCTGCTGAAAAGGCCGCTTCGGGCGAAAATAAAGCGGCTGCTGCAAAGCCCGCCGCGAAAAAGGCTGCGGCGAAGAAAGCCGCACCTAAGGCTGATAAGGAGTAACGACAGATGGCACATAAAAAAGCTGGTGGTAGTTCCCGCAACGGTCGCGACAGCGACGGTCGTCGTCTGGGCGTGAAGAAGTTCGGCGGCGAAGCCGTCGTTCCGGGCAACATCATCGTTCGCCAACGCGGCACCAAGTATAA
Source organism: Rhodospirillales bacterium (assembly GCA_024653965.1). GTDB lineage: Bacteria > Pseudomonadota > Alphaproteobacteria > Rhodospirillales > Magnetovibrionaceae > JANLGW01. Next base: position 10,727 of record JANLGW010000024.1, read on the forward strand.
GGTCGGCGAAAACGTCGGTCTGGGCAAAGACCACACCATCTTCGCTTTGGTTGAAGGCCACGTCGCCTTCTCCGAAAAGAAGGGCCGCACTTACGTGGGCGTAGAGCCGATCGCGTAAATCTTCGCGTCGCTCGCAACAGTTTCGAAAAGGGAATGGTGCGAGCCGTTCCCTTTTTTGATGGAATAATCGTAGCCAACCGATGCGTTCATAAGGCCAACAACAATGAAGTTTCTCGACCAAGCCAAGGTGTATTTGAAAAGCGGCGACGGCGGCAATGGCTGCATGTCGTTTCGCCGTGAAAAATACATCGAATTCGGCGGACCCGACGGCGGCGATGGCGGTCGCGGCGGGGATGTCGTGCTGGAATGCGTCGAGGGGCTCAATACGCTGATCGATTACCGCTATCAGCAGCACTTCAAAGCCCAGCGCGGCCATCACGGCATGGGCAAGGATCGCACCGGTGCCAAGGGCGACGACATCATATTGCGGCTGCCCCGCGGCACTCAGGTGTTGAGCGAAGATAAAGAAACGGTGCTGGCCGATATGACCGAAGTGGGCCAGCGCATCGTGCTGTTACGCGGCGGCGATCCCGGCCAGGGTAACGCGCGTTTTAAGACCTCCACCAACCGCGCGCCTCGGCGCACCGATCCCGGCGGGCTGGGCAACGAGATGTGGGTGTGGCTGCGTTTGAAGCTGATCGCCGACGTCGGCCTAGTGGGTCTGCCTAACGCCGGCAAATCGACCTTCATTTCCGCCGTGTCGCGCGCCCGGCCCAAGATTGCGGATTATCCCTTCACCACCCTGCACCCCAATTTGGGCGTGGTGCGCCGCGATGACCGCGAGCTGGTGGTGGCCGATATTCCCGGCTTGATCGAAGGCGCCAGCGAAGGCCACGGTTTGGGCACGCGCTTTTTGGGTCACGTCGAACGCTGCGGCGCGTTGCTGCATTTGGTCGACGGCACCGCCGAAGACGTGGCGGAAAATTACCGCATCGTGCGCGCCGAACTCGATGCCTACGGCGACGTGTTGCGCGATAAAACGGAAGTGGTCGCGCTCAACAAATGCGACGCCCTGCAAAAAGATGAGATCGCCGAGAAAAAAACTCAACTGGAACATGCGTGCAATGGTCCGGTGCGGGTCATTTCCGGCGTGGCGGGCATCGGCGTCGAGGCGATGGTGAACGATTTGTTCGACATCGTGATCGAAGCGCGCCTGCGCGAGCTGGAACAAACAGACGCCAACGACGATGACGACGAAGGCGACTACGATTACGAAGAGGACGGCGAGGACGATTACGAAGACGATGTTGAAGACGGGGAGGAATGAGCCATGAGCGTCGCCATGGGAACAGACCGGTTCATCAGCGCCAAACGCGTCGTCATCAAGATCGGCTCGGCCCTGCTGGTGGACGAGGCGAACGGCACCGTGCATCGCAAGTGGCTGGAAGCGTTGGCCGACGATGTCGCGCGTCTTAAACAAAACGGCCAGGATGTTATTTTGGTGTCTTCGGGCGCCATTGCGGTGGGGCGGCGCTATCTCGGTCTGGCCGATGGGGCGCTGAAACTCGAAGACAAACAGGCCGCCGCCGCCACCGGGCAAATTCGTTTGGCGCATGCTTATCAAGATGTGCTGGGCCATCACGATATCATCGTCGCGCAGATGCTGGTGACACTCGACGATACCGAAAACCGGCGGCGCTTTTTGAACGCCCGCAATACGCTCAATGCCATTTTGGCTCGCGGCGGTGTGCCGTTGATCAATGAAAACGACACCGTGGCGACCGACGAGATCCGCTTTGGCGATAACGACCGTTTGGCCGCGCGTATCGCCGCCATGGCGAGCGCGGACGTGTTGGTGCTGCTCAGCGATATCGATGGTCTGTACACCGCCGATCCCGGCAAGGATGCCTCCGCGCGGCACATTCCCCAATTGGATTCCATCACGCCTGAAATCGAAGCGATGGCCGGCGGTTCCGGCACGGCGTTTGGTTCGGGTGGTATGGTGACAAAATTGGCGGCGGCCAAGATTTGCCTGCAAAACGGGTGCGCCATGGCGATCACCCGTGGCCAGGACATGGGCCCGATCACGCGCCTGCTCGAAGGTGGGCGCGCAACGTGGTTTATGCCGTCCCTATCGCCCGCCAGCGCGCGCAAGCGCTGGATCGCCGGGGCATTGCAGCCCATGGGCGTGCTGGTGCTTGACGATGGCGCGTTGTCGGCGTTGAAAAGCGGCAAGAGCCTGCTGCCCATCGGCGTGACCAAAGTCGAGGGCACGTTTGGCAAGGGCGATGCGGTGGTGCTGAAAGATGCTCAAGGTCACGAACTGGCGCGGGGTTTAAGCGCTTATTCGTCGGACGAAGCGAAAAAAATCATCGGCAAACGCTCGGCGGAAATTGAAGATGTGCTGGGTTATCGTGGTCGTGATGAATTGGTGCATCGGGACGATATGGCGCTCGACTGAGGCGGCTCGGGGAGCCGTAAAAATTCGTGAATTTCGCAGGGGTCTGGTTTATCGTGAAACGCACCCCGGCAATCAGTAAATATGGCGATCAGTGGACATAAAATAACGATGAGCGAAGCGATAACAAACATTCCGGCGTTGATGAAGTCGATGGGCCAAGCCGCCCAGGCGGCGATGCTTGAGCTTGCGCTCGCCACCACCGATGCAAAAAATCTGGCCTTGATCGAGGGCGCCAAAGCCATTCGCGCGCATAAAGCAAAAATTCAAGCGGCCAACGAACAAGACGTCGCCCAAGCCAAGGCCAAGGGGCTGACGCCCGCGCTGCTCGACCGGCTGGTGCTCAACGATGGGCGCATCGAAGCCATGGCCCAGGGGCTTGAGGCGGTGGCGGAGCTGCCTGACCCCGTGGGCCGCGTGCTGGGCGAATGGGATCGTCCCAACGGCTTGAAAATTCGCCGTGTCGCCGTGCCGCTGGGCGTGATCGGCGTGATCTATGAAAGCCGCCCCAACGTCACCGCCGATGCGGGTGCTTTGTGTCTGAAGGCGGGCAACGCCGTGATCTTGCGCGGCGGCTCGGAAAGTTTTCATTCCAGCGCCGCCATCCATGAATGTCTGGTGGCCGGGCTGAAGGCGGCGGGCCTGCCCGAAACCGCCATCCAGCGTGTGCCCACCACCGACCGCGCCGCCGTGGGCGAAATGCTCACCATGGTGGACACTATCGACGTCATCGTGCCGCGCGGCGGTAAGTCCTTGGTCGAGCGTGTCAGCGCCGAAAGCAAGGTGCCGCTGTTCAAACACCTCGAAGGCATCTGCCATACCTATGTGGATGGTTCGGCGGACTTGGAAAAAGCGCGCGCCATCGTGCTCAACGCTAAGATGCGCCGCACCGGCGTGTGCGGGGCGACGGAAACCTTGCTGGTCGACGAAGACTTGGGCGAGGGCGTACTGGCGGAGTTGGTCGAAGATCTGCTGCATGCCGGTTGCGAAGTGCGCGGCGACGCGGCGGCGCAAGCCGTCGATGCGCGGGTCAAGCCCGCCACGGACGAAGACTGGGATACGGAATATCTGGACGCCATCATCTCGGTCAAAACCGTGGCCGGGGTGCGTGGCGCTATGGAGCATATCCAGGCGCACGGCTCGCACCATACCGACGCCATCATCACCGAAGACGAAGATACGGCGGCGGCGTTTCTCAACGGCGTTGATAGCGCCATCGTTATCGTCAACGCCTCGACCCAATTCGCCGACGGCGGCGAGTTCGGCATGGGCGCGGAAATCGGCATTTCCACCGGCAAGATGCATGCGCGCGGCCCGGTCGGCGTGGAGCAGTTGACCAGCTTCAAATATCAAGTCATCGGCAGCGGTCAGACGCGACCGGTGTGAGGGTGGGCATCGGTGGCCAGATCGAACCGGAAAAATCAGGTTAAGCGCCGCGTCGGTCTGTTGGGCGGGTCGTTCAACCCGGCGCACGCGGGGCATCTGCACGTTTCCACCTTGGCGCTGGAAAAGCTGGGTTTGGATGAACTGTGGTGGCTGGTCAGCCCGCAAAATCCGTTGAAATCCACGCATGGCATGGCCCCGTTGGCCCAGCGTGTGGCGCAGGCTAAAATCGCGGCCAAACCTGAACCGCGTATCGTCGTGAGCGATATCGAAGAGCGCTTGGGCACCCGTTATACGGTCGATACCTTGGGTCAATTGTGCGCCCGACACCCCGATGTGGCGTTTGTGTGGATCATGGGCGCGGATAATCTGGCGCAAATGCACCGTTGGCGGGGCTGGCGGGCGATTTTTCGCATGGTTCCCATTGCGATTTTCCCCCGGGCTCCTTATTCTCTAAGGGCGCTCGGCGGACGGGCGGCAAGGCGCTTCGATGCGGCCCGTATTCCCGAAACCCGCGCCCGGCGTCTCGCCCGGCTGAGACCACCCGCGTGGGTGTTTTTGCGCACCCCGCTGCACGGCGAATCAGCGACGCGAATCCGTCGCGAGTTGGGCCGTTAGCCGGATATTAAGGGTCTCTTGCGAGACTGATGTAACCACAACAAAAGGACAGAGATAATTTTAAAGTCTGCAAAATCTTCGCCAAAATCCGTACCTGAGGGCAAGGCTCTCTTGGATTTAGTGGTGAACTCATTGGATGATGACAAGGCGCAGGACGTCGTGGTCATCGAACTTTTCGGTAAAAGCGATATCGCCGATTACCTCGTGGTTGCCTCCGGCACCTCGGGGCGCCAGGTCGTGGCCATCGCCGAGCATCTGCACGACCGCCTTAAACAGGCGGGCGTTAAAGGCGTCGGCACCGAGGGCATGAGCCAGGGCGACTGGGTTTTGGTGGACGGCGGCGACGTGATCGTGCACCTGTTCCGCCCGGAAGTGCGTGCGTTCTACAACCTGGAAAAAATGTGGGGCGTGGAAGGACCGGCGAAGCCGTCTGCCGAGTTTTCGACAACCGCCGCTCCGCATTAAAGGCGTTTTAGGGCCATGTCGTTTTTGCGCACCCATCTTGTCGCGGTGGGCCGGATGAAGGCCGGGCCGGAACGCGCCCTTTTTGATCATTACGCCGCCCGTCTGACGCCGCCGCCGCAACTGCGCGAGGTCGAGGAAAAACGCAACCTGCCGCCTGAAAAAATGAAACCGCGCGAAGCTGAACTGCTGTTGGGCGCAATCCCCGAGGGCGCGCGCATTATCGCCCTGGATGAACACGGAAAATCTATGGGTTCTCAGGCTTTTGCGCAAAAACTGGGCGAATGGCGCGACGAAGGTGTGCGCGATGTGGCGTTTGTCATCGGCGGCGCGGACGGCTTGGACCGGGCGGTTTTGGACCAAGCCAGCCTAGTTTTGTCGTTCGGCAAGATGACGTGGCCGCATATGCTGGTGCGCGGGTTGGTGGCGGAGCAGTTGTTTCGCGCTAACGCCATCTTAAGCGGGCATCCTTACCATCGCGAATAATGTAAAAATGGCGCAATATTGCTCACTTAAGATGTGAAAATAACCGCCAAGAGGCTTATATAGGACCCATGAACAAGACATCTAAAAGCACCGTCCAAAAGCCCGTCGTGCTGTGCATTCTCGACGGCTGGGGTGAACGCGCCGAATCGCTGAATAATGCGATCAAAACTGGCCATACGCCCAATTGGGACCGCATCGCGGCGCAAGGGCCTAAATCGCAGTTGATCGCGTCGGGCCTTAACGTCGGGTTGCCCGACGGGCAAATGGGCAATTCCGAAGTGGGGCATATGACCATCGGCTCGGGGCGCGTGATCTTGCAAGATTTGCCGCGCATCGACAGCGCCATTCATGACGAGTCGCTGGATAACAATCCGGTATTGCTGGGTTTCATCGAAAAGCTAAAGGCCTCGGGCGGCGTGTGCCATTTGATGGGGCTGCTTTCGGATGGCGGCGTGCATTCGCACCAATGGCACATGCGCACCTTGGCCGCGATTGTCTGTTCGCACGGTGTGGAAGTGAAAGTGCACGCCTTTTTGGACGGGCGCGACACGCCGCCTAAAAGTGCCGCGAGCCTGATGAAGCGCTTCGCCTCGGAAATCCGGTATACGAAGGGCGTTTCCATCGCCACGGTGGTCGGCCGTTATTGGGCCATGGACCGCGATAAACGCTGGGACCGGGTGAAGAAGGCTTACGACTGCATGGTGGATGGTTTAGGGATTCATGCGGAAAAAGCCGTGGAGGCCATCAAGGCGGCTTACGAAGGCGGCAAGACGGACGAATTCGTCGAACCCACGGTCATCGGTGATTATGCCGGCATGAAGGACGGCGACGGCATCTTGATGGCCAATTTCCGCGCCGACCGGGCGCGGGAAATTCTCACCGCCCTGGCGGACCCTCAGTTTGACGGGTTTAAGCGCGCCCGAGCGGTCGTGTTCGCCGCGCGTGCGGGCATGACGGAATATTCCGATCAGCTCAAACCCTATTTTCCGGCCATCTTCGAGCCGGTGGAAATTACCGACTTGCTCGCCGAAGTGATTTCCAAGGCGGGCCGCACCCAGCTGCATACCGCGGAAACGGAAAAGTATGCGCATGTGACGTTCTTTTTCAACGGCGGGCGCGAAGACCCGTTTCCCGGTGAAGAGCGCATCTTGGTGCGCTCGCCCAACGTTGCCACCTATGATCTGCAACCGCAAATGTCGGCCCCCGAAGTCACCGATAAATTGGTGGCGGCGATCGAGAGCGGCAAGTTCGATTTTATCGTCGTCAATTACGCCAATGGCGACATGGTGGGGCATACCGGCATCATGGATGCGGCGGTGAAGGCGGTCGAAGCCGTGGATGTGTGTTTGGGCCGTCTTGAAGCTGCGGTGCGCAAAGCCGGGGGCGTGATGTTGGTCACCGCCGATCACGGCAATTGCGAAAAGATGCTCGATGGCGCTCAGCCTTACACCGCGCACACCTTGTATCCGGTTCCCGCCGTATTGGTGAACGCGCCCGCGTGGGCCCATGGCTTGCACGATGGCGGTCTGGCCGATCTGGCGCCGACGGTGCTGCAACTGATGGGGCTGGATGTGCCTGTGGCCATGAGCGGCCATAGCTTGATTGAGACGGATGGGGTTTTGGGTGAAAAGACAACCGCCGTCGCCGAATAAATTGCGCGTGCGCGTGTGGGTTCTGGCGGCGGCGCTGGGGCTATATGTGCCGTCGGCGTTGGCGCAATCGGCAAGCCCGTCGGCCAAGCTTCAAGACGTCGAGCGCAAAATTCAATCTCAGCAAGCCGAAAGCGACCGCCAAAAAGTCCGTGCCGAAAAACTGAAAGCCGAGATGGATGCGGTCAATGCTGAATTGGTCGCCACCGCCAAACGGGTTCAAGATCAAGAGCAGTTGGTGGCCGAGCTTGAAACGGAACTGGTCCGTTTGGAAAATGAAGCGAACCAAAAAACGCAGCAATTGCGCCAGCGCCGCCAACAGTTTTCCGGGGCGGTGATGGCCTTGACGCGCATTGCCCGGTTCCCGACCGAGGCGTTGATCGCGCAACCGCTGTCGGTGGAAGATACGGTGCGTTCCGCCCTGTTGCTGCGCGCCGCCGTGCCCGCCATCGAGATGCGGGCCGTCAGCCTGCAAGACGAATTGCAGCAATTGGCGGCATCGCGCACGCAAGTGGAAAACCGCCGGGTGGACTTGCAGGGCGCGGCCGATCGCTTGCGTGCCGAAGAAGGGCGCATCGAGGCTATGCGCAAACAAAAAGCGGCCCTGCGCGCCGAAGCTCTTTCCAAGGGCCGCGTGGCCCAGACCCAGGCAAACAAACTGGCGCGCGAAGCCAAGGACATTCGGGAATTGATGGATCGTTTGGCCGGCGAAAGCAAAAAGGCCCAAGCAAAGGCGGAGGCTCAGGCCCAAGAAAAGGCAAAGGCGGCGGCTCAGGCTAAAGCTGAGGCCAAAGCCAAAACCGAGGCTCAGCCCGAATCGGCCCCGCAGGCGCCGGATGCGGCGCCGCCCGTCGATGTCGCGGCCTTAAGCACCATGGGATCGATTTCCAAGGCGCGCGGTCAGTTGCCGTTTCCGGCCGTGGGCAAGCTGGTGGGGCTGTACGGCCAGGCTTTAGACGGCGGTCAGACGCGCAAGGGATTGTCTTTGGAAACCCGCGATGGCGCCCAAGTTATCGCTCCTTTTGATGGAAAAGTGGTGTTTGCCGGGCCGTTTCGCGGTTATGGGCAGCTCTTGATCATCGATCATGGCGAGGGATATCATAGCCTTCTTGCCGGGTTGGGCCGTATCGATACCGAGATTGGCCAGCCGGTTTTGGCGGGCGAGCCGGTTGCGGTGATGACCGGCGGCGATAACCGTAGTTCTGGCGAACAGGCAATACTTTATGTAGAGTTTCGTCGCGACAACCAGCCCATCAACCCCCTGCCATGGCTTGCATCACGTAAAGGAACACCTAAGGGATGATCACTCGTACTGTTACCGTCACGACTTTGGCGGGGTTGTTGTTTTTTACGCAACCGATGGCGCCGACTTTTGCCGCCGAAGAAGCCGCCGCTCCAACTGCTACGCCGGAAGATACCTATCGGTTGATGCAATTGTTTGGCAACGTGTTCGAGCGTGTGCGTGGCGACTATGTCGAGCATCCGTCGGACAAAGCGCTGATCGAAGCCGCCATCAATGGCATGCTGAGTTCTCTTGACCCGCACTCAAGCTACATGAACCCTGAAGCGTTCAAGGAAATGCAGGTTCAGACCAAAGGCGAGTTTGGCGGTTTGGGCATCGAAGTCACCATGGAAAACGGCGTGGTCAAAGTGGTCTCGCCCATTGACGACACGCCTGCGGCGCGCGCCGGGCTGCAAACCGGCGATTTGATCACCCACATCGACGACGAGCCGGTGCTGGGCATGAACTTGGCCGAAGCCGTGGACAAAATGCGCGGACCGGTGGGTTCCGAGATTAAGATTAAAATTTTCCGGGATGGCAAAGACCCCTTCGATGTGACGTTGGCGCGTGCGGTGATCACCATCCGCTCGGTGCGTTCGCATCTGGAAGGCGATATCGGTTATGTGCGCATCACCTCGTTTAACGAACAATCTTTTCAAGGCTTAGATAAAGCCGTGAAGGATTTTAGTGCGAACCTGAAAAAAGAAGACAAGACGCTGCGTGGCTTGGTGCTGGATTTGCGCAACAATCCTGGCGGCTTGTTGGATCAAGCCGTCGCCGTATCGGATGCCTTTATGGCGCATGGCGAGGTGGTGTCGATCCGTTCCGAACAACACCCCGAAGAAGCTCAGCGTTTTAACGCCCGCCCCGGCGACATCATCAATGGTTTGCCGATGGTGGTGCTGATCAATGGCGGTTCGGCTTCGGCGTCTGAAATCGTCGCGGGCGCGCTGCAAGATCAAGGCCGCGCCATTATCATGGGCACCAAGTCGTTCGGTAAGGGCTCGGTGCAGACCATCATTCCGCTTAGCGGCGGCGAGGATGGGGCCATGCGCATGACTACGTCGCGTTATTACACGCCGTCGGGGCGCTCCATTCAGGCGGTCGGCGTTTCGCCGGATATTGAAGTGCAGCAGGCCAAACTGGAAGTGGTGGAGCCGACCTCCCAGCGTCGTGAACGGGATCTGCGTGGCGCGCTCGATAAGGATAACGGCGCGCCTAAGGAGAAAAATGGCGCGCCTAAGGAAAACGGCACGCCGAAGGAAAATGGCGCTCTCAAGGATGCGGGCGCTGAACCCGACGTCGCAGCGACGGATTATCAGTTGACCCGGGCGCTCGATATGATCCGGGGAATTACTTTGTTTAGCGGCATGACCAAACCGACAGGCGGATGATTTTGAAGCGATTGGGGGGCGCGATTTCGTGAAGCTTCCGTTTACCATCAAACTGGGAGCGGTCAAAGGCGTGTTCGCACGCCTGAACCCATTGGGCCTTTTGCGCAAAATCAAGTCTAAGCTTCCCTCCAAACTTGGCGGCAAGGGCAAGGCTGGCAAGGAAGCAGACGATGGCGGCCATCTTGACGATGAGGATATGTTCGGCGATTTGGGCGACCTCAGTGAGCTTGATGCCGCAGCAAAGGAGCGTCAGCGCGAAGCGGCCCAAAAAGGCGATGACGACGATGATGATGACGATGAAGCGGTGGATTATACCAGCGATGCCTACACCACCGATAAAGAAGTAAATCTCGATCGCATGACCAGCGGCAATGATGCTGCCGCAGCGCAGGAATCGAAGTTAGCCGATCATGATGACGACGGCGATGACAACCCTCTCGGCGACATCGATTTGGCCAACCTTCAGGCGATGCCGGATTTCGATGATGACACCGAAGCCGAAGACGAAGACGGAAAAGTAAAATCCAAGAAAAAGAAATTGCTGCTGATTGTGGGCGGCGGCGTGACGGTCGCGGTGATGATCGGCGCGGCTTCTTGGCTTTTCTTGAGCGGCACAATGTCATCCGAAGAAGCGGGCGGGCAAAATCCGGCGGTCGTACACGATGCCGTGGTGAGTTTGGATAATGTGCCGCTGGTATCCCAAGGGTTGCTGGACTCCGCTCCGGTGAATCCGGACCGGGACCCATCCCAGCAAAGTGTGGCCGCTCCGGCCCCAGGGTCGGCGGCGGCGCCTAAGCAGGGCGGTGGCGCGCCCGAACCGACGCGTCCCATGAGCGAGGCGGATGCGGCGCTTGCGCAGTTGGGCCTGAATGTGTCGCCAGAGCCTGGCGCTGGGGTTGTGGTGCCGTCCGTGACTCGAACCTCATTTAAAGGGCTGTCTGCGGCTCCGGCGGGAACGCCATTGGCGGTTGCTCCGGTCGGCGGTGTCGCTGAGTCCACGGATTTGGGCGTGTTGCCTAAAATTGCCGAGGATGGCCTTACCCCTTATGAGGCCTACGCGCGCCCTGAACCGGCAATGGACGCGGCAAAACCCAAAATTGCCATCATCATCACAGGCGTGGGCATGTCGCGCGCGGCGACCGAAGCGACCCTCGCCGCAATGCCTCAGGATGTGGCGTTGGCGTTGGACGTCTATGCGCGTGGGCTGGATTTCTGGGTGGCGCGGGCGCGCGAAGATGGCCATGAAATCTTGCTCAGCCTGCCGATGGAGTCTGAAACTTTTCCGTTCAGTGACCCCGGTCCAGAGGCATTGAAGGTGCTTAACGCGCCGGAAGAAAATATCAAAAAATTGGAATTCATCTTCACCCGCACTACAGGTTACTTCGGGGTGCTGACAGAGCTTGGCGGCAAGTTCTTGGCTGTCGAGGATCAAGTCAACGTGCTTATGGAGCAGTTGAAAAAACGCGGTTTGATGTATGTCGATGGCGGGGCGCCGGGTTCGCTTGGCACGCGGGTGGCGCATAAACAAGATATCCCCTGGGCGGCGGTCGAGATGAACTTGGATCAGGCGCAAAGCCGCGCCGAGCTGGAGCGTTTGTTGCAAGATTTATCGGACCTGGCGCAAAAACGCGCCATTGCGGTTGCCCGTGTGTCCGCCACGCCGCTCACTTTGGCCGTGCTGAGCGCGTGGATTGCGACCTTGGATCAGAAGGGCATGCAATTGGTTCCGCTATCTGCATTGGCCAAAAAACAGATCATCAGATAGAAACGAACATGAGCAAAAAAGACGATCTTCCCTATCGTTTAGGCGTTGGCGCCGTGTTGATCAATGCCGCGGGTTTGGTATTGGTCGCGCAGCGTTTAGACACGCCCAGTGATGCTTGGCAAATGCCCCAGGGGGGTATCGACAAGGGTGAAGATCCTCGCGAAACCGTGTTGCGGGAGCTCCAAGAAGAAATCGGCACCGCCAATGTCGAAATCATCGGCGAAACGGACGATTGGCTGACTTATGATTTGCCGAAGGAAATTCGCAAATCGATTTGGAAGGGCCGGTACCGGGGGCAAAAGCAAAAATGGTTTGCCTTGCGGTTTTTGGGAACCGATGCGGAAATCGATTTGAATGCGCATAAACATCCGGAATTTTCCGCCTGGAAATGGGTGGAGTTTCAAACGATTCCCGATTTGATCGTTCCGTTCAAACGCTCGCTGTATCAAGACATCGTCGATATGTTTCAACACTTGACCGTTCGGGGTGCGGACAAGGATAAAACAAGATGACCTATTTGCAGCTGTTGGCCGGGTTTGCATTGCTATTTGGCGGCGCAGAATTTTTGGTGCGCGGCGCGGTGCTTGTGGCGAGCAAACTGGGCCTTTCGGCAATGTTGATCGGCATGACGGTGGTCGGGTTCGGTACCTCCGCGCCGGAGTTTGTGGTCAGTCTTAATGCCGCGTTCGACGGCTCTCCCGGCATTGCGATGGGCAATGTGGTTGGCTCCAACATCGCCAATATTTGGCTGATTTTGGGTGTTGCAGCACTCATCGCGCCGGTGATGGTGAATACCCGAGCGGTGATTCGCGACGCCATGATGCTGGTGGGCAGCACCGTCTTGTTCGCCCTGTTGTGTCTTTTCGGAATAATTGAACATATCGCGGGCGGTATACTGTTTTTGTTGTTGATCGGCTATTTTTTGTGGGTATATCGGCAAGAGCGCACCGATGGCGCCGCCGCGCACCTGCACGAACGCGAGGCCGAGGAATTTCAAGACGTCCCCATGAACATCTGGGTGGCATGGGGAAGCGCTTTGGGCGGGTTGGCGGCGCTGGTTTACGGCGCGGATCTGCTGGTGGGCTCAGGTACGGTGTTGGCCCGCGATGCCGGTGTGCCGGAAGAAGTCATCGGCCTGACCTTGTTCGCCATCGGCACCTCGCTGCCGGAATTGGCCGCTTCGGTGACGGCCGCGTGGCGCGGTCATGCCGACGTGGCTATCGGCAATATCGTCGGCTCCAACCTGTTCAATACACTGGGTGTTGCGGGTGGCGTGGCGGCGCTGACGACGTTGCCGGTACCCGAACAAATTGCTGGGTTCGATTTGTGGGTGATGGTTGTCGCTACGTTTATGCTTTTGGCCTATCTCACTTTAAGCGTGCGGTTGCGGCGTCGCGACGGTGCTTTGTTTGCGGGTATTTATTGCGCTTATATTGCCGCACAGATCGTGGGCGTGGATCGTTTGATGGCGTGGTTCGTTTAGGGTCCGGACTCATTATTCTGATCCGGTTTAACCTTTAACGCCCTTGCATAAGGGGCGGGTTTCGACCATTCTCCGATCATGAGTATGCACGGACATCCCAATGTATTGATTACCGGCGCAGCGCACCGAATTGGCCGCGCCATCGCCTTTGATTTGGCCGCACATGGTTATGGCGTGGCGGTCCATTATTACAATTCCGTGGAACAGGCCGGACAATTGGTCAACGCCATTCACGACGTTGGCGGGCGCGCGGTGGCGGTAAAAGCCGATTTGGCTGACGAAGATCAGGTCAAGACGATCATCCCCGCCGCCCAGGAAGTTCTCGGCCCGTTGACGGTGCTGGTCAATAACGCTTCGGTATTTGAAAACGACACCGCGCAAAGCACCACCCGGGAAAGCTGGGATACACATTTGAATGTCAATTTGCGCGCCCCCTTCGTTTTGTCGCAGATGTTTGCCGATCAGGTTCCCAGCGGTCTGGAAGGCAATATTATCAATATCTTGGATCAGCGGGTGTGGAATCTGACGCCGTTTTTTATGTCCTACACGCTGTCAAAATCGGCGCTGTGGACGATGACGCAGACTTTGGCGCTGGCGTTTGCGCCCGATGTGCGCGTCAACGGCATCGGTCCTGGACCGACGTTGAAGAATGAACGACAATCGGAAGAAGATTTCGCCCGCCAGTGGTCGGAAACCCCGTTGAACCGGCGGGTCATGCCGGATGAAATTGCCGACGCGGTGCGCTTTATCATTCACGCCCCCTCTATGACGGGCCAGATGATCGCGCTGGATTCCGGACAACATCTAGGCTGGGCGCAAGCGTCCAACCTCAACCCGCCCCGCGAATAGGGCAAACCTTAAGGTCTCGCCATGGCCAACCGTACCGTTCGATTGATTCCGCCGCCCTCCATCGCTGACGCGCGCAGCGGTATCCGCCATGTGTTTGTGCGCGATCTGGTGCAGATGTGCGCCATCGGCGTCCATGCCCATGAACGTCAAGGGACGCAGCGGGTGCGCTTGAATCTGGATTTGGCGGTCTATGAAGGCGATGCCAGTCACGTTGCGGACGACATCAAAAATGTCGTCTGTTATGAAGAAATTACCAACGCGGTACGGGCCGTGTGTCGTCGTGATCACATTAATTTGGTGGAAACCCTGGCCGAAGATGTCGCCAAGGTTTGTCTAACCCATGCACAAGTGCGTTCTGTGCGCGTTCGGGTAGAGAAATTGGATGTGTTCGAAGACGTTTCCAGCGTCGGTGTTGAAATTGAGCGCTTTAATCCGGAAGTATAGATTCATCTATTGTGAAAGTATTGTGACGTGGATTTGAATAGCGGTGGTGTTGGTTTTTATTTACCGGTTTTCAACAGCCTGTCGCATTCTTAATCTTTGTGTTGCGTGGATTTGCCGGGCTTAAGCGACGGGGCATAAATTGCCAAAAAAACTAAAAAAAGCATAAAATTCAATACATTATGTTTTTGCTCAAAAAGTAAGCAAATCGCATAATGTTAAGGACTCTCAAGGGATGGTCCTTAAGTTAGGCCTTTACCCACAATCTTATCCACAATAGGGGTGGATAATTTTAACCCTTTGTTAGGAAGTGCAAAGGTCAACCGTCTGAAAGGACTAGCAGGCTCGTTTTTACAAGTGGCCACAAGGCGAATGAGTGATTTTCTTCCATGTCGAAAGCTACCCTGCCCCCCGAAGCCATAACTGATCTTGCAGCCAATGCGGGCGCTGCCGACACCGGCGCACACATCATCGCACAGTATTTAAAGACCCTGCCGGCTAAGCCGGGGGTGTACCGCATGCTCGGCGCCGACGGGCGGGTGCTTTACGTCGGTAAAGCCAAGGTGTTGAAAAACCGGGTCGCCAGTTACACCAAACCCGAACGGCTGAGTGTGCGCATCCAGCGCATGGTGGCGCAGACCGCTTCGATGGAGTTTGTCACCACCCATACCGAGGCCGAGGCGTTGTTGCTGGAGGCCAACCTGATTAAAAAATTGGCGCCGCGGTACAACATTTTGCTGCGTGACGATAAAAGTTTTCCAGAAATCTTGCTGACCAAAGATCATGCCTTTCCCCGGGTGCTCAAACATCGTGGCGCACACAAACCGGGCGGGGAGTATTTTGGCCCGTTTGCCAGCGGCTGGGCGGTGAACGAGACGTTGACGATCTTGCAGCGCGCCTTTTTGTTGCGCACCTGCACCGACAGTATTTTCGCCAGCCGCACCCGCCCGTGCCTGCTTTATCAAATCAAGCGCTGTTCGGGGCCGTGTGTCGAAGGCAAGGTATCGAAAGAGGGCTACAACGCCCTAGTCGACGAAGCGCGGCAGTTTTTGGCGGGTAAAAGCCAGGATATTCAAAAGCGCCTAGCCGCCGAAATGCAGGCCGCCAGCGATGCGCAGGATTATGAACAGGCCGCCTTGCTGCGCGATCGCATTCGCGCGCTGACCCAGGTGCAGCAACACCAAGACATCAATCCCGGCACGCTCAAGGATGCCGACGTGGTAGCCCTGCACCAAAAGGGCGGGCTGAACTGCGTGCAGGTGTTCTTTTTCCGTGGCGGGCGCAATTACGGCAACCGCGCATTTTTCCCTACCCAGGCTCAGGATGAAGACGCTACCGCGGTGTTGGAAGCGTTCTTGGGGCAGTTTTACGCCAAACACCCGCCGCCGGGCGAGGTGCTGCTGAGCCATGCGATCCCCAATTTAGGGCTGGTGGCCGACGCCCTTGCCGTGCGGGCGGGGCGTAAAGTGAAGTTGACGCACCCCGTTCGTGGCGATCGCCTGAACTTGGTCCATCATGCCCTCGATAATGCGCGTGAAGCCTTGGCGCGACGTTCGGCGGAACGGGTGAGCCAAGAACGCATGTTGGATGAACTGGCCGAATTGCTGGGCATGGATCATCCGCCGCGCCGTGTTGAAGTGTATGACAATTCCCATATATCGGGCACAAACGCGGTGGGCGCGATGATCGTCGCGGGGCCGGATGGTTTCATGAAGAACGCCTATCGTAAGTTTAATATTCGCGGTGCCTCCAACGCCGAAGCCGGCGTGGACGGTTATCAGCCGGGCGACGATTACGCCATGATGCGCGAAGTGCTGAGCCGGCGCTTCAAACGCGCCCTTAAGGATGTCGAAGAAAACGACGGCGCGCGCGGCGCGGATTGGCCCGATCTGCTGTTGATCGACGGCGGGCTGGGACAGTTGGGCGTGGCGCTTGAGGTTTTGGCGGAACTCGGCATCGAGGATGTTGTGGTTGCGGGCGTGGCCAAGGGGGAGGATCGCAACGCCGGACGCGAGCGCATTTTCCTGCCCGGCCAAGCGCCCAAATCGTTGGGGGAGCGCGATCCGGTGCTGTATTTCATTCAGCGTCTGCGCGATGAAGCGCACCGATTCGCCATCGGCACGCACCGGGGGCGCCGCGCAGCCACGCAAACGCATTCCAAGTTGGACGATATTCCGTCGATAGGGGCGAAGCGCAAAAAGGCGTTGCTGCATCATTTCGGCTCGGCCAAAGCGGTGCAAGAGGCGGGATTGGCCGATTTGGAGGCGGCAGACGGCATTTCGAAATCGATCGCCAAGCAAATATATGATTGGTTTAACGCCGAATCGTAAATTGCTAAAACCAGCCATGGCACCAATCTGCAAAAGACCTTACATTTAAGCCATGGTTCTCAACATACCCAACGTTCTGACCGTTTCGCGCATCATCGCCATTCCGGTGGTGTTGCTGTTTATTTATTGGGGCGGCGTAAACGGCAACTGGCTGGCGCTTGCGGTTTACACCTATGCCTGCATCACCGATTTTTTCGACGGCTACTTGGCGCGGGCGTGGCATCAGCAATCCGCGTTTGGCCGCTTTTTGGATCCCATCGCCGACAAGCTGTTGGTGGCGGGGGTGCTGTTTATGCTGGTGGGGGTCGAAAGTGTCGCAGGCGTGCATATCCTGCCTGCCGCCGTAATTCTCAGTCGGGAAATTTTGGTGTCGGGGCTGCGCGAGTTTCTGGCCGAAGCTCGCGTCGGAC
Organism: Rhodospirillales bacterium; assembly: GCA_024653965.1. Taxonomy (GTDB): domain Bacteria; phylum Pseudomonadota; class Alphaproteobacteria; order Rhodospirillales; family Magnetovibrionaceae; genus JANLGW01. The sequence continues at coordinate 27,737 of JANLGW010000024.1, forward strand.
TGCCGGTCAGCCTGTTGGCCAAGTGGAAAACCACCATTCAGATGTTGGCGTTGGGTTTTTTGATCGTCGGCCATGTCGGGCCGGACTTCGGCTTCGCCACCACGTGGCAAATTGGCGCTGCGGGGTTGTGGGTGGCGGCGGTGATCACGTTGATTACGGGTTATGACTACCTGCGCGCTGGCTTGAAACACATCGCCGAGTCCGATGCCGATTATGATGGACCGACTGGGGACACTTAAGTCATGACGGGTCTACAAGATGACTGTTTTAAGATCGGCGACGATCTGCTGCCCTTCGAAGACGGATTGAAGATCCTTAAAGCCCGCGCCCATCGGGTCGTGGGCAGCGAAATAGTGCCGCTTATCCAGGCCTTGGGGCGGGTTCTGGCCGAAGATATCCAATCTTCGCTGAATGTTCCACCCCACGACAATTCTGCCGTGGATGGTTACGCGGTGCGGTTTTCCGATCTGTCGCAAACGACCGAAACGCGACTGCCCGTCACCGCGCGCATCGCTGCGGGCCATCCGTTGGGGCGGTGTACTGAGCCCGGCGAGGCGGCGCAGATTTTTACCGGCGCGCCGGTGCCGGACGGCATGGATACGATTTTCATGCAAGAGGACGTGGCGCTGGATGGCGATGCCGTTCTGTTGCCGCCGGGCATTCGGCCAAGCGCGAACCGTCGGCTGAAGGGCGAGGACGTCAAACAAGGCGATGTCATCTTGCGCGCCGGTCAGGTTCTGCGCGCCCAGGAAATCGGTTTGGCGGCATCGGTGGGTCTGGGCCAGCTTAAGGTCTGTAAGCGGTTGCGCGCGGCGGTTTTTTCCACCGGGGACGAGATCGCCGATCCGTCCGATGGCAGGGCTAACGTAGGCGCGGTCTTCGACGTCAACCGCTATTCCATCGCCGCGCTGCTGCGGGGGCTCGGTTGCGAGGTCACGGATCTGGGTATTTTGTCGGACAAGGTGGGCGAAATTCGCTCCGCCCTGCATGACGCCGCGCCGGGGCACGATTTGATCCTCACCTCGGGCGGCGTCAGCCTCGGTGAAGAAGATCACATTACCCGCGTGGTCGAAAGTTTGGGTTCCATTGATTTTTGGCGGTTGGCCATCAAGCCGGGCCGCCCGATGGCGCTGGGCAAGATCGTCGATACCGCGTTTGTCGGCCTGCCCGGCAATCCGGTGGCGGCGATGGTGACGTTCATGCGCATCGCCCGTCCGTTGGTGCTGATTTTGGCGGGGCGTATGGATGTCGATCCGCATGTGTTCAAGGTGCCTGCCGGTTTTGCGATGCACAAAAAATCCGGTCGGCGGGAATGGCTGCGCGCCAGCTTGCAGGCGGACGCGGGCGGAACGCTGTGCGCCATGCTGTATCCGCATCGGGGTTCGGGCATGCTGACGTCGATGGTGGCGTCTCATGGGCTGGTGGAATTGCCTGAAGATGTGGCGGTTGTCGAGGAAGGGCAGTTGGTCGATTTTCTGCCCTATGCGGAGATGACGCAGTGAAAATTTTGTATTTCGCGTGGCTTAAAGAAAAAACCAAGGTGAGCGAAGAAACGCTTTCTTTGCCCAAAGGCGTGCGTGACGTTGCGGGTCTGGTGGCGGCATTGAAGGCGCGCGGCGGCGGTTTTGCCGAAGCCTTTGCAAATGAAGCCATCGTGCGTGTTGCGGTCAATCAAGAGCATGTCGGTTTCGATCACGCCGTAGCGGATGGCGACGAAGTGGCGTTTTTCCCCCCCGTGACAGGAGGATGATCGGGCATGATTTTTGTTCAGGAACACGACTTCGATCCGGGCGATGAAATTGCCAAACTGTCGGCGGGCAATACGCATGTTGGCGGCGTCTGCGTATTTGTCGGGCTGGTGCGTGATTTTGCCGATGACGGCGCTTTGCAAGCGATGACGCTGGAACACTATCCGGGTATGACGCAAAAGCAGCTTGAAGCCATCGAGCGCGAGGCGCTTGAGCGCTGGCCGTTGGACGCGACGGTGATCATCCACCGTTATGGTCGCTTGCAACCGGGCGAGCGCATCGTCTTGGTCGGCGCTGCTTCGGCGCACCGCGAAGCGGCGTTCGAGGCGTGTCATTTTTTGATCGACTGGCTCAAAACCAAAGCGCCGTTTTGGAAAAAAGAAGAAACCCAAGGCCGGGAGCATTGGGTTGACGCCAAGCATACCGATGACGCGGCGGCTCTGCGCTGGAATAAGAAATAAAAAGGGGGACGGCTATGGCGGACAAGCCTGGTAAAAAGAGTGACGTGGAAAATGGAGTGGATCATACGAAGTCCATCCCGGCGTATTTCAATGTCGATTTCATCAAAAGCCGGGCGGGTCGCCCGTTGCGCATTCTGTCGGAGTTTTTGGAGCCCGAGGCACGCTTCGAGCGGCTCAATATCTCCGATACGATCGTGTTTTTCGGCTCCGCGCGCATTCGTTCGCGCGAGGTGGCCGAAGCGGCTTTGGAATCGGCGAAAAAACACGGCGGCGACATTCAGCGCGCCGAACAGACGTTGGAGATGTCGCGCTATTACGAAGAAGCGCGGGTTTTAAGCTGCCGCCTGACCGAATGGTCCAAGGGGCTAAAGGGGCGCGTCAAACGGTTCGTCATCTGTACCGGCGGCGGCCCCGGCATCATGGAAGCGGCGAACCGCGGCGCCCACGACGCCAAGGGTGACAACGTGGGGCTTAATATTTCGCTGCCGTTCGAGCAAAGCGGCAATCCTTACACCACGCACGGCTTGAATTTCTATTTCCATTATTTTTTCATGCGCAAGTTTTGGTTTGCCTATCCGGCCAAGGCGGTGGTGATCTTCCCCGGCGGTTACGGCACGATGGACGAGTTTTTTGAATTGCTGACGTTGATTTCGACCAAAAAAATGGTCAAACCGATGCCGGTCGTGTTGTATGGCACGAAATATTGGGATGAAATATTGAATCTCGACGCGATGGTGAAATACGGCACCATTTCACCTAGCGATTTGGAACTGTTTTACCGCACCGACAACGTCGATGATGCGTTTACGTTCCTTACCGATAAACTGAGCGAACATCACATCGATAAACCCGGTGGGGCGATGTGACTGACGCCCAGAGTGCGATCGCACTCTAACACACTGGCTGGACGGCGCGATGTGTGTGCCGCGCCGGGGACGGCGCGATGTAACAAAAAACCGGATGCAGGAGGAACCCGCATCCGGTTTTTTATTTTTAGACGATGGCGACTGCGTTACTGGGCTGCGGCTTCGATGGGCGTGCGTCCGACCAGTTTTTCATAGTCCGCACGCAATGTTTTGGTGATCTCGCCGACGCTGTAGGTGTGCTCGTCGATTTTGCCCACCGGGGTGACTTCTGCCGCGGTGCCGGACAAAAACACCTCGGTCATTTTGGCCAGTTCTTCGGGCAAGATGGTGCGTTCAACCACTTCGATGCCGCGCGCGTGCGCCAAATCGATCACGGTTTTCCGGGTGATACCGTCCAAGAAACAGTCGGGGATGGGGGTGTGCAGCTTGCCGTCGCCCATGACCATGAAGATGTTGGCACCCGTCGCTTCGGCCACGTGGCCGCGATAGTCGAGCATGAGGGAATCGGTGGCGCCGGATTTTTCCGCATCGTGTTTGCTCAGCGTGGCGATCATATAAAGACCGCTGGCCTTGGCGTGTACCGGGGCGGTGTTGGCGGCGGGCCTGCGCCACTTCGAGATGTTGAGGCTGATGCCCTTGTTGCGCGCTTCGGGCGAGAAGTAGCTGGGCCATTCCCACGCCGCCACGGCCAAGTGGATGGTGTTGGACTGTGCGGCCACGCCCATCATTTCGCTGCCGCGCCACGCGATGGGGCGCAGATAACCGTCGGTGATGTTGTTGACCGTGCAGGCGTCGATGCAGGCCTGATTGAGCTGCTCCAGGCTGAAGGGAATCTCGAAGCCCATGATCTCGGCGGATGCGAACAGGCGTTTGGAGTGTTCGTTCAGCTTGAAGATTTTGCCGCCGTACATGCGCACGCCTTCGAAGACGGCCGAGCCGTAATGCAGGGCATGGGTCAGCAGATGCACCTTGGCGTCACGCCAGGGGGTCATTTTGCCATCAAACCAGATGTGGCCATCACGATCGTCGTAAGCAGGTCCCGCCATAATTTTCACCTAAGAACTAAAAGTTGCGATTGGGTAATAAAATTACATTGCCTGACTCTCATCGGGAATGTTGTTGCGTTTTTTACCAGTCTTGTGCATATATGTCAATAAGGCTGACTTATTTTTTTAGGAGCGATGGACTCGCCATGACCTCACCGTTTTCGGACTTGGATCCTTATCTGTCGGACGAAGAAGTGCGTCAGGCGTTGGAACTGTTGTTTTTCGCGTACCGCGACTTCACCGGCGAGCCGGACGCACTGTTGGCCTCCGATGGCTTCGGACGTGCGCACCATCGTGTGATTTATTTTGTCAAACGCAACCCGATGATCACCGTGAACAGGCTGCTGGGCATTTTGCAGATCACCAAACAAAGCCTGTCGCGGGTGTTGAGCCAGTTGGTGAGCGAGGGTTATATCAATCAAGAAACCGATGGCGGGGATCGCCGCCGCCGCACCTTGACGCTGACGGCCAAGGGCGAGGCCCTGGAAGGCAAGTTGACGGGCTGTCAGGGCGCACGCATTCGCCGCGCCTATCGCGCTGCGGGCGCGGATGCGGTTAGAGGATTTAAAACGGTGCTGGCCCAGATCATTAATGAAGACGACCGGGGGCGTTTTACCGGTGGTGGACCGCACACCGTATAAGCGGGTACAGTCTGATCGGTTTTAACACTATAGGGTATCGGGGGAGCATGGGGGCGGCATGGAAGAAGATCTTCCCCACATTTTGGTGGTAGACGACGATCAGCGTCTGCGCAAACTTCTCAGGCAGTATCTGAGCGAGCACGGTTACATCGTGCTTACCGCCGAACATGCCGAGGATGCGCGCACCAAGCTGGCGTCGTTTGCGTTCGATTTGATCGTGTTGGATTTAATGATGCCCGGCGAAAGCGGTCTCGACTTCGCCGCGGGTTTTCGAACCACCTCCGATGTGCCGATTTTGATGCTCACCGCCATGGGCGAAACGGAAGATCGTATTCGTGGGCTTGAAGCGGGGGCGGACGATTACCTCACCAAACCGTTCGAGCCGCGCGAATTGCTGCTGCGCATCAATGCAATTTTGAAACGTTCCCCCCGCCCTGAGGCGCAAAACGACGGCCCGCGCGCAATCTCCATGGGGGCGGCGAGTTTTGATCTCGATCGCGGCGAATTGAGCATCGACGGCAAACCGCAGCGCCTGACCAGTCAGGAAGTGCAGTTGTTGAAAGTGCTGGCGGAACAACCCGGTCAGACCTTTTCGCGCGACGACTTGATGGCGCAGACCGGGGGCGCTCAATCGGGCGGCGGGCGCGCGGTGGACGTTCAGGTCACGCGCCTGCGGCGCAAAATTGAACCCGATCCCAAGCTGCCCCGGTATCTGCAAACCGTGCGTGGCAAGGGCTACGTGCTGTTGCCGGATTAGGGGGAGAAATGGCTTTATCCACGATGCTGAAACCCTATCTGCCCAAAAGCCTATTGGGGCGGTCGGTCTTGATTATCGTCATGCCGCTGATTTTGCTGCAGGTCATCAGCGCCACCGTCTTTTTTGAAAACCACTGGAACAAGGTTGGGCGACGGTTGGCGTTGGACGTCGCGGGGGAAATTGCCTTGCTGATCGATGTTGCCCGCGATACCGCCGATGGCGCCGAACTTGATACCTTGTTTAAGCGGGCCGCGCTCATGCTGCAGTTGGAAGTGTCTTATGAACCGGGTGCGGTTTTGTCCAATACGGACAAGTTTGGAGAAAGTATTTTAGTGGGGCAATTGACCGCCGCCATGAATGAGGTGGTGAACCGGCCCCATCGCATCGATGCAGATACTCAAGATCGGTTTGTTGAAATCGACGTGCAGTTGGCGGAAGGTGTGTTGAACGTCGTCGTGCCCAATAAACGGCTGTTTTCCACCACCACTTATGTGTTCGTGTTGTGGATGGCGGGAACTTCGATGCTGCTGTTTGGCGTGGCGGTGATCTTCATGCGCAACCAGGTGCGCCCCATTCGCCGTCTGGCTCAGGCGGCGAACGATTTTGGTATGGGCCGCGACAGCCCCAAATTCAAACCCGAGGGTGCTTCGGAAGTGCGCCGCGCCGCGGTGGCATTTATCGCCATGCGCAATCGCATCAAACGCCACATTCAGCAGCGCACCGACATGCTGGCCGGGGTATCGCACGATTTGCGTACGCCGCTTACGCGCATGAAACTGCAATTGGCGATGATGGGCGAAACGTCCGGCGTGGATGAGCTTAATTCCGATGTCCTCGATATGGAGCATATGCTGGAAGAATATCTCGCTTTCGCCCGGGGCGAGGGCGGGGAAAAGGTGGTCGAGGCGAATCTGAGCGAGATGCTCGGCGAGATTGTCGCTCAAGCACGGCGCAAAGGCGGGGCCATCGATTTGCATACCGAAGGCGACATCGTTGCGCCGGTGAGGGTCAATGCGCTGAAGCGGGCGTTGACCAATTTGGTCGACAATTCGGTGCGCCATGCCGACCATATCTCCATCCGCTTGAGGCTGCGCGGCGAAATGGCGGAATGTGTCATCGACGATGACGGCCCCGGCATTCCCGCCGACAAACGCGAAGAGGTGTTCAAGCCGTTTTTTCGGTTGGATACATCACGCAATTCACAAACCGGCGGTGTTGGCCTTGGCATGACCATCGCCCGCGATGCGATCCGCGGTCACGGCGGAGACGTGGTGCTCGATGATGCTCCAGGCGGGGGCTTGCGGGTCAAGGTAATTTTGCCCTTATAGGCGAGATGGGTTAATCTGAATTCTGCAGAGTGGCGCGATAAAATGGGGAAAGTTCAATGAAATCCATTAAATGGAATCTCGATCTTTCCGTGGGCATCGAAGAAATCGACGAAGACCACCGGCGCTTGATCAAATGCCTCGATGATCTGTTTACGGCCTGTTCTGTCGGACAGGGGCCGCAGGTGTTGACGGACATCTTGCAACGTCTGCAGCAATACACCCGTGAACACTTTTCCCATGAAGAAGACTACATGCAAAAAATCGCGTATCCCATCCTTGAGGAACACCGCGCGCTGCATACCGAACTGGTGTCGGAATTGGATGACATCATCGAACAGCACAAACTGGGCGATACCCACGAATTGAGCAATCAGACGCTTCAGTTTTTGGAAGACTGGCTCACCCATCATATCCTGATCGAAGACAAAAAAATCGGAAAGTTTTTGGGCGCGGCGCAGTGAGCGACTTATTCTAACTGGCCAGTTCGCGCGAACGCTTCGTCGCGGCGGCGATGGCTTCGGTCATCAATTCTTTAAGGCCGTGACTGCCCATTAGGATGCCGAGCGCGGCCGCCGTGGTGCCGCCGGGCGAGGTAACGTTTTCGCGCAAAGTCGAGGCGGCCAACGGCGATTGGTGCAGCAATTCGCCTGAGCCCGCCACCGTAGCGCGCGCCAGTTTATCGGAAAGTTCGGGGCTCAAGCCCGCCATGCGTCCGGCATGGCTCATGGCTTCGGCCAACAAAAAAACATACGCCGGCCCGCTGCCCGACAGCGCGGTAACGGCGTCGAGCAGCTTTTCGTCATCGACCCATTCGACCAGCCCCACCGCGCTCAGAAGTTTCTTGCACAAAGCGACTTGGGCGGCGCTGACGTTTTTATTGGGGCAACCCACCGTAATGCCGCGGCCCACGCTGGCCGGGGTGTTGGGCATGGTGCGCACGATGGCGGCGTGTTCGCCTAAGATGGCTTCAAAACTGGCGATGGTCTTACCCGCCGCGATGGATAGGAAGACGGGTTTGGTGGCGACCAACTTGGCGTAAGGTGGCAAGACCTCGGCCATGACCTGCGGTTTGACCGCCACCACCACCACATCGGGCGCATAACCCTCGGGCAGTTGCTCGGCGGAGGCAACGGCATTGACGCCAAAACGCTGAGCGAAGTCTTTTGCGGCTTGTGGGTTGGGTTCGACGATGGTCACGTCTTTGGGCGAAACACCCTGGTCGAGCCAGCCCGCCAGCAACGCGCCGCCCATTTTACCGCAACCGACCAAAAGCAAGGTCACGGCCTTAAGCCTCGCCCACGGTTTCCAAAAGTGCGGCGTCCATGGCTTCCTTGGCGCTGCGCCCGCCCCAGATGACGAATTGGAACGCGGGGTAGAACCGCTCGCACTCGTAAAGCGCGGTTTCCACCATGTCTTGGATTTGTCCGATGGTTGGCACCTTGGCGCCGCGCAACGGCAGGGCGTGGCGGAACATCGGTAGGCCTTCGTCGATCCAGATGGTGAAATGCCCCAGCCACAGGTTTTCGTTGGCCAGCATCAGCAATTCGTGAACCGCTTGGCGTTTGGCGGGCTGGATGCGCATGTCGAAGGCGCAGGTCAGCTGCATCGCTTCGGCGCTTTCGCTCCAGGTGAAATAAAGGCTGTAATCGCACCACTTGCCGGGTACTTGGGCGGCGATTTCGGTGTCGCAGTTGCGTTCTGCTTGCCATTCGTAGAGGCCGACGGCGCGTTCCACCACGTCCATGGGGTGGTGTTCGGGCATTTCAAAAGCGCGGTGCATGGTCGGCATGTTAGCCCCCTCTTGGTCCACTTCATGTATGCCTTGTTGGCATGAGCACTAAATGTAGTGTGCGTAAGGGGGGGGTGAGTCGCAAGCGGACTCCGTGCCTTTTTTGTGGATAATCCCGATGTTTTTTAGAAGATTGATGGATTCCAACGCCTTAGCTTCGATTCGTCTAAAACCCGCGAATCGGAACGAATCGGAACGCGTCAGCGATTCAAAATGCAGTGATTTTCAAAAATAAAAGAGAATCGGGCGAATCGAACCCGCGCGGCCCCGTTGGATTAGGATTTTTTCTTGGCTGATTTATGCTCGGACTTCAGTTGAGTTTCCAATTCGGCGACGCGGGCTTCCAGCTTTTCCTGTTCGGAGCGGGCTTTGGCGGCCATGGCTTTGACGGCGTCGAATTCTTCGCGGCTGACCAGATTCATGTCGGCCAGCAGCTTTTCCATCTGGCGGCGTAAAATACCCTCGGCGTCGCCCTTAAGCCCGGTCACGGCGGAAACCGCGCCACTCGCCATTTTGGCCATATCGTCGAGAATGCGGTTCGAGGTTTGCATGGGGGCCATCCTTATTGCTGAAAAAGCGATTGAAGGCGCATTATGGATGGGCGCGGCTTGCGGATCAAGGCTTGCGGCCCTATAAAAAGTCTTAAGCAAAAAAAGGGGGGTTCCCATGTATGTGGTGACAGGCGGCGCCGGTTTTATCGGATCCAATATCGTTTGGGCTTTGGAACAACGCGCCAAGGCCACCGGCCACTCCAGGCGCATCGTGGTGGTGGATCGACTGCGCGATGCCATGAAATGGAAAAACATCGCCAAGCGCGAGCTCTATGAGATCATCCCCCCCGAAGATATGTTCGATTTTCTGGAGCTCAATGCGTCCAACGTCGACGCGATTTTCCATATGGGTGCGATTTCGTCGACCACCGAAATTGATGTCGACAAGATCGTGCTCAATAATTTCCGCCTGTCGGTGGATTTGTGGAAATGGTGCACGAACCATCATGTGCGGTTCATTTATGCGTCGAGTGCGGCGACTTATGGCAGCGGCGAAAATGGCTTCGTCGACGATACGAACTTAGACGCCCTGGCCAAATTGCAGCCGCTTAACCCTTACGGGTGGAGCAAACATGCGTTCGATCGGCGCATTGTGCGCGCCCTGGCCAGCGGCGAAGCCCATCCGCCGCAGTGGGCGGGGTTGAAGTTCTTCAACGTCTACGGTCCCAACGAATATCACAAAGGTTCCATGCAAAGCGTGGTCAGCCACGTCTTTCCGGTGGCCGATCGCGGCGAGACGGCAAAACTTTTTAAATCCCACCATCCCGACTATGAAGATGGCGGCCAGATGCGCGATTTCATCCATGTGGACGATTGCATTAAGGTCATGATGTGGCTGCTGGACCACGAAAGGGTTTCGGGTCTGTTCAACTGCGGCACCGGGCAGGCGCGCCCGTTTAAAGATTTGGCGGCGGCGGTGTACAGCGCGCTGGGCATGGACGCGAAGATCGAATACGTGCCCACGCCGGAGCACTTGCGCGACAAGTACCAATACTTCACCGAAGCCGACATGAACAAATTGCGCCAAGCGGGTTATACGGCGGAGTTCATGTCGCTGGAAGACGGCGTGCGCGCCTACGTTCAAGATTATCTGTTCACCGACGATCCGTTTAGGTAAATCATGCTGGCTATTGCGTTTCCCCTGATCGATCCGGTTTTATTTGAAATCGGGCCTGTCGCCATTCGTTGGTATGCGTTGGCTTATATCGTTGGCCTAGTGTTGGGGTGGCGTTATCTGATCTGGTTGGCGCGTCAACCGGGCAGCCTCGTCAAAGACATCGACGCCGACGATTTTTTGGTGTGGGCGACGTTCGCGGTGATCCTGGGCGGGCGCTTGGGTTATGTGATTTTTTACAAATCTGAATATTACCTGATGAATCCCGCTGAAATTCTCAAGACCTGGCAGGGCGGCATGTCGTTCCACGGCGGGTTCTTAGGCGTTTTGCTGGCCACCGTGTGGTTTACGCGGCGGCGCAAGGTGGGCTTTTGGGCGTTCATCGATCTGGCCGCCGTGGTCACGCCCATCGGCCTGTTTTTTGGGCGCTTGGCGAACTTTATCAATTCCGAACTGTGGGGGCGCATCACCGATGCGCCGTGGGGCATGGTGTTTCCGAACGGCGGGCCGGAACCGCGCCACCCCAGCCAATTGTATGAAGCCGCGTTGGAAGGCTTGGTACTGCTGGCGGTGCTGCATTGGGTGTGGCGACATGACCGCTGGCGTTTGACGCCGGGGGTCCTTTCCGGTGCGTTTTTGATCGGTTACGGTTTGTCGCGCACGGTGGTGGAATTTTTCCGCCAGCCCGACCAGCACTTGGGGTTTTTGGTGGGTGGGGCGACCATGGGGCAGTGGCTTTCGCTGCCGATGGTGCTGGCCGGCGTGGGCCTTATTGTATATGCGCGGCGCGTTCCTAAATAAGGGCTCTGTTCAGCTTTAACCGGGAAATGTCATGACCGTTCTTTTCGATCTCCTCAAAACCGAAATCGAGGCCCAAGGCCCCATCTCCGTGGCGCGTTATATGGAACTGGCGCTGGGCCATGGTGAACACGGTTATTACATGAAACAAGATCCCTTCGGCAAAGCAGGCGATTTCATCACCGCGCCGGAAATCAGCCAGATGTTCGGCGAGATGGTCGGGCTGTGGGCATGCGTGGTGTGGCAGGCGATGGGCAGCCCCGATCCGATCAATGTGGTTGAGGTCGGTCCCGGGCGCGGCACCTTGATGGCCGATGCGCTGCGCGCCACGCAAATGGTCGAAGCCTTTGAAGATGCCGCAAGGGTGTGGTTGGTGGAAATCAGCCCGGTTCTGCGCGAGGCGCAAAAGAAGGCCCTGGCCCCCACGTTCATGATGCCCGCGTGGCGCGATCGATTCGCGGACATTGGGCCCGGCCCGGTGATCGTGTGGGGCAATGAATTTTTTGACGCTCTGCCCATCCGTCAATACGTGCGCGCCGATGACGGTTGGCGCGAACGCCGGGTCGGTTTGAACGATGAACGGGATGGATTGGCGTTTATCCTATCGATGGACAAGATCGATGCGAATTTGATTCCCGAAGAAGTACAGGGCGCGCCCATTGGTGGCATCTATGAAGATCAGGCGCTGTCGCGTGTGATCATGGGCGAGATTGCCAAGCGGGTGGTGGAGCACGGCGGCGCGGCGCTGTTTTTCGATTACGGCCACGGTGAACATGCCATTGGCGAAACACTGCAGGCGGTGAAGTCCCACGATTACGCCGATGTGTTGAAGAATCCGGGCGATCAGGATATTACCGCCCATGTGGATTTTGCCCAACTGGCCGAGGCCGCGCGCGCTGCAGGGGCCCAAGTGTTCGGCCCGGTGCCGCAGGGGGCGTTTTTGGAACGTCTCGGCATGCGCCAGCGCGCCGACACCTTGATGATGAATGCGAACCCCGAACAGGTGCCGGAAATCGACGCCGCGTATCAACGCCTGACCGCCGCCGAGCAAATGGGCAGTCTGTTTAAAGTCATGGCCGTAGTGCCGCCCGGTTTCGGCGTGCCGCCCTGGGTGGAGTAAATAAGGGCTGAATAAGCCGGGCCGCTAATTTTTAAAATACGGTCGTGGATCCGACGGCTTGGCTGCGGGTGATGTTGGTTTGTTGCACCCTGGCGTAAACGTGTGCTCCGGTGGCGGGATTTTGTAGAATAATCTCGCCGGGTTGGTCCCATGCACCTTCGATTATTTCGCCGATGGCGAAGGGCATTGGACCCGGAGCCTCAAGCACCACGCATTGATGGCTTTGCGTCTCAACGACGAGCGCGCCTAAATTGCGGTTTATCGCAACGATTGTTCCATTCATGATATCCACCCTCATTGTCTAGCCCTTGCAACGTATCATTGTCGTTGGCTTTGGTAAATACAATGTGTCGGGGTGCGCGATTCGATGAGGTCCGATGGCGTTTGGCCCTTGGCAGGACGTGTCTTAAGCCCTTTAATAGAGTCATGTTGACCGCAACCGTCTTAGAGTGCGCAAACGTGCGCCACGGCTTTCTCTCCCGCAAAGGCGGGGTGAGCGAAGGTGTGTACGCTTCGCTCAATTGTGGCCCGGGCTCGGCCGACGAACCGCAAGCCGTTGTGGAAAATCGTCGTCGGGCGGTCAGTCGGGCTGGGCTGGCTGGCGCGCCGTTGGTCACTTGTTATCAGATCCATTCCGCCGATGTGGTGCGTGTGACGGAGCCTTGGGCGGCAAAGGACGCACCCAAGGCCGATGCGCTGGTCACTGATCGGACGGGCATCGCGCTGGGCGTGCTCACCGCCGATTGCGCGCCGGTGTTGTTTTGCGATGTGCAGGCCGGCGTGGTGGGGGCGGCGCATGCGGGCTGGAAGGGCGCGGTGGGCGGCGTTTTGGAAGCGACGGTTCGCGAGATGACGCATCTGGGTGCAAGGGCGCAAAATATCCGTGCGGCGGTGGGGCCGTGTATCCATCAAAAATCATACGAGGTCGGCGGGGATTTGTGCAAAGCCGTGCTGACGGCCAGCGATTGGGCGCTGGAATTGTTCGAACCGAGCGTCTTGCCGGATCACTATCAATTCGATCTGCCCGGTTATGTATCGGGGCGGTTGGCGCGTATGGACTTGGGCCACATCGAAGTGCTGGCCTTCGACACCTATGGCGATGAAAACCAGTTTTTCAGTTATCGCCGCACTACCCACCAAGGCGGCGGCGATTATGGTCGGTTGCTTTCCGTTATCGGGATGGGGGCTTGAAGCTGTGATTCGCATGTGGGCTTTGGGGCTGTTAGCCCTTATGGCGGGGGCTTTGGCCGCCTGCGCCGAAAATACGCGCCCGTTGCAAACGCGCTGGGATGCTTATTACGCCATTCCCGATGCGCCGAGCGCTCATGTGGTGGTGGTGCCGCCCGAAGGCACCACGCTGCCGATGGCCAAACTGATTGCGCGTTATGTGGTGGAAAATCTACACAAACAAAAGATCAGCGCCGAAATCGGCGATGGCCAGCCCGGCCAGGGGCATCATTTCATTCTGACCGGCACGGTGGAAGACAATCTCACCGATCCGCAGGTGCGCTTTCGCCGGGTGATGCGCTGGTTGTTATCGGATGCGGGCGGGCGGTTAATCGCTACCCATGCCGAGGGTATCGAAGGCAGCGAAGACGAATGGGATTTCGGTTCCGCGCGTCTGCTTGAAGCCATTGGCATTCAAACCGCCGGACCGGTGGCGCAAATGGTATTGCTGGAAACCAAGGCTCCGGCGCCCATAGACCCCTTGCGCCAGGGCCTGTTGGTGGACACCGTAATGGGCGTGAGCCCCGAAGATGCCCAGGCATTGCTGGCATCGCTGAAAGAAGCGTTGCGCACCACCGATGTCATCGTGACCGGCGATCCGCGTCAGGCTGCTTATCATTTGACCGGGCAGGTGGAAACAACTCCGGTGTCAGGCGATATGCTCAAGGTGCGCATCACCTGGGTCGTGGCCTCCCTGGACAACAGGGAAATGGGGCGTGCCGTGCAGGAAAATCAGATCCCGGCGGCGCAAATCCAAGGCGGTTGGCGCGATTTGGCCCCGCGTGTCGGTCAGGCGGCGGCGCTGGGCGTGGAACATGTTTTTGGCCTCCGTTCGGGTCCGGCGCCGGGGGCTGCCAACCGTGCCTTAGGCGATCCTCCGGCGGTCGTTTTGCCTGGGGAATCCGGTCGCGCCCTGCCGCCACCGCAGTAAGCATCGCCTCATTTGCCCCGTTTAGGCGTGAATCCCTAGAGTGCGATCGGCATAGATTGGAGCATTTTTACTTCAATCTATGCCGTGAATCGCCCTCTAACACATGAATAGGGGCGGATTCACGCTTTAGGTGGGATGATTCCCCCTAAAGCGATCCGACCCTAGAAAAAAGCCACTTTTTAGGCGCTTAGAGCGTTTACATCCTAAGTCGCGCTTGGTATGTTCCGCCCGCGTCAGGACAGGCGATGTGCGCCCTTGTTTTGGGCGCGATAATGGGTCGGATTTAGACTGATGAAAATCATTGCAGGCAACAGCAACTTGCCGTTGGCACAGGCGATTTCCCAGGAATTGAAGATTCCCCTGGCGAAAGGCACCATCCGGCGCTTTTCCGACATGGAAATTTTCGTCGAAATCCAGGAAAACGTGCGCGGCGAAGACGTGTTTGTGATCCAGTCCACTTCGTACCCCGCCAACGACAATCTGATGGAACTGCTGGTTGTGATCGACGCGCTTAGGCGTGGCTCCGCCCGGCGCATTACCGCCGTGTTGCCGTACTTCGGTTATGCTCGTCAAGACCGTAAACCCGCTCCGCGCACGCCGATTTCCGCCAAGCTGGTGGCCAATATGATTACCGCCGCAGGTGCCGACCGGGTGTTGACCTTGGATCTGCACGCCGGGCAAATTCAGGGCTTTTTCGATATTCCGTTGGATAATCTGTATGCCGCGCCGGTATTTACCCGCGACATTCATCAGCGTTTGCACGGTGAAAACAACATTACCGTGGTTTCCCCCGACGTTGGCGGTGTGGTGCGTGCGCGCGCCGTGGCCAAGCGTCTGGAAGCTGATTTGGCGATTATCGACAAGCGCCGCGAACGCGCGGGTATCTCCGAAGTGATGAACATTATCGGCGACGTTGCAGATCGGCGTTGCATTTTGATCGACGATATTGTTGATTCCGGCGGCACGCTTTGTAATGCGGCGGTGGCTTTGAAAGAAGCCGGCGCGAGTGAAGTGTATGCTTACATCACCCATGGGGTGCTTTCGGGAGGCGCTGTATCGCGCATCGAGGCATCTCCGTTGGAAATGCTGGTGGTTACCGACAGCATTCAGGCCACCGACGCGGTCAAGGGTGCACATAACATTGAACAGTTGCCGATCGCGAAGCTGATGGCCGACGCCATCGAGCGCATCAGCACCGAAACCTCGGTTTCGTCGTTGTTCGACTGATGATTTAAGAATTCCCGGCCAGGGCCATGAGGGCCAAGGCGGGGTTTGGTGGGCGCAGCACCCCTGGAGGCTGCGTCGTTTTAAAAGGAGAAGCCTTATGGCTGAAGCTTATGTTCTCAGCGCTGAAATGCGCGAGCGGGCAGGTAAGGGGGCAGCCCGCGCGACCCGTCGTTCGGGGCGCGTGCCTGCCGTCATTTATGGTGACAAGAAAGACTCGGTGTTGATTTCCGTTGAGCCGGTTGAGCTCATGAAATTCATCAAGACCGGCGGTTTTTTCTCGCACTTGGTTGAACTTCAAGCGGGTAGCGACAAATATCGCGTTATCGCCCGTGACATTCAACTCGATCCGGTCACCGACCGTCCCGTGCATGTCGACTTCATGCGCGTCACGAAGGGCGTGCGCATTGCGGTTCATATTCCGATCCACTACATCAACGAAGCGGCTTCGCCGGGTATCAAACGCGGCGGCGTGCTCAACATCGTGCGTCATGACGTCGAGTTGAACGTGTCTCCGGAAGACATTCCGGAATTCTTAGTCGTTGATCTGGCTGGCACCGATATCGGCGATTCCATCCACATCGGCTCCGTGGCGTTGCCTGCGGGCGTGACGCCGACCATCACGGGCCGTAACTTCACGCTTGCTACGCTTGCCGCACCGTCTTCCGTTAAGTCGGCTGGCGATGAAGAAGGCGCAGGCGCACCGGCTGAAGCAGCACCCGCCGCAGCAGCTAAGCCGGGCGCCAAGAAAGAGGGCGGCGCGGCGTAAGCCACCCCGCAGACGCACATGCGATTGGTTGTGGGGCTCGGAAATCCCGGCGAAAAATACGCCAGGAACCGCCACAACATCGGGTTTATGGCGGCGGACGAAATTGTCCGCCGCCATTCCTTTTCCGCCTTTCGTGCAAAATTTTCAGGCCAAGTGGCCGAAGGTTCGATTGGCGGCGAGAAGGTCATCGTGCTCAAACCGATGACGTACATGAACGAGTCCGGGCGGGCCGTGGCGGAAGCGGCGACGTTTTACAAGATCAACATCGAAGATATCGTCGTGCTGCATGACGAATTGGATCTGGCGCCGGGTAAATTGCGCGTCAAGCGCGGCGGCGGACACGCGGGGCATAATGGCCTGCGTTCGATCCACGCCCATGTCGGTGAAGCCTATGCGCGCTTGCGCCTCGGCATTGGCCATCCTGGGCATAAGGATCAGGTCACGGGCCATGTGCTGAACGATTTTGCCAAGGCCGATAGCGATTGGCTAATGCCGCTGCTGGGTGCGGTGGCCGATCATATCGACTTGGTGTTTGCGGCCAAGGATGCCGATTTTATGTCGCGGGTCATGTTGGCGGTTCAGCCGCCACGTGAAGCGAAAACCAACCCGTCCGCCAATGCGGATGAAAACAAGGAAAACAACTGATGGGTTTCAAGTGCGGTATTGTGGGTCTTCCCAACGTCGGCAAGTCCACGCTTTTCAATGCGCTCACCGCCACTCAGGCGGCCGAGGCGGCGAACTTTCCGTTCTGCACCATCGAGCCCAATGTGGGCCGGGTCAGCGTGCCCGATCCGCGTCTCGACATCATCGCCAAAATCGGCGGTTCGGCGAAAATCATTCCCACCCAATTGGAATTCGTCGATATCGCAGGGCTGGTGCGCGGCGCTTCCAAGGGGGAAGGTTTGGGCAATCAGTTTCTCGCCAACATCCGCGAAGTGGATGCGATCATCAAAGTGGTGCGCTGCTTCGAAGACGATAACGTCACCCACGTCGAGGGCAGCATCGATCCCATCCGCGACGCGGAAACCATCGAAACGGAATTGATGCTGGCCGATTTGGAAAGCCTGGAAAAGCGCGTGACGGCGTTGACCAAAAAGGCGAAGGGTGGCGACAAGGATTCCAAGCAGTTGCTGGATATTGTCGAACGGGTGCTCAAGGCGCTTGAAGAAGGCAAACCCGCGCGCACGGTGCAGGTATCGCCGGACGATCAAAAAGCGTTCCAGATGCTGCAATTGCTGACCTCCAAGCCGATCTTGTACGTGTGCAATGTGGATGAAGATTCTGCGGCCACCGGCAACGCGCTATCGGCCAGGGTCGCCGAAATGGCGGCGGCGCAGGGGGCGGGCACGGTGGTGATTTCGGCCAAGATCGAAGAAGAAGTCAGCCAGCTCGACGACGAAGCGGAAAAGAAGGAATTTCTGGAAACGTTGGGTCTGAAAGAAACCGGTCTGGCGCAGGTGATCCGCGCAGGGTACGCGCTGTTGGATCTGATTACGTTCTTTACCGTCGGGCCGAAGGAAACCCGCGCCTGGACCATCCGCAAGGGTGCCAAGGCGCCGCAGGCTGCAGGGGAAATCCACACCGATTTCGAGCGTGGCTTTATCCGGGCCGAAACCATGGCCTATGACGATTTTGTCAAGCTGGGCGGCGAGCAGGCGTGTAAAGACGCCGGCAAGGTGCGCCAGGAAGGCAAGGAATACGTGGTGCAAGACGGCGATTTGATGCTGTTTAGGTTCAACGTTTAGCCCCGCTTCGGTTCAGGTTTTTATTGCGGCATAAGGGTTTCTGTTCGATAACATTAAGGCTCGAAAACGAACATACTCAGGGGGACGTGAGGGCATGAGCACACCTGGAACCCCGCCGGTCATTGGCGTGATCGGCGGCAGCGGCATCTACGAAATCGACGGCCTGCACAATACGCGCTGGCAGAAGGTCGAAAGCTCCTTCGGCACGCCGTCCGACGAACTGCTGTTCGGCGAACTGGACGGCCAGAAGATGGTGTTTTTGCCGCGCCATGGTCGCGGTCACCGCATTCCCCCGTCGGAAGTCAATTTTCGCGCCAACATCGATGCGCTCAAACGCGCGGGCGTGACGGAAATTCTTTCCGTTTCGGCGTGCGGTTCGCTCAAAGAAGACTTGCCGCCGGGCACCTTCGTTATTTGTGATCAGTTTATCGACCGCACTTTCGCTCGCGACAAAAGCTTTTTTGGAGCGGGGCTGGTGGCGCATGTGGCGCTGGGTGATCCGGTCTGCACACGGCTGGGCGATGCCCTCGAAGAAGCCGCCAAGGCCTTGGGCCTCAAACATCAGCGGCGTGGCACCTATCTGGCGATGGAAGGCCCGCAATTTTCCACCCAGGCGGAATCGCATCTCTATCGCAGCTGGGGCTGCGATGTGATCGGCATGACCAACATGCCCGAAGCCAAATTGGCCCGCGAGGCCGAGATGTGTTACGCCACCGTCGCCATGGTCACCGATTTCGACTGCTGGCACCCGGACCACGATCACGTCACCGTGGACAGCATCATCAAGACACTGCTCGACAACGCCGACAAGGGCCGCGCCTTGGTTAAGGCCGTGACGCCCAAGCTGGCGGCGCGTAGCGGGCGGTGTTCGTCCGGCTGTCATACCGCGCTGGATACCGCTATCATTACCGCTCCCGATGCCCGCGATCCGGCCATGATCAAAAAGCTCGATGCCGTCGCGGGGCGGGTTTTGAAAGGCTAACGCCATGAAAGTCAACGGCACCCCTACGCGCACCATCTGGCCTAGCGCCGACGGCCAATCGGTAGAGATTATCGATCAGACCAAGCTGCCGTTCGCGTTCGAGACGGTTGAGTTGGATACGGTGAACGAAGCCGCGCACGCGATCTTCGATATGCTGGTGCGCGGCGCGCCCTTGATTGGCGCTACGGCGGCGTATGGCATGGCCTTGGCGATGAAGACCGACCCCAGTGACGCCAATATGGCGCGTGCGTACAAGACTCTGTTCGAAGCGCGCCCCACGGCGGTCAACTTGCGCTGGGCCATCGACGAAATGAAATCGACGCTCGATCCCATCGCGCCGGAAGATCGCTTCGCGCGCGCGATGCAGCGCGCCGCCGAGATTTGCGACGAAGACGTGGCGATCTGTTCGGCCATCGGCGATCACGGCAAGGAACTGATTCAGGTCGCGTATGAAAAGGCCGGCAAGTCGCGCGCGGTGAACGTGCTCACCCACTGCAATGCCGGGTGGCTCGCCACCGTGGATTGGGGTACCGCCATCGCACCGATCTATAAAGCCCATGACGCGGGCATCCCGGTGCATGTGTGGGTGGATGAAACCCGTCCGCGCAACCAAGGCGCCAGCCTGACGGCGTGGGAACTGTACCAACATGGCGTGGCGCACACCGTCATCGCCGACAACGCGGGTGGGCATCTGATGCAGCGCGGCAAGGTTGATATGTGTATCGTCGGCACCGACCGCACCACCTCCATCGGCGACGTGTGCAACAAGATCGGCACCTATTTGAAGGCGCTTGCCGCCAAGGATAACAACGTGCCGTTTTACGTGGCATTGCCCGGACCTACCATCGACTGGACCTTGAAACAGGGCCGCGACATCCCCATCGAAGAACGCGATGCCACCGAAGTCACCGAAATGACGGGCAAGGACCATGCGGGCAAGCTGCATACCGTGCGCGTGGTGTCCGAAGGGTCGCGCGCCGCCAATCCGGCGTTCGACGTCACGCCCAATTATTTGGTGAGCAAGCTGATCACCGAGCGCGGCGTGTGTGAACCGTCGGAAGAAGGCCTGCGTTCGCTCTATCCGGAACAAGCCGGCGCATGGGACGACAAATAAATGCGCCACGCCGATTTAAGAAAACAGATCATCCAGACCGCGTTGCAACTCAATACGACGGGCTTGAGCGCGGGTTCGTCGGGCAACGTGTCGGCGCGGGTCGAAGACGAAGGGTTTTTGATCACGCCGTCGGGTGTGAAGTACCACAAGCTTCGTGCCAAAGACATCGTATTGGTGGATTTCGACGGCGGCGTTCGGGGCCGTCTAGCACCTTCGAGCGAATGGCGCCTGCATCTGGATATTTACAAACAGCGCCCTGAAGCCAAGGCCATCGTGCATGCCCACCCGCCCTATGCTACCGCGCTGGCATGCCTCAACAAAGGTATTCCGGCGTTTCACTACATGGTGGCGGCGGCGGGCGGTAAGGATATTCGCTGCTGTCGGTATGAACTTTTCGGCACGCAGGAATTATCCGATGCGGTGCGGGAAGCCTTGCAGGGAAGGCGCGCGTGTTTGATGGGCCACCATGGGCTGGTCGCTTTTGGCGATGATCTGGAAAAAGCCATGAGCCTAGCGGTCGAGGTGGAAGTCCTGGCCCAGCAGTATCAACTGGTGTTGCAAATGGGCGAGCCGAAACTGCTCAGCGATGCAGAAATGGACGACGTCCTGCATCGCTTTTTGTCCTACGGCGACAACGCGCAGAAGGCTAAAGACTAAAAACCCCCGCCAGCCGCGCAAGACCTGAAGCGCCCGAGCTGTAAGCATCGCCGTAAGGCATCGGCTTCTTCATCCTGCATAAAAAGTGACGGAACGAAGCCATTTTCTTCAACGATTTCAAAGAGCGGTGTTTTCGCGTGCGCCACTCCGGCGCGCCACGGGCGGCGGAACGGCTCCGCGAGAACTAGGAATATATACCACATTTTTGCGCGGTTGTAAATGCCGTTTGTTTGCGCCCGCCGCGCGTCATGCCGCCTTGACAGGTTTGGACGATTGCCCTAATTTTGGTCTGTATTTGGACGGTTGTCCTAATAAAAGCGCGGGCATTTCCCGCAGCCGAAACTACATGAGGCGGTTGGAAGGGGTAAGGGATGCACGATAATCCGACACGGGACCGTATAGTGAAGGCTTCGGATCAACTTTTCTATGAGCGGGGTTACGAGCATACGTCCTTTGCGGATATCGCGGAC
Source organism: Rhodospirillales bacterium (assembly GCA_024653965.1). Lineage (GTDB taxonomy): Bacteria > Pseudomonadota > Alphaproteobacteria > Rhodospirillales > Magnetovibrionaceae > JANLGW01. The sequence goes on from JANLGW010000024.1 coordinate 49,075, forward strand.
GCGGTGCGGATATCGCGGGGCAATTTCTACTACTACTTCAAAACCAAGGACGAAATTCTGGATGCCGTGATCGCCGCGCGTCTGGCGAATACCCGCGCCATGCTGAACACGTGGGAAATCGAGGGCGAGACTCCCGCCGAGCGCATCCGGAGCTTCATCCACATCCTGGTGGCGAACCGGGCCAAGATCAAACGATATGGCTGTCCGGTTGGTACGCTGTGCACCGAACTGGCGAAACTGGGCCATGCCTCGCAAGGAGAGGCGAACAAGTTGTTCACGCTGTTTAGGACTTGGCTGCGCCGCCAGTTCGCCCTGCTCGGACGCGAGGCGGATGGCGACACCCTGGCGATGCACCTCCTGGCCCGCAGTCAAGGGGTCGCCACCCTAGCGAGCGCATTCCATGACGAGAAATTTATTGCCCAGGAGGTCGAACTGATGGACGCATGGCTGGATGCGTGCACGGGAGGTGCGACTTCCCCGGTGGCCGTTAAACGCAAAGGAAGGAGAACCTGATGTTCGTCGTACTTCTCAAATTCTCCGGCAAAAAAGACCAAGCCGGGCGGCATATGGAGGGCCACAAGTCGTGGCTCCAGAGCGGTTTTGACGACGGCGTGTTTGTGGTGGCGGGCAGCCTTCAACCCAATCAGGGCGGCGCGGTGATAGTATATAACACGTCCCGGGATGCATTGCGGAAACGGGTGGAGGCCGATCCGTTTGTCGCCGAGGGAGTTGTCAAAGCAGAGATTCTCGAAATCTCGCCTTTCAGGGCCGAGGAAAGGCTGGCGTTCCTTTTGGACTGACGCGTCATAGGCACTACGGGGCAAGGGTGGATTCATGAGCACGACGATCAAAGGTTCGGATGGCAAGGAGCGGTGCCGCTGGTGCGCCGCCACGGCGGACTATCTAGCCTATCACGATACCGAGTGGGGCTTTCCGGTCGGCGACGACCGCCGATTGTTCGAGAAATTGAGCCTTGAAGGCTTCCAGTCGGGATTGAGCTGGCGCACCATCCTCACCAAGCGCGAGAACTTCCGCGCGGCCTTTCACGGTTTCGATTTCGACAAAATCGCGCACTTCACGCGGCGCGACGTCGAGCGCCTGCTCAAGGATGAGGGAATCGTCCGTCACCGGGGCAAAATCGAGGCGGTCATAAACAACGCCCAGCGGGCGCGGGAACTGGTGGAACGGGAAGGTTCGCTCGCGGCTTACATCTGGCGCTATGAACCCGGCAGGGCTCATCTCGCTATGCCGCAGACGATGTCGACCTCCGCGGAGTCGGTGGCGTTATCCAAGGATTTGAAGAAACAAGGCTGGAAGTTTGTCGGCCCAACGACGGTGTACGCCTTCATGCAGGCCATGGGGTTGATTAATGACCACGCCGAAGGATGCGTCATTCGGGCCAAGGCCGAGAGCGCCCGTAAAAACTTCAAGCGTCCGGGGTGAATATTGAAGGCGCATAGGGACACCGGAAAACGCAAACCCCCGCCTGATCTAGACGGGGGTTTTTAGTTACAGCACTGGCCGGAGCATCAGCCCGGCAGTTTGTGTTTGTCGAGTTCCTGTTGGTATTGTTCCACATACGGGCCATGGGTGTATTCGTCCAGGCAGATGCGGTTCCAGATGCGGCGCTTGAGCGCGTACATCATGGCGGTCAAGACGATCAGATACAGCATCACCTTAACGCCCAACGCTTTGCGTTCTTCCAGTTCCGGTTCGGCGCTCCAAGCGAGGAACGTGACGATGTCGCGCGCATGCTGGTCCAAGGTCGCCGGGGTGCCGTCATCATATTCCACCGTCTCGTCGCTGAGCGGCGGGGTCATGAAAATCTGGTTGCCGTGGAAGTAGGTGTTGTAGAACGTGCCTTCGGCCAACTCGAAGCCTTCCGGCGCTTCATCCTTGTAGCCCGTCAGCAGGCTGTAGATGTAATCCGGGCCGCCGACGCGGGCCTTGGTGATGACCGAAAGATCGGGCGGGTACGCGCCGCCGTTGGCGTAACGCGAGGCCTTTTCGTTGGGATACGGAGCGACGATGCGATCGGACAGTCGCGCCGGGCGGCTGAACATTTCGCCTTCGTCGTTGGGGCCGTCTTTGACTTCATATTCTGCGGCCAATGCCTTGACCGTATCTTCATCGATGCCGATGTCGACCAGATTGCGATACGCCACCATATCTAAAGAGTGACAGCTATTGCAAACTTCAAAGAAGACATGGCTGCCGCGTTTGAGGGCGGCGCGGTCGAAGGTGCCGAACAGGCCTTCAAAAGACCATTGAATGTCGATCGGCTTTACGCCTTCGCCTTCGGCAAATGCGGGGGTGCTCAGGATCAGGCTCATGCCCGCAACGGCGGTAAATATAACTTTACGCATGGCTCAGTCCTCCTTCGCGCGGCATTTTTTAGCCACTTCTTCGTAAATGCTGTTGGGCAACGGCTTGGTCTTTTCAAGTCTGCCCACCAGCGGCATCAGCACCAAGAAGAAGGCGAAGTAATAACCCGTGGCGAGGCGCGTCATGATGACATAGACGCCTTCGGTCGGTTTTCCGCCCAGCCAGCCCAAAAACAGGCAGTTTGCGACGAACAGCCAAAACAGCTGTTTGTAGATCGGGCGGAACGTCGCCGAACGGACTTTGGAGGTATCGAGCCACGGCAGAACGTACAAGATCAGCACGCCCGCAAACATCACGACCACGCCGCCCAGTTTGTCGGGGATCGCGCGCAAGATCGCGTAGAACGGCAGGAAATACCATTCCGGCACGATATGCGGCGGGGTCACCATGGGGTTGGCCGGAATGTAGTTGTCCGCTTCGCCAAAGAAGTTCGGTTGGAAAAACACGAAGTACATGAAGAAGATCATGAACAGGCCCAGACCGTACAGATCCTTGATGGTGTAATACGGATGGAACGGCATCATGTCTTGTGGGGTTTTGATGTCGATGCCCAACGGATTGGATGATTTGTGGACGTGCAGCGCCCACAAATGCACGATCACCAGTCCGAGAATGATGGCTGGCAGCAAATAGTGCCACACGAAGAATCGGTTGATGGTCGGCACGTCGACCGAGAACCCGCCCCACACCCAGGTGACGATGTAATCGCCGATGATGGGGATGGCCGAGAACAGGTTGGTGATGACGGTGGCGCCCCAGAAACTCATCTGGCCCCACGGCAGCACGTATCCCATAAAGGCGGTGGCCATCATGACCACATAGATGGTCACGCCCACCATCCACAGAATTTCGCGCGGCGCCTTGTAGGAGCCGAAATAAATCCCGCGGAACATGTGGATGTAGACCACGATGAAGAACATGGACGCGCCGTTCATATGCAGATAGCGCAGCAGCCAGCCATAGTTTACGTCGCGCACGATGCGCTCCACGCTGGCGAACGCCACGTCGGTGTGCGGCTGGTAATTCATCGCCAGGAAGATGCCGGTGACGATCATGATCACCAAAACGATGCCGGCGATGGAACCGTAATTCCACCAGTAGTTCAGGTTTTTTGGCGTCGGATACGCGAGAACATTGTGATCGGCGTAGCTAAACACCGGCAGACGTTCATCGATCCACTGAATCAAACGATTGTTGCTTTGAGTTCGTTTCATGGCTGGTTCACCCGATCACAATGGTGGTGTCGTCGGTGAAGGCGTAAGGCGGCACCTTCAGGTTAAAAGGCGCAGGCCCTTTGCGGATACGCCCCGAGGCGTCGTAGTGCGAACCGTGGCAGGGGCAGTACCAACCGCCAAAATCGCCCTTGTTGTCGCCCAGGCTCTGGCCCGAAGGAATGCAACCCAAATGGGTGCAAACGCCGACGGCGATCAGCCATTCAGGTTTTTGCACGCGGTCGGCATCGTTTTGGGGATCGCGCAGTTCATCCAGGCTGACTGCTCTGGCGCTCTCGATCTCGGCGGCGGAGCGATGGCGAATAAACACCGGTTTGCCGCGCCACATGGCGGTAATGGCCATGCCCACTTCGACCGTGGATAAGTCTACCTCGGTCGAAGAAAGCGCCAGAACGTCCTTGGCGGGGTTGATGGAGTGGATAAAGGGCCAAGCGGCCATCGTTACGCCAGCCAATCCCAGCGTGGTGGTGGAGATTAAAAGAAAGTCACGGCGATCGCCGTCTAGATCGTCTGGGTTGTTGCCGGGAGTATTCGCCATGATGACGCCTTTCCTAAGCTTCAATGTAGGGCAGCAAAACGTAGGGACTGGCGGGCCGGATGAGCCGGTAAAGCATGAAAACGCGGACTTGAATGGGAAAGTTCTTCCCCCGAAAAACCGCCTTATACTTCATATCGCCAGGAGAGTACGCGGTACACCGCCTGAATTTTAGTGCAATTGGTATAGTTGCGATTGATATATAAGAAAAGCCTATTCAAGAAAAGCGAAAAGATTAACATTCTCTAATATACGAGAAGGCGCACCGCAGCCGCCGCAGGATGCGCCTTTAAAACGAATCGATCAGCCGGATGGGATAAAAATGAGAATTGCTTTGTTCGAGCCAGATATTCCACAAAATACCGGAACAATTATTCGCACGGCCGCGTGTATGGGCGTTGCCGTGGACGTGATCGAACCGTGCGGGTTCATTTTTTCGGACAAACATCTTAAACGTTCCGGCATGGATTATTTGGACATGGCCAATGTGACGCGTCATGCCGATTGGGCGGCGTTTTATGCTGCATTTCAAAACGCCCACTTGAAAGCTGACCCGATTCGTCCAGGCGGGCGTTTGGTTCTGCTCACCACCAAGGGGGCTACGCCCTATACCGATTTTCAGTTTCATGCCGACGATGTGCTGTTGTTGGGCCGCGAAAGTCGGGGCGTGCCGGACCATGTCCATGAACGGGCGGACGCCCGCTTGATCATCCCCATGGCCCCCGGCACCCGGTCGCTGAACGTCGCCGTTTCTTGCGCGATGGTCTTGGGCGAAGCGCTGAGACAGACCAGAACGCAAGCCCCAAAAGAAATGGGGGAGCCGAAGCTCCCCCGTTAACCGGCTTACTCTCCCTTAAGAGTAAGCTCGATCCGATCCTAGATTTAAGGTTCGTGACGAATCAGCCACCAGTTCGATAATGCCCAGCCCAGAGCCAACCAGCTCAAGCCCATGATAACGACCGTCACCGCGATGTCGAAGGTGGTGGTCAACGGGATGTGGTAAAGATTGCTGGCCACCGAGCCGGAAATCCAAACGTAGCGTTCAATCCAGGTACCCAAGATCACGCAGAAACCGACCACCATAATGGTGGAAGGATTGTGGCGGTTGCGTTTGAACAAGAATACGCAAAACGGAATCACGAACTTGAGCGCTAAAAACACCATGCCGATGAACAGGTAGCCTTCTTCGATCATGCGCCAATAGCGTTCCATGTCGTTGGGCAAGCGGCCATACCACATCACTAGGTATTGGGTGAAATAGAAGTAAACCCACATGATGCTCATGGCCAAGATAAACTGTGCCGTGTAATTGAAGATTTTAGGTTCAAACGGGCGGGTCAGACGGCCTGAACGATCCAGGAAATACAGCATCATGGCGAAGAAGCCGAGGAAGCCGTGGAACGCGCTTTGGAACTGGTACGCGCCGTATGAAGCGGAATGCCAGCCCGGCTGCAACGTCATTTCAAAATCCCAGGCAATCATGGTGCCGTAAATGACATAAGCAAACGGCATAAGGATGGCCAAGCGGCCAAACCGTTCTGGCTTGTGTTTTTTAGGATCGGCTTCGGCCAGATATTGGCAGCGGATCGCCGCCACGCTCAAGCCCGAGACGATAAAGAACCCAATCAGTTCACGCGCCACCAAGAATTTGTAATTGTGCCAGCCGCCCAAGTGCGCATCGCCTTCATGCGCGGCTTTCAGCCACGGGAACGTCATCTCGCCGTTGAGGAGTAAAATGATCAGCAAAACAAAAGCGATGGGAAACAACGCCGTGCAGGTGCCGGCCAAAAAGCCGACCTGGGCGCGCCACCGGGTGGCCCCGGCCAACTGCAAGATCACGGGGAAAATCGCCCCGCCCAGCGCTAGGTAGAGAATGATCAGGAAATTGGTGGTCAGAACGGACCAACTGCCGAAATCGTCCATGGTCAGTTCCTCCTCATTCCGGCAACGGGCCGGCGACTTCGGCGTCGGCCTTCAGCTGGTGTTTGACGTAATTGACGATATGCCAGCGTTCATCGACGCTGAGATCGTTCGATCCGCGCACTTCGCCGTTCATGTCGCCGGGGCGCCCGTAAGGGGGCATGATGGCGGAGCCGAACGTAATGGTGCCGAAGACCCAGCCGTCGGTCAGATCGACTTGTACGGCGTCGTCGGTCAGATCGTTGGCGGGCATGCCGCGCGCCGCAACTTCGCTTTCCGCGCGTCCGGTCATGCCGTGGCACGCGGTGCAGTAAATCTTAAACAGCGTTTTGCCCTTGGCCAGGCTTTCCGGCGTCGGCGCATGCGGGTTCACCAACTCGGCGGTTGCCTCGCGGTTTTCCCACTGAGCGGAAGGAATGCCCGTAACAGGAACCGAACGCGCCGGAAAAGCGCGGGTCTGTTCTTGGGGTTTGATGGACTTTTGGTTCACCATGTCGGTGGACCACGGCCAAGCCTTTGCCTCGTTCGCGTTCAGCGCCAGCGCACTTGTCAGTACGGCAAGGCCGAGAAGGGGCCGGGTCATTTTCAAAAGGGGCATGCTCATGACAGGGCCTCCTCGTGCATTTCGATCACGTTGTGTTTTTTGAACAACTCGGTGAGCGGTTGGTACTGCTTATCCGTAACTTCGATCACGATGCCGATTTGGTCGACGGTGATCGCGGTATCGTACAGGCCGGAAGATTTGCGCATCAGGCGTCCGCCAATGATGAATCCTGCCAGCGTCGACAGTACACCGAACAAGATCATCATTTCATAGGCCAACACCACGTTGGACGGAATGGTGATGACCGGTTTGCCGCCTTGGGGCTGAACCAAGAAGTTCGCCTGCGCGCCAGCCAGGAACAAGAAGCCGAACACCAGCCCGAACAGGCCGCCCCAAAAGGCGAACTTGGGAATGTCGGTGGGGCGTTCGCCCAGCACGTCTTCGATTTCCGGGTGTTCGATAGGCGACTTCAAGGTGACGTCGTCCACGGTCAGGCCGGGAACCTGATAGCGGCGGATGCCCGCGATCACTTCAAACGCTTGGTCAAAGTCGCCGAACAGTCCCAACACACGCCGGGTCTTGGCGACGATTTTTTTCGATGAGCCCGCCATATTAAGCCCCTCCCGAGGTTTGCGTTTGCGCCTGGGCTTTCGGACCCGGCACGCCGGAATGCAGTGTCATCATTTCATCCACGTCTTCGTAAATGGTGCGCTTCCTGTGGAAGACCATTTCCTTCACTTCGTACATGGACACACACGGGAAGACCTTCACGAAGATCAAAAACAGCATGCCGAACCAGCCGAAGCTGCCGCCGACCATGGCCCATTCGGTCCACCCTGGCCACATTACGTTGAAGGCTTGCGGGTGATAACCGAGGCTCAGCGTCGGCGTTACGATCATCCACCGTTCCAGCCACATGCCGACGTTGAGGAAGATCGAAGCGAAGAACAGCACGTACATATTGCGCCGCACCCATTTGGACAGCAGCGAAAACGGCAATACCGAACCGAACGTCATCATGCCCCAGAAGAACGGCGAGTACGGGCCGGTCGCCTTGGCGATCAGCACTTCCTTGGACGGAATGTCGTGGCCGTACCACACGGAGGCGAATTCAACCAAATTCAGGTACGTCCACACCATGGCGATGACGAACGTCAGCTTGCATACCTTATCCAAGATGGGGAAGGTCATGTAGTGCTCGAACTTGAAGAAGTAGCGCAGCAAGATGAACAAGGTGATGATCGCCGCGCAGCCGGAATAGAGCGCGCCCGCAACGAAGTAGGGCGGGAAGGTGGTGACGTGCCAGCCCGGCATGATCGACATGGCGAAGTCCATGGACACGATGGAGTGCACTGAAACCGCCAGCGGGATCAGGAAACATGCGATCATCAGGTAGGTGAAGCGGAAGTTGCGCCATTGGCGATCGTCGCCGCGCCAGCCCAGCGACAGCCATGTGTACAGGGGCTTGCGCCAGCCCTTGGCGTTGTCGCGGCAGATCGCCAGATCGGGGATCATGCCGATGTACAAAAACAGCACCGAACTGGTGAGATAGGTGGTGATGGCGAACGCGTCCCAGATCAGGGGTGAGCGGAAGTTCGGCCAGATGCCGCGATCCGTCATGTACGGCATCACCCAATAAAAATTCCACACACGGCCCAAATGGATGACCGGGAAGATACCCGCCGTCATCAGCGAGAACGTGGTCATGGCTTCGGCGAAGCGATAGATGGGTTTGCGCCAATCGGCATGCACCAAGTGCAAAATGGCCGACAGCAATGTGCCGGAATGGCTCATGCCGATCCAAAACACGAAGGTGGAGATGTACAGATCCCACATGTGCGACGTGTTCAGCAGCGCGGCGCCCATGCCGTACATATACTGGTACACTTCGGCATAGATCATGACGCTGAACAGGCACACCGAGACGGCCATCGCCACCCAGTAGCCGCGGCGCGGGTTTTCCATCGAGCGCAGAACGTCGGTATTGATCGACGCCCAGGCGATATTTTCGTCGATGTCCTTGGTCTGTTCCCGGGTCAGGTGCTTTCGATCGCTCATGGCTTAGACCTCCCTCACCCGTTCCAGATAAAGAACCTTGGTGTCCACGTTCAATTCCTCGAAAATGCGGTATCCGCGAAGTTCCGGGTTCGTTTTGTTCTGCGCATATTTGCCCAATTGCACCTGATGGCGCTTCCAGGCCTGATGAACGGCGCTGGTTTCGTCCAGCAGATCGCCGAACAAAATCGCCGATGTCGGGCAGGTTTGCTGACAGGCCGTCTGGATTTCGCCGTCGCGGATGGCGCGGCCTTCGTTTTTGGCGGTGTTGCGAGCGGCGCGGGTGCGCTGGATGCAGAACGTGCATTTTTCCATCACGCCCTTGGAGCGCACGGAAATGTCCGGGTTCAACTGTTGTTCCATGGGCGCAGGCCAAGCGGTTTCCTGGTGGTCGTAAAAATTGAAGTAGCGCACGCGGAACGGACAGTTGTTGGCGCAATAGCGCGAGCCGATGCAGCGGTTGTAAATCTGCGCGTTGAGGCCGTCCGGGGTGTGATAGGTGGCGGCCACGGGACAAACCGGCTCGCACGGCGCCGCGTTGCAATGCTGGCACATCATGGGCAGGAACGATGCGCCGCGCGATTGCGTGTCGGCCTCGGCCTCGCCTACATTCGGTTCGTCGAAATAACGCTCAATGCGCATCCAGTGCATGGCCTGGCGCGCGCCGAAATATTCCTCGCCCACGGTGGCTAAATTGTTTTCCGCGTAACACGCCGTCGAACAGGCGTTGCAGCCGGTGCACATATCCAGGTCGATGACCATGGCGTACATGTGTTCGTAATCGTGATGGCCGCCTTCTTCGTTACCCTTGGTGTAATCGGACCAGCCTTTGAAGATATTGCCGAGAAGCGATGACATGATTTAAGCCCCTCCCTGTGTGCGGCCGAATTGCTGGGCGGGAATGGTCGCCACCAGCTTGCGTCCGTATTGTTGGTCGGTGTCCATGAGGCGCACCAGATGACGGTTTTCACCCGCGGCGTCGATTTTGACGAGGCTCGCCGTGGCGATAATTTCGCTGCTCTGCCAATCGCCTAAGTGGGCATCCACGATGGTCAGCGGGTTGACGCCGTTGTTGGCCCAGCGGCCATAATCGGTGTGGCCGCGGCCCATCGGCACGCATACGGCGTTCGGGTGAACGCCTTTGTAGATGAACACGCGGGTGGTAATGGCGCCGCTGGCGGTCGTCAGGCGGACGTAATCGCCATCCTTCAAGTTCAGGCTTGCCGCCGTTTTGGGGTGAATTTCGGCCCATGAATCCCATACGGCCTTGCTGATCTGGTCGGGGGCTTCCTGCAGCCACGACGAATTGGCGTGGCGGCCGTCATACAGACCCTGGCGCGCGACGGTGACCAGATGCAGGCCGCTGACGGCGGTTTCGCTGAAGCCCAGCGCCACATCGTGGCCAGCGCTGAACGCGCGGCTTGCGGCCCGAGTTTCGAACTGCCCGGCTTGCAGCACACGGTGCCAATCGCCTTCCAGTTCCGATCCGATCATGGCGCTGACGGCGGTGCGCAGATAGCCGTAATAGTCTTCAAAGGCATCGAGACCATCGACCCCGGCGGATTTGCCAAGGGTCAGCAAGATGTCGCCCAGTCCGCGCGTATCGGCGTGAAGCGGTTCCATCAACGGCTGTTGCAGGTGGACGACGCCGGGCTTGCCGCCATAGGCGGGAACATGGGTGCCCCAATCTTCCAGCGCGCTGGAAAGCGGCAGCACCACGTCGCAGGCCTTGGTGGTTTCGTCATGGCAGGTGGCGATGGCGACCTTAAAACCAACGGCTTTGAGTGCCGCCGCCATGTCCAGGCCTTGGGGCGCGACAAAAGCCGGGTTGGCGCCGCTGATGAACACGGCGTCGATCTTGCCTGCGGCGGCATTTTGGGCAAACTCTGCCAAGTCTTTGCTTGAGCCCATCATCGGCGCCAGTGGATCGGCGGCGATGCTCGCGCCCGGCGTAAGGGTCTTGCCGACGTTGCCCAGCATGATGTTGAGCACCATGGCGATGCGCGCCGCGGCATGGCTGGCGTTGGCGATCACCAACGAAGGGCTGTGGGATACCAAGGTATCGGCGATTTTGTTGAGCGCGGCTTCGGATACGCCTGCGATTTCGTGGACTTGCGCCGGGGTCATGCTCTGGAATGCGGAGGTCGCATTGGGCATGCCGTTCAGCGATAGGCCGTGTTTGGTCATCAAAAGATGGCCCACGCCCAGCGCCACGGCGGCTTCGGTTCCGGGCTTGGCGGCGACCCACTGGTCGGCGTTGGCGCCGGTAAGGCTCATGGCCGGTTCGACCATTATCAGCACGCCGCGCGGCGCAGCGCGGAACTTGCCGTATTGGCCCATAAAGGTGACGGGGGAAATCCAGGTACCGAGCAGATCTGCGCCAAGGCTGAGAACCGCCTTGGCTTTATCCAGATGCAAGGTCGGCATGGCATCGCCCAAGACGGTCTTGCCGGCGTCGGTCCATGCGCGCGCGTTGACCGTTTCCACGGCGTAGTGGTGGCCTTTTCCGGTAGCGGCCAAGTGCGCATCGAGCAGAACGCGCTGATGGCCGCTCACGGTGCCGGTCATCCATGCGACGTTGCCGCCGCTTGCTTTTTCGTTGATCAGCGCCAAGGCGTCGTCCCAGCTGGCGGGCTGGCCATTGATCAAGGGCGCTGTTATGCGGTCGGGATTGAAATGCGCCTGGAGCGCGGCTTGGCCCATCTGGCACAGTTTGCCGGCGTTGACGGCGCTATCGGGATTGCCTTCAAGTTTCAGCACCCGTCCTTCGCGAACACGGCCATGTGTGCCGCAGGCCGCAGGGCACTGCAAACAGGTGGATGCGTACCACACGCCCACGCCGGGGATGACGTATTCTTCCGGGGCGAGGTAGGAATAGATTTTTTCCTCGCCTTCTTCCAACGTGACGGTGGATGGCATATCGCAACCGGCCAATGCCGCGCCTGCGCCGCCAAGGCCCAGCACCTTGAGGAAATTTCTGCGATTGATTTTTGTCTTGCTCATGACGTTTCCTTCGCCTTGACGGCCTCGCTCACGAAAGTTGCTGGGCGCTTATTTATGGCACCGGGTGCAGTCCGAGGGCCCTTGGTTGCTTTCATGGCAACGGACACAAAAGCCCATGGTGAGCGGCTTCATTTTTTTTGCGACACCGACTTGATTCATGTCGCCATGACACATGGCGCAAACGTCGGGAGCGTTTTTGATATCCATTTCAGGATTGTCGAACAGGAACTTCTGCAAGTGCCGTTCGTGGCTGAAATGCACGAAATCAGGCACGTCGTTGACCTTGTTCCACGCCGGGCTTTGATTGCTCTGCCACATCTGGGTGAGCTTTTCGATTTCAGGTTTGTCGGTGCCCACGACCGTGTGACAGCCCATGCACTTCGCCGTCGGCGGGATGCCCGCGACTTTCGAACGGCGGGCGTAGGTGTGGCAGTACAGGCAATTGATGCCCAAATCGCCCGCGTGCAGCTTGTGCGAATAGTTGATCGGTTGCTCGACGTCTTTGCCGGCAAAGGTATCGGTGGGGAACTCGGCTCCCGGCACACGCGGCGCAGGCGCTACACCCGCGCTTTCGGGGTGCAGTTGGCGTTCGAAAATTTGCGCGCCGAGGACGATCGATGCGCCAACGACAACAGCCGCCACGGCGGCCTGTACCCATGGAAAGGGCTTGCGCTTACTACGCTCAGTGGACATGGGGTCACGCTCCCTCTGTAACCCGTGACTTTTAAAGTCACATTAGATTTCCATAATATTACAACTAAGTAATATTAAGTTCTGGTGTTCTTGTTTATTGATGATTTAAGTATTCACCAGCAATAGATACATACAGGAAAAAGGATGTTCTGCGCTACTACAAGGTGGTGGGGGCGTTTCCCACCCCTTGGGGCGGGATAAAATGCTGCAACCGCACAAAACATTAGATTTTTATAGTATTTCCCCTTGGCGGGGCGATGCCGGGCATATCCTGGATTTTTTGTCTTTTTGACGGCTCCGGGTAGGTTTATGAGAGGCGAGGGGGCGCCAAATTATTTTGCACCTGCGCATAACCCATGAAAAACTTATGGGTATTTGCCGGAGTCCGAAATCGCGCCGGGTGGGTTGCGCGGGGCGGCGTTGGGGAAAAAGATCGGGTCGCCCTTGCCTTAAACGCTCTTTGGGCCTCAAACGCCCTTTTGGATCAGGGCATCGAGTTTTTCCAAACAGGCGGTGCGGTCGGGCCTGAAATCTTCGGCGTTCCACCATTGTTCAACGGCTTTCAGCAACGCGCCGATGTGTGCGCCGTGATTGACGCCCCGAGCCTGGACATCGCGGCCACGCAAGGGAAAGTCGATGGCTTTCCAGGTCTGCGCCGTTTCGATGATGTGCACCCAGGCCGCCGTGCGGTGTTTGGGCAGATGCGCTTCGAGCGCCAGTTCGGCGGCCCATGCCAGTAACGCGCGATCCATCACTAAGGATGCTCCCACCGCGTGGCAGGCTTGGCGCAGAGCGCGGTCGTCCATGGTTTCGGTGATTGCAGGCTGAGCCGCGCACATGCCGAGCAAATGGTTGCGTTCGGCGTTGGAAAATTTCAATCGCTCGGTGACGGCCAAAACGGCTTGCGGATCCAGGCCCGGTTTTAGCAGGGCCGCAAGGCGGCGCACCGGGTCGATTTTGACGCCCTCAAACTTCACGGCGCGTTCCACGAGCCATACCGTCATGCGCAGTCGCCCGACGTCTCCGGCCTCGGGTAGCACGTACTCCAACACGCGTTCGGCGCGCATTTTGGTGATGGTGTCGGCGGGGTTGGGCGCGGTGAGGATGCGAAACAACTCGCCGCGCATGCGCTCGCCGGACAGGGTGGGTAGGTTGGGGGCCAGTTTGCGGCAGGCATCCAGGGCATCGCGGTTCACGGGATAACGGCCATACTCCGCCAAGAAACGGAAAAAGCGCAGCAGCCGTAGCACGTCTTCCTTGATGCGGGTTTCGGCGTGTCCGACGAATTGGATGTACCCTCGGCCTAAGTCTTCAAGCCCTTCGTAAGGGTCATAGACGTTGCCTTCCATATCGCACGACATGGTGTTGATGGTGAAGTCGCGTCTCGCCGCGTCTTGGGTCCAGTCGTCGGTGAAGGCGACCCGCGCGCGTCGACCGTCCGTTTCCACGTCGATGCGCAACGATGTGATTTCAAAATGCATTTGATTGACGATGGCGGTGACGGTGCCGTGGCTGAGGCCGGTGGGAATCACGCGAATGCCCGCGTCGTCCAGCAGCTTCATGACCCGGTCCGGTGGTTCCGGGGTGGCGATGTCGATGTCTTTTACGGGGCGTTTAAGAATGGCATCGCGCACGCACCCGCCGATGAACCGGGCCTCGGCTCTTGCCGCCGTGAATGCCGCCATCACTCGCTGCGTTTCGGGGGCGGACATCCAGGGTTGTGGGGGGATTTTGCCGGTAGGCTCCACGGCCAGTGCTTTCGTTTAAATCATTGGGGTTTGGGGGCGAATTCGCCGGGCACAATCTTGCCGTCTACAATGTGCGGTGCCTGATAAACGCTGTTGGGCGGGTTTTTAGGGCCAAAGAAAATGCTCAAAATTAAACCTAAAACGACCAAGCCCGCGCCAGCCAAAATCAAACGAAACCACGGGGTGCGTATTTCGAAGGCTGCGACTTCTTCGGCGGTGATTTCATCGCTTCCGGCGCTGGCGGAAGCAGCCTTTTGCGCGTGCTGGGCGGCGATCTGTCGGCGCACCCAGGCGGTCCAGATGAAGTACATCACCGTGGGTAACAGCAGCGGGATAACATAGCTGATGAGAATACGAACCATGGTCTTACCTCGTTTAATGCATCAATGCGTTGGCGACAGGCTTATCAGGTCGTGCAGAGTGCGTCTATGGGGGCGTCTTGGGGCCTAGTTTTTAACGTTCGATACAGGTCCATCAACATGCCCGCCGTCGCTCCCCAGATATAATAATCCCCATAAGGCATGGCGTAAAAGCTGCGTGGCACGCCTTCGTAAAGGCGTTCATGTTTATGATGGTTGGCGGGATCGAGAAAAAACGCCAGCGGCACCTCAAATACCTCGTCCACTTCACGGCTGTCGGGGCGGATGTTTAAGGGCGGGCGAACGGCGCCCACCACCGGGGTAACGTGAAAACCCGTGCGCGTTACGTAATCGTTGAGGCGGCCTAAAACCTCTATCCGTTCGGGGGCAATGCCGATTTCTTCATGGGTTTCGCGCAGCGCTGCCGCTGTGGCGTCTCGGTCGGTTCGTTCGATGTGCCCGCCGGGAAAGCTGATTTGCCCGGGGTGATGCTCCAAGTGTTCGGCGCGCCGGGTGAGCAGTACACCGATGCCCGCCTTGCGTTCCACCAAGGCCACTAAGATGGCGGCAGGCCGCAACGGTTTGTCTGGGCGCAGATCCGGGTTTAAGTCGTGATCGCCACGCTCATCGGGGATACGTCGCGCCTGCAGGCAGGCTCTGATTTGGGCAATGTCCATCATCGGACCATTATGCCCGTAGGTTTGGCATCTGGCCCAGGGGAAAAAATAGGCCCGAACTCCACACGCCGAACAGATCTTGCCCGTTTTGCGGCTCGGTCACGCCCAATTCCATCAAATCGCAATAGATCGCCCGATTGATTTTAACTTTAAGCGATCGTTCGTCGGTGACGTAAGGGACGAGCTCGCCGGAGGCGGGGCTTTCCGAGATGGATAAGGGGGTTGCGGCTTCCACGCTCACTAGACTATCGACATTGGTGCAAAAGCTGATGACCTGGTCGCGTCCTTCGCCACAAACGAACATGTCCACGGCGATGAAGGGCGCGTCTTCGACTTCGATGCGGCCAAGTTCTGTCGGCGTGACCAGCCAGTGGCGTCCGCGCGCGTCCAGCATCAGCATGGAGGCGAACAGGCACACCATGGTCTTGCGCTCGATGCGGCTCTGGTTGTAGTGCCATCGGCCATGGGCATCGATGCGGATGTCCAAGTCGCCCCGGAAATCGCGCCCGTTCAGTTTTACGGGGGGGAAACACATTTCTCCGCCGTCCGTACGGGAATCCGTGTGGAGAGATGCATCGACCTGAGGTGTGTGCTTACGCATTCATTCTGCCCAAAATTCCCCTAACCTGAGTGGTGATATGGGGAGAGCGGGGTCGTTCGGAAAGGACTTTATCGTGCGTTAAGTCTATTTTCCCGTTCAGAGCCTGAGCTCACGGCGGCGTGTTTTTGAACCACTCCGCCAAAAAATCGACGAAGGCGCGAACTTTGGGTGAAAGGTTGCGGCTGGAAGGATAGACCGCATGCACGGCTAGGGGCGCGGGCAGGAATTCTTCCAATGCGGGCGTCAGCAAGCCTTGATCCAAAGCCTCGCGCACGATGAACGAAGGCCCGAAGAAGATGCCCAGTCCGTCGATGGCGGCGGCGCGGATCAGGCTGTCGTGGTTGGTGGTCAGCGCGCTGTTGACCTTGATGGAAAACGGCGCGCCGTTTTCCTGAAAGCCCCATTCTCCGGGTGTGCTTAGGTATGAATACATGATGCAGTGGTGCTGGTTTAATTCGGGCGCCAATTCACGCGGGTGCCGGAGCTTGCCGTGTGTTTGCCAATACGCGGGCGATGCGCACAGCGCTAGCGGCACCGGGGCGATTTTACGCGCGATCAGGCTTGAATCTTTAAGCTGGGAAATACGCACCGCGACATCGAATCCATCGTCGATCAGGTTGGTCATGCGGTCCGAAAATTCGACGTTTACATGAAGGCGCGGAAAACGCGCGATAAAAGTAGCCAGGGCTTGCGTGAGGTGCGTTGCGCCGAAGGTGTGCGGTGCGCTGATGCGGATGTTGCCGCTCAATTGTGCGCCTGTGGGTGAGATGGCTTCTTGCGCGTCTTTAAGGTCTTGGAGAATTTGCCGTGCGCGTTGGACAAAAATCCGTCCTTCGTCCGTTAGGTTCAACGTGCGCGTGGTTCTCTGCAAAAGGCGCACACCCAGTCGGTCTTCCAGGGTTGAGACTTGTTTGCTGATGGCGGCCTTGGATGCACCCAGTTCGCGTGCTGCTCCTGAAAAACTTTCGGCATCCACCGTCGCCACGAAGGCTTGCATGCCGGTAATCAGGTCCATGGCTATTGTCTCCTATTTGGAAACAGTATTATTCAATTTAGCAATATTGTCTACGAATATGGCGACGATTACGTTAGTCCCAGTACTTCCCCCCCTTTGAGGAGCGCTGAGACATGAGCAAGATTTTAGTCGTTTATTACAGTTCCTACGGCCACGTGGAAACCCTGGCCCAGGCCATCGCCGAAGGTGCCCGCACCGTGGCGGGTGCCGAAGTGACCTTAAAACGCGTGCCTGAATTGGTGCCCGACGAAGTCGCCAAATCTTCGGGCATGAAGCTGGCCCAGTCGGCCCCCATCGCCGACCCGTCGGAGCTGGGCGATTATGACGCCATCATTTTTGGCACCCCCACCCGCTTTGGCAACATGGCGGCGCAGATGCGCAATTTTCTCGATCAGACGGGCGGGCTGTGGATGAAGGGCGCGTTGGTCGGCAAGATCGGCAGCGTGTTCGCCAGCACGGCGACCCAGCATGGCGGGCAGGAAACGACGATCACCTCATTTCATACCACGCTGCTGCATCACGGCATGGTGATCGTGGGCGTTCCCTACGCCTGCCCGGAATTGACCAACATGAGCGAGATCAGCGGCGGCACACCTTACGGTGCGACCACATTGGCCGGCCCCGACGGCAGCCGTACCCCATCGACCAATGAATTGGCCATCGCCCGGTTCCAGGGTCAGCACGTGGCGAAATTGGCTGCAAAACTGGCGGCCTGATCCCAAATACACAAAGAATTCCCCAAAGGAGTAACAACCATGACGACGACCTCCCCAAATCGTGACGACTACGCGGCCTTGGTGCTGCGCCTGGGCCTGGGCGGCATGTACCTGACCCACGGCCTGATCAAACTTTTTGTGTTCACGCCCGCAGGCACGGCGGGGTTTTTCGAATCCCTCGGATTTCCGGCGTTCCTTGCTTATCTGGTCATGGCCGCCGAAATCGGCGGCGGGGCGCTGTTGATCGCAGGGCTGTTCACCCGGTGGGTGGCGCTGGCCTTGATCCCGGTTTTGCTGGGCGCTTTGCAGGTTCACTTCGCCAGTGGGTTTATGTTCAGTTCCCAAGGCGGCGGCTGGGAGTATCCGGCGTTTTTGATCCTGACTTCGGTCAGCTTGGCGTTGCTGGGCGATGGGGCATACTCTTTGTACACGTTGAGAAAAAAGTGATGGCAAAAGGATTGAGACCATGATCACCGTAACGCCCTTTGAAGATTTTGGTCATCAAGATCACGGCTGGCTCAAAGCCTGCCATCACTTCAGTTTCGCCGATTATTATGATCCTGCGCGTATGGGTTTTGGCGTATTGCGGGTCTGGAACGATGATTTCATCAAGGCCGGAACCGGGTTCGGCGAACACGGTCACCGCGATATGGAAATCATCACCTATGTGCGCCGGGGCGCGGTCAGCCATGAAGACAGCCTGGGCAACGCCGGGCGCACCGAAGCGGGTCAGGTCCAAGTGATGAGCGCGGGCACCGGCATCCGCCACGCCGAATTCAACAACGGCGATGAAGACCTGACGCTGTTTCAAATCTGGATCGAACCCGACGCCATCGGCCACGCGCCCAGATGGGATACCCGCACCTTCGATCGCAGCCATTCCAGCGGCGGCTTTCAGACGCTGGTCTCGGGGCTCGGTGGGCAAGAGCATAACGATGCGCTGTTTATCCACCAAGACGCGGCGCTGATGGCTGCCGTGCTGGATGTGGGCGAGCAGGCGATGCTCGAGATCAAACCCGGCAGGCATGTCTATGTCGTGCCCGCCCGGGGTGAGATTGAGCTTAATGGCGTGATCGTGCCCGAACGGGGTGCCGCCCAAGTGGAACACGAAAGCCGCCTGACCCTGAAAGCCGTTCGGGGCGCGGAGGTGGTCATTTTAGATTTGCCCTAATTAGACCGGCCTTGAAAGCGGTCTTTTGGTAAAAAGCAGGGCGCAAGCGCGGGAATTTGCTATGCTTGACGAAAAGCACCCCTGTGGAGGACCCAATGAAAGCTAGCGTAACGTGGACCGGCGGCATGTCGTTTGAGGGCAAGGCCGATAGCGGCCATGCCGTTGTCATGGACTCATCGCCTGATTTTGGCGGTGAAAACAAGGGCTCGCGGCCCATGGAGTTGCTGTTGATCGGCATGGGCGGCTGCACTTCCATCGATGTGATGAGCATACTGAACAAAGCCCGCCAGGACGTGACTGATTGTATCGCCGAACTTTCGGCCGAACGCACGGAAAGCATTCCGAAGGTTTTTACCCGCATCCATGTTCATTTTAAGGTCACGGGGCGCGGTCTCGACCCCAAACGGGTTGAACACGCCATCGAGCTATCGGCGCAAAAATATTGCTCGGCATCCATCATGTTGGGCAAAACGGCGGAGATTACCCATGATTTTGAAATCATCGAAAGCGTGGCTTAAGGGCCTTGCCAGTGCGGCGGCCTTGCTGGCGCTAGGCGCGTGCGCGGCGTCGCAAAGCACCGTCGACAATCCTATTTTGCGCAAGTTCCAGTGGTTTTCGTATCTGGAGGGCGGCGATTTCAAACAGACCTGCACGCCCGGTGCGCCGGGGCGTTACCGCGTGGTTTATAACGCCGTGTATACCGAACAGGTGCGGGTCTATGATCTGGACGCCGCAAGCGGGGTTTTGGATGCACGATTGATCCTGCCGGTGGATCTGAGAAATTTCGAGGTCGAGGGCGTATCCGATTTGCTCAACCCTTGGCGCGGTAAACAGGCGACGCGCAAACTGGCCCCGGCGGAGGTCGAGGCTATCGTCGCGGCGCTTGATGCGGATGGCGCGTTCGGCCCGCCTGCCGTGGGCACCGATCTGCCGTCGATGGGATTTTTCTGGACCATCGCTTCCTGCCATGAAGGGGCTTATCACTTTACGGGCCTGGCTTGGCCGTCCGTGGCGTGGAATGGGACGCGTTTTGACGATGCGTTGTTTGCCTTCGACCCCATTGCCGACGCCGTCAATCCACCGCGCAAAACCAATCTTTGGCGCGATAAACGCCGCGGGCATTTTGAAGATCCGCAAAAGCAAAATGAATTCATCATCAAGGTAGGCGAAGACGGCTTGGCTGAATTCTAGCCTCGGTGTTGTAAGCATGGCTCGGCAAGGGTAAACTGGTTAACGCCAGAGCAAACAATGCGATACACCAAGGTTTAGAATAAGGGGCGCCAGAATGCCATATGTGATGCGCAACGCCGAAGGGCGGATTGTCGCGGTATTGAGTGAAGAAGTTCCCGGCTCGGAAATGGTCGGTTCCAACGATCCGGGTTTGCAGACCTTTTTGCATACCGACAGCCCGGAACAGCGCGCCCAGCGCGAGCTGATGGAATCGGACTTAGGGCTGATCCGCGTCATCGAAGATTTGATCAACGTGCTGATCGAGCGCGGCGCCATTATGTTCACCGATTTTCCTGAACCGGTGCAGAGAAAACTGCTGGCGCGCAGCGGCATGCGCAAAGAGTTCTCCTATATGGATGATTTGTTCAACGACGAAAACAATACCTTCCTGCCGCCGCCGGATGGCGAAGGCGAAGGGTTTTTGTGAGTTTTTGGGGCATGATGCGTGCGGGGGGGCTTCGGCCCCCCTTTTTTTGCATTTCTAAATGAGTAACTGATTATTGAAATAAGTAACTCATATGATATAATGAGTAACTTATTTTGGAGAATGTCATGAGCCGAGCCGCCGCCAATACCGCACGTTACGAGGACCGTATGAAAGCCAAAGGCTTCGTGCGTAAACACGTATGGGTGCCTGCGGCCAAGGCCGACGAGATCGAGGCCTTGGCTGAAAAGTTACGGTGCGTCGAAGCGTGGGATGAACAACATGTGGGCAAAGTTCGCGAAGAAATAGTGGAGCGGCTTCGCGCCAACGCAGATTTACTGCGCGAGGCTTTGGATATTCGCCATGTGACTCTTTTTGGTTCATATGCGCGTGGCGATGCCATGCCGGAAAGCGACGTAGACATATATGTTCAGCGTGAGGCCTACGCTAAAACCGGGCTGGGGAGTGTCGTCAAAATTCGCTCAGTGTTGGCGAAGGTGTTGGGCCATGAGGTGGATGTCGTTTTGGATGAAGTCAAGAATCAGAATTTGTCCGATGCCATACAGCGCGAAGGGATCAAGGTTTTTTGATGGTTACCAGACGTCCGCGCCAAAGATTTAGGGATATTCTCGACGCGATAAACGATCTTCACGCGTTTTCTTCCGGCATGGATCAGAATATGTTGGCGGCGGATAGACTCAAACGGTTCGCCATAGAACGCGCGTTTTTGATTATCGCCGAAGCTGCCACAAAGCTAGGCGATCTGGCTGAAAAATTGGAACCCAGTGTGCCATGGCATGACATTCGGGCGCTTGGGAATGTGTTGCGCCATGACTATGACGGCGTGGATATAAAAGATTTGTGGGGCAGCCTGCAAAACGATCTTGAGCCCCTAAGAGAGGCTTGTGAACGCGCCCTCGAGCATCCCGATCTCAAGGTAGTGATTAAAAAACGGGGGCTCCGCCAAGAGCCCCCGTTTCATTTAGCGGTGTTGCGGATTACGCTTCGGGAGTCCAGCGCAGCACCGGTTTGCGCGCGGCGGCGGTTTCGTCTAAGCGGCGGCGCGGGGTCAACACGGGCGCGTCCTTGAACGATTGGGCCTCGCCCGCCTTGGCCCGGGCGGTCAAACCACGCAGGGTTTTGATGAACAAATCCAAGGTATCTTTGGATTCCGATTCCGTGGGCTCCATCAACAACGCGCCATGCACCACCAACGGGAAATACATGGTCATGGGATGAAAGCCTTCGTCGATCATCGCCTTGGCGAAGTCCAGCGTGGTGACCCCGGTGTCTTTGAGGAAGCGGTCGTCGAACAGCACTTCGTGCATGCACATGCCGTCGAACGACACGCTCATCACGTCTTGCAGTTTGGCGCGCAGGTAGTTGGCGTTGAGCACCGCATCGGTGGAGGCTTGCAATAGGCCTTCCGCGCCGTGGCTGAGCATGAACGCCAGCGCGCGGATAAACACGCCCATCTGCCCGTGAAAGCCCTTGAGCCGCCCGAACGGTTGGGCGTCAGAATCGGCTTTGTGTTCGACCATCTCGAAGCCGTCGGCATCGTGGATCACGTACGGCACCGGCGCGAACGGCGCGAGTGCGGCAGACAGCACCACCGGACCCGCACCCGGCCCACCGCCGCCATGCGGGGTGGAAAAGGTTTTGTGCAGGTTCAAGTGCATGCAGTCGACGCCTAAATCACCCGGGCGCACCCGCCCGACGATGGCGTTGAAGTTCGCGCCGTCGCAATAAAAATAACCGCCCGCTTCGTGAATGGCGGCGGCGATGTCGATGATGTCGTTTTCAAACAGGCCGCAGGTGTTGGGGTTGGTGAGCATGATGCCCGCCACGTCCGGCCCCAGCTTGGCCTTGAAGGCGGCGATATCCACCCGTCCGCGTTCGGTGGCGGGAATGCTATCGACCGTGAAGCCGCACGCCGCCGCCGTGGCGGGGTTGGTGCCGTGTGCGCTTTCCGGTACTAAAAAGCGGGTGCGGGTGGCGGCTTCGCCCCGCGCTTCCAAGGCGGCCTTGATCGACATGATGCCGCACAGTTCGCCATGTGCGCCTGCAGCCGGGCTCATGGCGACGGCGGGCATGTTGCACAGCGTCTTGATCCAGGTGGCCAGCGTGTCGATCAGTTCCAAAGCACCTTGCGCGGTGGAGGTCGGCTGCAACGGGTGCAGATCGCCCAGGCCTTTCATGCGCGCCACACGTTCGTTGATGCGCGGATTGTGTTTCATGGTGCATGATCCCAGCGGATAGAACCCGGAATCGATGCCGAAGTTTTTTTGGCTTAAGCGCGTGTAGTGGCGCACCACCTGCGGCTCGCTCAAGCCCGGCAAGCCAACGGCGGCCTTGCGGCGCATGCCGTTTAAGCGGTCGTTGGATACTTTTGCGTCGGCAAAATCGACGCCGCAACGGCCCGCTTCGCCCATTTCAAAGATCAACGGTTCGGCAAGCTCCAAACCCTTGGAGCCGCTGATGGTTCGGTTGGCTGCCGCTTGGCTGCCGCCGTGCGGAACGTTGCTGCGACCTTGGGACATGTCGGCCATTAGAGGATCTCCTCAAGCGCTTTGATCAGCGCATCGATATCGTTGTCGGAGTTGCATTCGGTGGCGCTCACCAACAACATGTTGGCGAGATCGGAGCGGGTCGGCAGCAGGCGCGTCACCGGCACGCCGCCTAAGATGCCGCGTTTGGCCAAAGCTTCGACCACGTCCTTGGCGGGCTTGGAAAGTTTCACCGTGAACTCGTTGAAGAAGCTGTCGTTGAGCACTTCGACGCCCTTTACCTTGGCCAGCCGGTCGGCAAGCTGGCAGGCTTTGGCATGGTTGAGGCGCGCCAAACGCGACAGGCCTTCTTCGCCCAATAAGGAAGCGTGGATGGTGAACGCCAGCGCGCACAGGCCGGAGTTGGTGCAGATGTTCGACGTCGCCTTTTCGCGGCGGATGTGCTGCTCGCGGGTGGAAAGGGTGAGCACCCAGCCGCGTTGCCCTTCGACGTCCAGGGTTTCGCCTACCACGCGGCCCGGCATTTGGCGCACCAGTTTCGATGTGGTGGCGAACAGGCCCACATAAGGCCCGCCATAACTGAGCGCGTTGCCCAGCGATTGCCCTTCGGCCACGACGATGTCGGCACCTTGGTTGCCCGGCGCTTCCAAAAGGCCCAGCGACACCACTTCGGTGACCACCGCCACCAGCAATGCGCCCTTGGCGTGGGCCGCTTCGGCGATGGGTTTTAGATCGATGATGCGGCCAAACAGGTCCGGCGATTGCACCACCACGCACGCGGTGGCATCGTCGATCAGATCGATGACGCTGGCCGGGTCGGCGGGGCGGGAAGGATCGGAATTCGGCCCCACCAGTTCGATCTTTAACGAATGGGCGCTGGTCGCGGTGACGTCGCGATAATGCGGGTGCAGTCCGCCCGCCAGCACCGCGCGGTGTTTGTGCGTCGCGCGGGTCGCCATCAACACCGCTTCGGAACAGGCCGTCGCGCCGTCGTACATGGACGCGTTGGCCACTTCCATGCCCGTCAGCATCGCCACTTGAGTCTGGAACTCAAACAGGTATTGCAGCGTGCCTTGCGCCACTTCGGGCTGGTAGGGAGTATAGGCGGTGAGGAATTCGCCCCGTTGCAGCATATAATCCACCGTCGCCGGAATATGGTGACGGTACGCGCCTGCGCCCAAAAAGCACGGTGCGCTCGACGGGCTTAAGTTTTTTGCGGCCATGGCGGCAAAAACGGCTTCGACCTCCATTTCGCCCTTGTACGTGGGCAAATCCACAGGCGCGTCGAGCAACGCTTGTTTAGGCACGTCGCAGTACATGTCCACGGCGGATTTGGCGCCGATGGTGGCAAGCATTTCGGCGCGATCGGATTCGGTGAGCGGCAAATAGCGCATCGGGGGAGTTCCTTATAGAGATAACCGGGATCAGTCGAGGCTTGCGACGTAAGCCTTGTACTCGGCGTCGTTCATCAAGCCGTCGAACTCCGACGAGTCGGAAAACTTGATTTTGAAGAACCAGCCCTTGCCCTTGGGGTCGCCCGATACCGTGGCGGGATCGTCGGCGATGCCCGAGTTGCCTTCGGTCACTTCGCCCGATACCGGGGTATAGACTTCCGACGCTGCCTTGACCGATTCGACTACCGCCGTTTCGTCGCCCTGGGAAACGGTGCGGCCCGCTTCAGGCACTTCGACGAATACCAGATCGCCCAGTTGGTGCAGGGCGTAATCGGTGATGCCGACGGTGGCGATGTCGCCGTTGACGCTGATCCATTCGTGATCTTTGGTGTATTTGACGGTCATGATTTCATTGAACTCCGAAAATTGAAAAATGATCCATTAAGCGGTTTTGTAACTTTTTTGCGTGAACGGCATTTTCACGATTTTGGCCGCCAAGGCCTTGCCGCGCACGATCAGGTTTACCGGCGTGCCCTCAGTTGCGAATGCCGTTTTGACGTAACCCATGGCGATGGGGCCATTGACCGAGGGGCCGAAGCCGCCACTGGTCACGGTGCCGATGGTGTTGCCGTTTAGGTCTTGAACTTCGGTGCCTTCGCGCGCGGGCGCACGGCCATCGGGCAAGATGCCGACCCGCAGGCGTTCGGTGCCGTTCGCCAGTTGGCCTAAGATGATATCCGCACCCGGAAAGCCTTTGTTTTCGCGGCGGCGTTTATTCACCACCCACTTGATGTCGCCTTCGATGGGGGTGGTATGGGTGTCGATATCGTGGCCATAGAGGCACAAGCCCGCTTCCAAGCGCAGGCTGTCGCGCGCGCCCAACCCTATGGGTTCGACTTCCGGCTCGGCCAGAAGTTTTTTCGCCAATTCCTCGGCGCGGTCTGCGGGCACGGAAATTTCAAAGCCGTCCTCGCCGGTATAACCGGAACGGGTGGCGAAACAAGCGATGCCCGCGATGTCGACTTTGCGAAAGGTCATGAAGGTCATGTCGGCGGTGGCGGGGGCCAAGCGCGCCAGTACGGCGCCGGCTTTGGGGCCTTGCAGCGCCAGCAGCGCGCGGTCGGCTAGGATTTCAAGGTTGGCGCGGCCACGGGTGTTTGCTTCGATATGGGCGAAGTCCTGGGTTTTGCATGCCGCGTTGACCACCAGATACAGCCCGCCAGGGATGCGCGTCGCCATCAGGTCGTCCATGATGCCGCCTTGGTCGTTGAGCAGCACGCTATAACGGGTTTTGCCCTCGGCCAAGCCCTGGTAGTCGCCGGGCACCAAAGTCTCGAACGCTTTGAGCGCTTCATCGCCCATCAAAAACGCTTGGCCCATGTGCGAAACATCGAACAGCCCAGCCGCTGCGCGGGTGTGCAGGTGTTCCTTCAAAATGCCCGCCGGGTATTGCACCGGCATGGCATAACCCGCGAACGGCACCATTTTAGCGCCCAAGGCGCGGTGCAGAGCGTCCAACGGCGTGGTGAGAAGGATTTCTAAAGCAGACGTGTTCTCGGACACTGGGAATCTCCAACAGTTAGGCAGTACACCGGCCACGATTGGCCGGATCTGCCCCCTCTGTCTCGGAACCTGAAAGATTCCCCAGTGGTCCTCATCGGTCGTGCGGCGAGGAGCCGGGTTACATCTTCGGTGAGGAGACGCCATGTTAAAAACGGGCGTCTACCTGCTTTCCAGAGTCTCGTCGCCGCGACGGTCCTTTTGCCTGAGAGATTCCGGGGCGGTTGCTCCTTCGGCGCTGGCGGTGCCTTTTGTCGGCGGTGCCAGTCTCTCCCGTGGCGGCTTAAATCGAGTGATCTCGTTTATAAACTTTTACGCCCGGTAAGATCACCGGGCTTGGGCCTATTCTAGACAAGCGCCGCTTGAGGTCAATGGACTCCCGCATCGACGCCAAAAGAATCAGCGGATCGAGCGTTCATATTCCAATTCTTCGCGGCTCATCTGTAAGCCGATGAAAATGCGGAAATCTTCGCCAGTTTGTCCGGCTTTCAAGGGAATCGTAAGGGTGATGGGTTCTTCGCGCTGCCATAAAACCCGGCTCATATTCGACGGAAAATCGATAATGGCGTTAAGGCGTTTTTTCTCCAGCACGTTCTTTTCTTGATCGGTTAGGGCGACAAAGAACTCAAATGTGGATTGATTGTTCGGATTCGCGGGACCCTTTTTTGATTCGAACGATGGGATAATTTCCACCGTTACTTCCCCTGCGCCGGTTTCGTCGGTGTTGTATTCGCACCCATGGGCAAAGCCCGAGACTTGCTCTTCATGGATGACGTCGATGATGTCGCGCCCCGGACCGGGCTTAAAGCGCGTCAATTTTGAGCCGTCGATGGGGATGAGGATTTCCGGACAAGGCGGCTGGACGACGACGTCGGACGAGCACGCCGCCAAAACGAAGGCGCAACCAGCCACCAACGCTACGCCCACGGATTTGTTCAATTCCCACCGTTTGATCATGTCAAAGTTCCTTGTGTGCGCCGTCGCAGAGGGGGTCGTTTTTAGACGCGCGGCAACCGCAAAAGTATGCTTTACCGGTTTTTTCTGCGGTCCAAGCCTTGGCGGTAAATGCCGAGCCTTTGTGCGCGCCATCGCAGAACGGCTGTTTTTCGCTCTTGCCGCAGGTGCAATAATAATATGTTTTGCCTTCTTCGACATCGGCGACGTAAGGGGCTTTTTGGCTGCAGATGGGTTTATCCATCGAGGGGGTCTCCAAGGCGGTTGGGTGTTTCAAGCTGGGCACTCTAACACATTGATAGGGTCGGATCGCACTCTAGAGAAGGCCAGCCCTATGCACAAGCCCAGGCACAGACCCAGGCGGGTGTCACACGATTGTCTTATTCGGCGCGATGCGAAACGCTTAAGGAGCGGCGGTTTTGCTGACGTAGTCGGCCAGAGCCGTCATGGTGCCGGCAACCTTGCTTAGGGCGCGGGCGCGTCCCCACGGATGGGTGATGGTTTTGGCTTCTTCGAAGGCTTCGGCAAATGCGGTCCAGGCCGCATCGTCGTCTTGATTGTTGGCGCGTTCTTCGGCGATGTCGCACAGCATCCAAACCCGTGAAAAGGGGCTCATGATGTCGGCGGTTGCCATCGTGGCCTGTTTTAACGCCTTGGCGGAGCCTGGCTCATCGTTGGCATGGCGGCGCTCGTCGGCGATGGTCCAAAAAATATGCGCCTTCAGGCGGTCGTCTTTGATCAGATGCGCGGTTTCCAGAGCCTGATCCAACAGCTTTGCATCGTTGCTGGAACTGATGCCGACGTCGTTGAACGCCAATGCAATGCGTGAAAAGGCATAAGCCTTAGCGAAGGGGAATGTAATTTGCCGAGCAGCTTCCAGGGCTTTGTCCAACGTGGCGCGCGCACTGTTCAATTCACCAGCGCCCGCTTGATAAGAAGCGATGCGCGCCAAGACCAAGGCGCGGTAGCGCACGGCTTCGATGCTTTCGGCGGTGACCAAGGCTTCTTCGGCGTCCCCGGTCTGCGCCAGTTTGGTGGCGGCGGCGATCAATACGGGCACGTCTTCGGAGCCGTTCGTTACGGCTTTCAGCACATCCATGGCTTTGGCGGGCTCGCCATTTTCGGCATAGGCTGCTGCAACATTGCGCAGGCCCTCGCCACGCTCATTGGCATCGTCGAGGGAGCGTACCAGTTTTTCGGCGGCTTGGATGTTTTCACCCGCCTGAGCTTCCAGGCCGGCGCGGTGCAAGATGACGGCGATGCGCGCGTGAAAGGCGATTTTGGTCAGCGGCACGTCAATACGGTTTAGATATTCACCAAGATGCATCGCTGTTTTAGCGGCTTCTTCGATTTGTCCCATATCGGCCTGAATTTCGGCGATGGCGATATAGGCTTCGATTTGTTGCGCAAGATCGGGAATGATGTCTACGGCGGCCATGGCATCGGCGGTGTTGCCCGCCCCGGCCTGGGCTTTGGCGATATCGCCGAGCGCCACCATGATCAGACGGGGGTCATGGATGCGCCGGGTGGTTGCTAAGGCGTCGCTCGCTAGGCCGGCTTTGGCCTGTGAGGTGAGGATTTCACCCAGCGCCCAGTCGCGCATTTCAGGTTTGTCGATGTCGCGGGCGCTGATTGCCGCTTCCACCAGCAGGCAACGCGGGTTGGGCGCGGCAAAACAGGCCTTGAGGTCGTGGGGGGCGTCGGCTCCGACGGCATCGTCGCCGATCAGGGCGCGGGTTTCGGGGCGCGACAGCAAGGCTTCGCGGGCTTTGTCGGTGGTGGTGGCGCGGGATCTTTCCAACCGATTGAGCAATTGGCCGACCTTGCCCCCGGTTTCCAGGTCGATGGCCAATTGTTCGCTGGGGATACCGTCAACGGGCAGGTCGGCGCTCTTTTGATAAGCACGGATTGCCGATTCGGTCTTGGGGCCGAATTGGCCGTCGATGGGGCTTAGAAAGAACCCCTGCGTCGCCAAGCCTTGTTGGATGCGGCGGATCAAGGCGTCATTATAGGATTTGCGCGGCAGGACCGTCGGCCCATCCAAAGACGTGCCGGCGCTAGTCTCGAATCCCGCGAGACCTTCCATGGCGAGCAGGAGCTCGTCAGTAGACGCGTGTGCGACCGAGCCCGCCGCCCAGACCAGCTGAACGATCATCATCCCAAGTGCACACGCGATTTCGATGGTTGGCCCTTTTGGGCTCATTCACAGTTCCTTGTGGCCGAGGCTTGGCCGTTCTTTAGTAGTTCGAATCGCAAAATCATAATATCGTGGCGAAAGTTGCCATATTACTAACTCGTTTGCGGAATCAGCATGGCTGTATATACCGAAGTAACTGACGAAGACCTGACAGCGTTTGCAAAGCAGTTCGGCTTAGGCGAAGTCTTGTCGTGCAAGGGCATCGCCGAAGGGGTGGAAAACTCCAACTTTCAGCTGGTGACCGAAAAGGGCGGTTTCATTCTCACGCTGTATGAAAAACGCGTCGATCCTGCCGATTTGCCCTTTTTTTTAGGCCTGATCGAGCATTTGGCGGCTAAGGGCGTGCCGTGTCCACAGCCGGTGCGGGCCTTGGATGGCCTAGTGTTAAAGACCTTGAGCGGTAAGCCTGCCGCGGTGGTGACGTTCCTTTCGGGCATGTGGCCGCGCCGGGTACATTTGTTCCATGCCGCCGAGGTGGGCCGCGCGATGGCCGAAATGCACATCGCGGGGGCGGATTTCAATCTCAAGCGCAACAATGCCTTGGCCGTGGGCAGCTGGCGCGGCCTGTTGGCGTCGTGCGCGGGGCGGGGCGATTCGGTCATCCCCGGCATTACCGCCGAGCTGATGGGCGAGCTTGACGCGCTGGAGGCCGAGTGGCCGCAGGATTTGCCTCGCGGTGTCATCCATGCCGATTTGTTTCCCGATAACGTATTTTTTCGCGGCGAAAAGCTGACCGGGCTGATCGATTTTTATTTCGCTTGCAACGATGTGCTGGCCTACGACTTGGGCATTTGCCTCAATGCCTGGTGTTTCGAGGCGGATGGCAGTTTCAACGCCACCAAGGCGCGCAAACTGTTGCGCGCTTATGGCCGGGTGCGCCCGCTTAGCGACGCCGAAGTGGCGGCATTGCCGGTGCTGGCGCGTGGCGCGGCGATGCGCTTTTTGCTGACGCGGTTGTACGACTGGCTCAATACCCCAGCGGACGCGCTGGTCACGCGCAAAGATCCAATGGAATATGTGCACAAACTTCGGTTCCATCGCGCGGTCGGCGGACCCGGCGCATACGGATTGGATTAAGACCCGATGACGAACGATGTTGTGGATATCTTCACCGATGGCGCGTGCAGCGGCAATCCCGGCCCCGGCGGCTGGGGTGTGGTGATGCGCTGGCGGGGCAAGGATAAAGAGCTTTCCGGCTTTGAGCCCGATACTACCAACAACCGCATGGAACTGATGGCGGCGATTTGTGGGCTGGAAGCGTTGAAGCGCGGGGTGGGAAAGGTGCGCATTCACACCGATTCGACTTACGTTAAAGACGGCACCACCAAGTGGATACACGGCTGGAAACGCAACGGCTGGAAGACGGCGGATAAAAAGCCGGTAAAAAACCAAGACCTGTGGCAGCGCCTGGAGGCGGCGCTGGCGGGGCATGAAATCGAATGGCATTGGGTCAAAGGCCATTCGGGCCACCCGGAAAACGAACGTTGCGACGAGCTTGCTCGGCTGGCGATTCAACAGATTCGCGACAGTCAGGCGATCTAATTAGAGTTGATGGTTTGTCTTATTTTGCAGGCGTAAATGGTGCCGTGTCACATGCTTTCGCCTGTGTTAGAATTTGCGTTCTTGCGAGGCGGCGCTCTACGTTTATTTTTTTAATCAGTCAGATGGCAATCCATGGCGCAGTTTAGGTTTTCCGAAATCGATGTGGCGATCGTCGACGACACGCAAATGTCTGTCACGACGACCCGCAGTCTGCTGCGCGATTTGGGAATGCGTGAGTTCACCATCATCGAAGACTTTGAAAAATCGCGCGATCATCTTGCAAAAAAGAAGTTCGATCTGGTGGTCATGAATTCGCATCTGCAAGATGCTGAGATGGCGCCGGTGGTTTATGACATTCGCCAGGGCGATTTGGGGCCCGATCCGTTTGTGCCGGTCATTTCATTGGCGTGGGAACCGTCGCTCGATCTGATTCAGCAATTGTGCGGCGTGGGCGTGGACATCATTTTAACCTTGCCGCTGACCATCGACAAAATTTCCCATGCGCTTGAATTGTTAATCCAACAGCGCAGACCGTTCATCGTTACGGCAGACTATATCGGCCCCGATCGGCGCAAGAGCGTGCGTACCGGCTTGACCGGCGCGCCGAGCACCTTCGTGCCCAACAGTCTGCGCCGCAAAGCCGTGGGCAAGGACGATGCGCCCCCGCACGAGTTGGTTGTCAGCGACATCAACGATCATCGGGTGGAAAGCTGTATTTCGCGGATCACGTTTTCCGTCGGAAAAATCAGCGGGCTGACCAGTTCAGGCGGCGAAGGAACCATGCGCGATTGGATCGCGCAATTGCGCACCAACGCCAGCAATCTAAGCCGCCGCATCGATGGAACCCGTTACAGCCATCAAAGCGCCTTGTGCCGTTCCTTAATGGACGTTACCGACAATCTGGTCGCAGGGGCCAGCCCCACGGCGGAAGATATGGAGCTGTTGCAACAAATCGCCTTGGCGTTGGAAATTACGATCAAACAAGAAGACGACATCACCTTGCATCCCACCATGCATATCGAAAACGCCTTTGCCAGCAGCATCGGGTAACCGTTATAGGCTATTGACGCGAAAAGGCCCGCCAATTGAGCGGGCCTTTCAATGGGTGTTTTGCCTGTGGCCTATAATTGTGGCCTATAATTTTCCCAGTTGAGATTCCGCGCTGGAAACTTCGAACTTGCCGGGCGCTTCAACGTCGATGGTTTTCACCACGCCGTCTTTGACCAGCATGGCGAAGCGCTGCGAGCGTGTGCCCAAACCGCGTGCGACCAAATCCATTTCCAGGCCCATTTTTTGCGTCAGTTCGCCCGAACCGTCGGCGATCATGCGCACCTTGCCGGCGACGGCCTGATCTTTGCCCCAAGCGCCCATGACGAAGGGATCGTTGACGGCGAAGCACACAATTTCGTCCACGCCCTTAGCCTTGAATTGGTCGGCCAGTTGTTTGAATCCGGGGACGTGCTGGGCCGAGCACGTGGGCGTGAACGCGCCGGGGACGCCAAAAAGCATCACGGTCTTGCCCTTGAACAAATCATCGGAGGATATGGCGACAGGGCCGTCCGCGCCCATTTCGTAAACGGTGGCGGTGGGGATGGGATCGCCGGGTTTAATGCTCATGATGGATCTCCTAGAGATTGCTAAAATTCAATACCCCCTTAGATGGGGTTTGGTTAAGGAAATTGCAACCGACTTTGGGTGCGCGGCCTAAGGCTGCGAATTGGCGGCTTTATCCATGGCTTTGAGTACGGCTGCGTCGGTCAGCAGTTCGGGCAAGGCGATGCCATCGGGCGCGCCGGGGCCATAAACCGCGTTGAAGGGGATGCCGTAACGTCCAAACGAGGCTAGGTAGCGCGAAATGACTTCATTGGGGCGGGTCCAATCGGCTTTCATGGCTACGGTGTTCGCGCTTTTCAGGCGATCGAGCACCGGTCCGCGATCCAGCACCACCGCTTTGTTGACCTGACAGGTGATGCACCAGTCGGCGGTGACGTCGACCACCACCACCTTGCCGTCCGCCACCAATCGTTCAATGGCGGGCAGATCGAAGGGCTGCCACAGGGCGGCGACGTCTGCCGGGGCTTGGTTGTCGGTGTCTTTGCGAATGCTGTCCGGCACGGCAAACGCTAGCCCGGCCAGCACCGCAACCGCGATCCAATCGAGCCTACCGTAGCGCCGATGCAGGCGTTTGTGCACATAGAGCATGATGGCGACGACGATCATGATTGCCGCGATCAGTGCGGCGGCGACGTCGCTGACCTGGACCGCCAAAATGGTCACCAGCCACACGCCGGTGGCCGCCAAAGCGAACCCTAAGATGCGGCGCAAGATGATCATCCAACGCCCGGGGCGGGGCATGCGCGTCGCCAGTTTCGGCGCCGCTGCGACGATGAGATAAGGCAGTGCTAAGCCTAAACCTAAGGCGGCGAAGATGGCGAGGATTTCGCCGCTCCCCCGCGCCAGGGCAAAGCCCACGGCGGTGCCTAAAAACGGCGCAGAACACGGTGTCGCCAGCAGCGTTGCCAATGCGCCGGTCATGAAATGGCTGCCCAAACCATGCACATGGATTTCATGGACGCCGATTTCGGCCACGCTTTCGGGCAGATGAACTTCAAAAAAGCCCCACAGGTTGCAGGCGAACAACGTCACCACCAAGGCCATGGCGACCAAGAACCACGGGTGCTGGAACTGAATGCCCCAGCCGATGGCCAGCCCAGCGCC
>JANLGW010000027.1 GCA_024653965.1 Rhodospirillales bacterium
AGCGCTCGCCCGGAACGTAGCGGCGGTCGTCAAGGCGAACGCCAAGGGGCTGAGTATCGGGACGAGGCCAAAAAGCCGCGGCGCGATGATTTTGTCGGCGGGGTGTGGTTTTCGATGTCGGTGGGGCGCAAGCACACCGCCGATCCACGTTGGCTGTTGCCGATGTTGTGCCGTGCGGGCCACATCACCAAGACCGATATTGGTGCGATCAAAATTCATCAAAACGAAACCCATGTGGAACTTTCCGCCGCGAGCGCCGATAAGTTTCTCGAAGCCATCGGACCCAGCCGCAAGGTGGAAAAGACCATCACCGTGACGCGCCTGCAAGGCGTGCCGGAAACGCCCCGGGATGACCAGGGCGATGAAAAGTCTTATGACGAGCCTAAGACCTTCGCCAAACGAAGCACTTACGATCCGATTAAGGCGAAGCCTGAAACGAAGCGTAAATTTGCTGATGAATCCGGCGAGGCCGCGCCCAGCGACAAACCCTATAAAAAGCCCTATGCGGCCAAAAGCGATAAACCGTACAAGGCCCACGGCGACAAGCCGTATAAAGCTCAAGGCGACAAGCCGTATAAAGCAAAAAGTGATAAGCCCTATAAGGCCAAGGGCGATGCACCGTACAAAGCCAAAGGCGAAAAAAGCGATAGCCCGTATAAGCCTAAAGGCGACAAACCGTACAAGGCCCACGGCGATAAGCCGTACAAGGATAAGGGTGATAAGCCCTATCAGGGCAAAGGCGAGAAGTCTTACAAACCCAAAGGCGAGGCGGGAAAAAAGCCGTTTAAGCCCAAGTTCGCCAAAGCAGCCCCTAAAGCTGGCGGCCATGCGGGCGCGGGTGTTAAGTCCGGCTCCAGTCCGTTAAAGCGCAAGCCGTTGTCGCTGAAGCCGCGTTAAGTTAAAACGGGCGGCATTTTGTGAGTAAGGAGAGGCGCGGGCAGCGGCCTTAAAGATCATGGCTCGGGAAAAGAAGCACCTGCCGTATCGACAGGAAGACGGCGTCAAGCTGATCGAAATCCGTCTGCACAAGGTGCAGCAGCTGTTTTCGTCGCTCGACCCCGCGCCGTTTCGCGAACGTGATCTCGATCCCGCAGCGGAAGCGTACATGGTTTCCGGCGTTCAGGATTTTCCTTTAAAGCGGCAGATGAAAATCGTCATCCATCTGCCTGAGCCGGAACTGGCGACGTTGGATATCGCCAACGTGCCGCAGGCGGTGCGTAATTATTTTGCCTATCGCATGGCCACTACCCAAGCCGATCTTAAGGCATTGTTGAACAACGGCTGGATCACGTTGCTGATCGCGCTGGCGTTCATGGGCAGCTGTTTGATCTTGTTGCAGATGGTGCAGACGACCCTGACCGGCACGGTCGGCGATATCGTCAAAGAGGGGCTGCAGATTATGGCCTGGGTCTCCATGTGGCGACCGATTCAGACCTTTTTGTACGACTGGTGGCCGCTTCTGGGAAAAATCAGGATTTTTGCCAAGCTGCGCGACATGGAAGTCGAACTGCGCCAACTTCCCCTCTAGGCCTTATTCGTTTTTAGCGCCCATCTGCGGCGGCACATCCCAGGTGAGCGCCGCCCCCTGGGCCTGGGCCTCTTTGAGCCAGCGCAAGGTAACGTGGTATTTGCGTTTGCGGTTGCGCACGAACTCCATAAACACCGTGTAACAGGGGCCGTTTTTGCGCGGCCTCATGTCGCGGATGCCTGCCGCTAAGTTTTCGGCGATGTGGATCTGCGCCGACAGCCAATCGGTGATGTCTTGTTCGAAAAAGATTTCGTCGCAGTGCGCCAGCACCCTGCGCCATTGCTCGGCGCGGGGCAGGGTCGCATCGATGGTGAAGGGATGATCGACCAGATGCTTCTGCAGGGCGCGCCATTTGCGGTGGCGTAGGTCGATCCATGCGATGTCGTCTTCATCGCGCCCAGCGCCCCGATTTGGGCGTTCGGCCTGGGCGCGCTGCTCTTCTTTTGCCAAATCTTGAAAGATTTGGGGCCAGGTGGCGGCATTGCCGTTGAACGGCGCGCCGTCGGTGGGGTTGGTGGTGCAAGCAGACATAAACCCTATATAGGCAGTTTAATCCTTAAAAAAAACGATGATTCAGTCCATCTTTAGAATGCGTTAGCAAAGTTTCTTCCATAATGCCGTGCGGCGCGGATCAAACGGGTCCGTAAGAACATGAGTCAACGCCAGAAAGGCATGAGGGAAATGGCGGATTTACGCCTGAAAAACTGTTCGGTGTTGGTGGTCGACGATAGTGCGCCGTCGCGCACATTGCTGGCGACCACGCTCTATGACATCGGCATCGGCACCGTGAACACCGTTCCTCATGGCGCGGCGGCAATCGATTATCTTGAGCGCAGCGTTCTCAGTTCCATGAGCGGCCCGACGCCGCCGGTAGATGTCGTGATCAGCGAGTGGGATATGGAACCCGTGGGCGGCATGATGCTGATGCAGTGGTTGCGCCGCTCTTTGGCCACGCCTGATCGTTTCATGCGCACAGTGATCATGAGTGGCGCGTTGGATATGGAAAAGGTTGAACAGGCGCGCAACGTCGGCGTCAACGCGGTGTTTTCCAAACCGTTCACCATCAATCGTTTGAGGAAACATCTGTTATCGGTGGTGGAGAGCAATCCGCCATTTTTTAAAACACCGGATTATTTTGGCCCGGATCGGCGGCGGCGCGGTACGGATGCCATCTTGAGCGAACGGCGTCAAGTTGAGCATCCGGTTCGTGAAGTTCTAGGCGCGGGCGCGGATGTCGAAGTCGGTTGTTTTGATTTGCCCAATACCTTGGCGCAAATTCTCGACGGCGCGTCGCGGTTCAATCTCGATTACAGCCAGCGCAACGCCGCGCACGAAGTGTTGGCGGAATACTGCGAGGATTATACCGATTGGATGAAGCGCGATGTTAGTGTGTTGCGTCTGGCGTTTCGCACTGCCAATGAAAATGCCGATTTACGGCAGCGCAATTTTTCAATGATGCACACCGTTGTGCAGCGCTTGGAGCGCGAGGCCGAGCATATGGATTATCCGCTGATTACGACGCTGGCGCGCACCTTGAAAAATGCGCTTAGAACCGATGTCCGCCTATGGCGCGATACGGCGGAAATTTTCGACACCGCCATCAAAGGGCTGGAAACGGTGATGAAACAACGCATCAGCGGCCACGGCGGCGCGTTGGGCCGGGCGTTGAACGAGAGCTTGGCTCATATGGACAAAAAAATATTTCACCTTTCTTCGGAGCACGTCAGGCGCGTTATCTAAATTGTTTGCAACGTGACGAGGCGCAAAAGCCTTGATGAATGCAGCCCAAAGCGCCACATCAATGGTTATGACAAATCCGGTTAAAATCTATGTGTGTACCAACCTGCAGTTCAGCAGCAGGTCTTGTTCGGGGCAGGGCGCGTTCGAGGTATTGAAGGCCTTGCGCGCACAGCCCGAAGTTAAAGACGGAACCGTGTCGGTTCTGGAAAGCGTGTGTATGGGCTATTGCGGTGATGGGCCAAATGTTAAAATCATCGGGGGCGGTTTTTATCATGCCGTTAAGCCCAGCGATGCCGTAGGGCTGGTGGCCGCCGCTATGGCCCAGCAGATGAGCAAATCCCCTGTAAAACATTGATTTTTATACTTTTCCAGGACCGG
Source organism: Rhodospirillales bacterium (assembly GCA_024653965.1). Taxonomy (GTDB): domain Bacteria; phylum Pseudomonadota; class Alphaproteobacteria; order Rhodospirillales; family Magnetovibrionaceae; genus JANLGW01. The sequence goes on from JANLGW010000027.1 coordinate 3,647, forward strand.
TGAAGTGCCTGGCGCGCGGCGCTATTGCCCGCTTCGTGCAGGTGCGCTAAAACCGCAGTCTCCTTTCGATCCTCAGCCCCAAATGCGGAGCACGGCCCCTATGGCGTCCTATCAGTATATCTATGTGATGAAAAACCTGTCCAAGACCTACCCCGGGGGCAAGGAAATCTTGAAGGGCATCACCTTGTCGTTTCTGCCCGGCGTGAAGATCGGCGTGCTGGGGCATAACGGCTCGGGTAAGTCGACGCTGCTGAAAATCATGGCGGGTATCGATACCGATTTTAACGGCGAAGCCTGGGCGGCGGATGGCGTCAAAGTGGGCTACTTGGAACAAGAGCCGCACTTGGACGAAAGCCTCAACGTGCAAGAAAACGTTATGGCCGGGCTAGGCGGTACGAAAGACCTGCTGGATCGTTTCAACGAAATCTCCATGAAGTTCGCCGAGCCGATGGACGACGACGAGATGGCGAAGTTGCTTGAAGAGCAAGGCAACCTGCAAGAACAAATCGACGCCTGCGACGGCTGGGAGCTGGAGCGCACCATCGAAATCGCCATGGACGCCCTGCGCTGCCCGCCTGCCGAGTGGCCGGTAACCAAATTATCGGGCGGTGAAAAACGCCGCATCGCGCTGTGCCGGTTGTTGCTGCAAAAGCCCGACCTGTTGCTGCTCGACGAACCGACCAACCATCTGGACGCAGAATCGGTGGCATGGCTGGAACGCTTTCTGCACGATTACGACGGCACCGTCATGATCGTCACTCACGATCGCTACTTTTTGGATAACGTTACCGGGTGGATTTTGGAACTCGATCGTGGCCGTGGCGTTCCTTACGAAGGCAATTATACCAGCTGGCTGGAACAACAGGAAAAACGTCTGGCCCAGGAAGAAAAAGAAGAAAGTGCGCGCCAACGGACCCTCAAACACGAATTGGAATGGGTGCGCCAATCGCCTAAGGCTCGCCATGCCAAGTCGAAAGCGCGTATTTCGGCTTATGACGAGTTGCTGGCGCAAGATAAAGAACAGCGTATCAGTTCCACGCAGATCACCATGCCCGCCGGGCCACGCCTGGGCGATTTGGTGATCGAGGCCGAAGGCCTGCAAAAGGCGTTTGGCGACAAGCTGTTGATCGATGGCTTGAATTTCAAGCTGCCGCCGGGCGGCATCGTTGGCATCATCGGCGCGAACGGCGCGGGCAAAACCACCCTATTTCGCATGATTACCGGTCAGGACAAACCCGATGGCGGCACCTTGCGCATCGGCGATACGGTGAAGCTGGGTTATGTGGATCAATCCCGCGATACGCTCAATCCCAATAAAACCGTGTGGGAGGAAATCTCCGGCGGGCTTGATGTCATCTTGCTGGGTGAAAAGAAAGAAGTGCAATCGCGCGCTTATGTGTCGTGGTTCAATTTCAAGGGCGGCGATCAACAAAAGAAAGTCGGTCAGCTATCGGGCGGCGAGCGCAATCGCGTGCACTTGGCCAAGATGCTGCAAATCGGCGCCAACGTGATTTTGCTCGACGAACCGACCAACGATTTGGACGTCGATACTTTGCGCGGCCTTGAAGAGGCATTGTTGCACTTCGCGGGCTGCGCGGTGGTGATCTCTCACGATCGCTGGTTCTTGGATCGCATCGCCACGCACATCTTGGCGTTTGAAGGCAATTCCGAGGTGGTGTGGTTTGAGGGCAACTTCCAAGATTATGAAGAAGATAAAAAGCGACGCTTAGGTGATCAGGCCTGGGAGCCCCATCGTCTGCAATACAAGCCGCTGACGCGCTAAACGCTGAAGTCATCAGCACAAATAAAAACCCCCGCCTTTTTAAGAGGCGGGGGTTTATCGTTTATAGGCGATTGCCGTGATCTTTAGTCCTTGGTCGCCAAGTTCGGATCCTGGGCATCGGGATCTTTCATCGCGTCCATCGAATAAGTGTCATTGGAATCTAAGTTCATGCTCATGGCTGGCAAGCCGCTGTTGGTCGGTGCGGCACCGTTGCGAATTTCGTCGCTGCGGATTTGACGATAGAGATCGCGCACGGCGGCGTAATAATCAATAGAGGTGCGTTGCAGATCGTTGATCTCATTTAAATTCCGCGCGCGGAAATTGATGGCGTCGGCAACGAGGCGCTCGTTGGGGATGTATTCGCGATCGGTATTTTGCGCGTAATGCCAAATCGGATCGGTTAGCGTATCCACAACCTTGCCCACCGCGTCGCGCGGATTGGACGGGCCTAATATGGGCAGCACTAGATAGGGGCCTTCGCCGCTACCCCATACGCCCAACGTTTGACCGAAGTCTTCGCCATGGCGCGCAAAGCCCATGCCGGTGGCCGGATCGCCCAAGCCCAAAATGCCGACGGTGGTATTGATGGCAAACCGCGCGAGCGTATCGCTAGCGCGTTGGCCCTCACCCTGCAGCACGTCGTTGAGCAGAACCACCGGCGTTTTCAGGTTGTTGAGAAAATTGTGCACCAGATTTTGCAGCGGCGGCGGCATCATGGCTTTATAGAACGTCGCAGCTGGACGTAGCAGCATGGTGTCCAGGCCACGGTTGAATTCAAAGAATGTGCGGTTGAGCGGCTCGATCGGATCGTTGAGCTCTTTGTATTCGGCTACGGCTTGAGGATCGTTGGCGTTGGGTGCGCTGGCGCAGCCGGACAACAAGGTGCCGACAACGAGTGCTACACTCACATGCAAAACGATTGGGCGCGATATGCTCTGCAGCCCAAACCCCACTTTTTGTTCAAAATCGGCCATCAATGGCTCCGTAAAACGTTGACCTGCAAACACCCTAATCCGTAAACGTTAAAGTAACCTAAGGTCAATTTATCGCTTCCGAATACCCCTTAACAGCCGACAACAATTCGCCACCGCTAATTTGCATCATACGGCATTGTTTAAGGAATTATCACAGCTATCCCCACAAAACCAGCGTGGCGTTGCAGGAACGCACACCTTCGGGATAACGTGTTGCGAAATAGCAACAGTTCACGAGGGTGCGCCCTATTTTTGTTCTGCGCAGGTTATTTATGCATTGTTTTTCAGTTGATATAAAGATATTGTTATATCAGCATAATGATTGAAAAAAATAATGAAGCGTGGTGGAGTTTGGATGGATTTGGTGTTGAATGCCCTGCGCGCCGCAGCCGATCCGACCCGGCTTCGCATTCTTGCGGTGTTGGAATCGGGTGAGCTAACGGTGAGTGAGCTGGTGGCGATTCTCGGCCAAAGCCAGCCGCGCATCTCGCGCCACTTAAAGATACTGGTGGATGCGGGATTGCTTGCGCGGTTTCGCGAAGGCAGTTGGGTCTTTCATCGCCTGAACAGCGAAGGCGGCAATTTATCGCCCGCGCGACGAATCGTGGCGATGATCCCCAAGGATGATTCGCTACGCGCCCAAGATACGGGGCGCTTGAAAGAAATCGAGGTTGGCCGCGCGCGTGCAGCCGAGGCTTATTTCGCCAAATATGCGCCGGAGTGGGATCGTTTGCGTCAGTTGGATGTGGACGAAGAAGCCGTTGCAAACGCGGTGCGCGAGATGATGCCGCTGGTTAAAACGCAGCGTCTGCTCGATCTTGGCACCGGTACCGGGCGCATGTTGCAGGTGTTGGGGCCGGATGTGGGCGAGGCTTTTGGGGTGGATCGTTCCCATGAGATGTTGGCCGTGGCGCGCGCCAACTTAAAACACTGGGGTTTGGAAAATTGCCAATTGCGCCAAGCGGATATCTTGTCCCTTCCGTTGCCATACGGAACGTTTGATGCCGTGGTGTTGCACCAGGTACTGCATTTTTTGGAACGCCCTTGGGCGGCACTTGAGGAAGCTCAGCGCATGCTGTCGCCGGGTGGACGATTGTTGGTGGTCGACCTAGCTCCGCATGATCAGGAAGAGCTGCGTGAAAAGCACGCCCATCGGCGTTTGGGTTTTACGGATGAAGAAGTGCGTGAATGGCTTGCCGATCAAGGCCTGACGTGCGAAACCATACGCCACTTAAAACCCGGCGCATTGGGTGTCACCCTGTGGGTGGCGCGGCGCAACGCCCAGGCGGCAATTTAAGAATGCGAACTGAGAAGTTAAGAGGACTGCCCATATGAGCACCCCATTGCGCCATCAACGACCAGGCCATCAAAGACCAGGGATGTCATTTGCATCTCCGTTGCCGCAAGACGTTCAAGTGTCGTTTGAGTTTTTTCCGCCCAAGACGGAAAAGATGGAAGCAAAGCTGTGGGAATGCATCGAGCGTTTGCAGCCGCTGCATCCTTCTTATGTTTCGGTGACGTATGGCGCGGGTGGTTCGACGCGTGAGCGCACGCACGCCACGGTCAAGCGCATTCGCCAAGAAACCAAGCTTGAACCTGCGGCACACCTAACTTGTGTCGGTGCGACTCGTGAAGAAATCGACGCCATCGCCCACCAGTACTGGGCGGATGGCATCCGTCATATCGTGGCGCTGCGCGGCGATCCGCCCGACGGCATCGGAAAAGCTTACGTTCCTCATCCGGGCGGGTATGCCTATGCCGCCGATTTGGTGGTGGGTCTGAAAAAAATCGCTGATTTTGAAATTTCGGTTGCGGCGTATCCGGAGGTTCACCCTCAGGCCATCAGTCCCGCCGCCGATTTGGATAATTTAAAGCGTAAAGTCGACGCCGGGGCGACCCGCGCCATTACTCAGGCATTTTTTGATTTAGGCGCATATCTCGATTTTCTCGAAGCGGTCGACAAGGCGGGCATTCATGTGCCCATCGTGCCGGGTATTTTGCCGGTGACCAATTTTGCGCGGATAAAAGAATTTGGCGACGTGACCGGCATGGCGGTGCCAAGCTGGATGGGCGATCTGTTTGAAGGTTTAGACGATGACGCTGAAACCCGCAATTTGGTCGCCGCCACCGTGGCTGCCGAACAGTGCCGGGTGCTGTATGCCAACGGCGTGAAGGCGTTTCATTTTTATACCCTGAACCGCGCCGATTTGAGTTACGCCATTTGCCATATCCTCGGTGTGCGCCCGAAAGTTTAAGCGAAAAGATAAAGAGATCGAGCCGATGACCCTAAAACCCCACAATCCAAACGCCAAAGCCCAACTGGAAGCCGCGCTGAAAAAGCGCATTCTGATTCTCGACGGCGCCATGGGCACCATGATCCAGCGCCACAAGCTTGGAGAAGCGGATTTTCGCGGCGAGCGGTTTAAGAATTCTGGCTCGGACTTGAAGGGCAATAACGATCTGTTGATCTTCACCCGTCCCGACGTCATTCAGGGCATTCATGAAGCGTACCTGGAAGCGGGCGCGGATATCATCGAAACCAATACGTTTAGCGCCACCACCGTGTCGCAGGCGGATTACGGCCTTCAAGACATCGTCTATGAACTTAACGTCGAAGGCGCAAAGTTGGCGCGGGCGGCTGCCGATAAATATTCCACGCCCGATCGTCCGCGTTTCGTCGCGGGCGGGCTGGGGCCGACCAACCGTACCGCTTCGTTATCGCCCGATGTCAATGATCCGGGCATGCGCAACATTTCCTTCGACGAACTGGTGACGGCCTATACACAAGCGACCCGTGGCCTGATTGAAGGCGGCGCGGACTTGCTGTTGATCGAAACCGTGTTCGATACCTTGAACGCCAAGGCCGCCATCTATGCGGTGCTGAGCGTGTTCGAGGCCGAAGGATTTTCGTTGCCGATCATGATTTCCGGCACCATCACCGATGCATCGGGGCGCACGTTGTCGGGGCAGACGGCGGAAGCGTTCTGGAATTCGTTGGCGCATGCGCGGCCGATTTCCATCGGCTTCAATTGTGCGTTGGGCGCGGAAGATCTGCGCCCGCATTTACAGGTGATCTCCGCCATCGCCGATACCAACATCAGCGTTTATCCCAACGCGGGCCTGCCCAACGAATTCGGCCAGTATGACGACACGCCCGAATATATGGCCAAAGTGCTGCGCGATTTCGCCGTTGAAGGCCTGCTCAACATCGTCGGCGGGTGCTGCGGTACCTCGCCCGCGCACATCAAGGCGATCGCTGACGCGGTGGCCGATGTTCAACCGCGCCAACGCCCCGTAGCCAAGCCGGTGTGCCGTTTGGCCGGGCTGGAACCGCTGGTCATCAACGACGTCACCGGCTTCGTCAACATCGGCGAACGCTGCAACGTCGCGGGCTCAGCCAAGTTCAAACAACTGATTGCCAATGGCGAATATCAGGCGGCATTGGATATTGGCCGCGCTCAGGTGGAAAACGGCGCGCAGGTGGTCGACGTCAACATGGACGACGCCATGTTGGATGCGCAAAAAGAAGCGGTCACGTTCCTGCACCTGATCGCCTCCGAACCCGATATCGCGCGTGTCCCTTTGATGATCGATAGCTCCAAGTGGGAAGTCATCGAAGCCGGCCTCAAGTGCGTGCAGGGCAAGGGCATCGTTAATTCCATCAGCCTTAAAGAAGGCGAGGCGTTGTTCAAGGAACACGCCCGCAAGGTTTTGAAATACGGCGCTGCGGTGATCGTCATGGCGTTTGATGAACAGGGCCAGGCCGACAGCTTTGAGCGCATGACGAACATCTGCGCGCGCTCCTATAAGATCCTCACCGAAGAAGTGGGCTTCCCGGCCAATGATATCATCTTCGATCCCAATATTTTCCCTATCGCCACGGGGTTGGACGAGCATCGCAATTATTCGGTCGATTACATCAACGCCTGCAAATGGATCAAAGCCAACCTGCCCGGCGCGATGATCTCGGGCGGTGTATCCAACATGTCGTTTTCGCTGCGTGGCAACAACCCCATGCGCGAAGCCATGCATTCGGTATTTTTGTACCATGCGGTTCATGCGGGCATGGACATGGGCATCGTCAACGCCCAGCAGCTGACGGTGTATTCCGATATTCCCGCCGATTTGCGCGAACGGGTCGAAGACGTGGTGCTGAACCGCCGCGAAGATGCCACCGAACGCCTACTCGAAGTGGCTGAGGCGGCGCGCGGCTTAGGCGTTAAAGAAGGCGGCGGCCCCGATTTGGCGTGGCGCGAACAGCCCGTGGCCAAACGTCTGGAACACGCGCTGGTTAAGGGCATTGCCGAGTTCGTCGAAGCCGACATCGAAGAGGCGCGTCTGGCGGCCAAACAACCCATCGACGTCATCGAAGGCCCTTTGATGGACGGCATGAACGTGGTGGGCGATTTATTCGGTTCCGGCCAGATGTTTCTGCCCCAGGTGGTGAAATCCGCACGCGTGATGAAGCAGGCGGTGGCGTATCTCATGCCTTACATCGAAGAAGGGCAAAAAGCCGGTTCGACCAAGGGCAGGATTTTGATGGCGACCGTAAAGGGCGACGTACATGACATCGGTAAAAACATCGTCGGCGTGGTGTTACAGTGCAACAACTTCGACGTCATCGACATCGGCGTGATGGTGCCGTGGGTCGATATCTTGGACAAAGCGCAAGAACACAATGTTGATGTCATCGGCCTGTCAGGCCTGATCACGCCGTCGCTGGAAGAAATGACCACGGTGGCCAAGGAAATGGAGCGTCGGGAATTGACGCTGCCGCTGCTGATCGGCGGCGCGACCACGTCTAAAGTCCACACTGCGGTCAAAATTGCGCCCGCGTACTCCGGCCCGGTGGTGCATGTGATGGATGCCTCGCGCGCCGTCGGTGTGGTGTCGCAGTTGATTTCCAAAACGCTGCGTGACGATTATGTATCAAACCTGCGCGCCGAATATGCCGCCATGAAGGAAAAACACGAAGCCGGCCAGCGCGAACGTGAACAGTTGAGCATCGAAGCTGCGCGCGAACGCAAGCTTGATATCAACTGGGCGCAAGGCGAGGTGAGCAAACCGACGTTTTTGGGCACGCGCACCTTCGATGATTACCCGCTGGCCGATCTGGCTCCACGCATCGATTGGACGCCGTTTTTCCGCACCTGGGAACTGAAGGGCAACTATCCGGAAATCTTAAAAGCCGAAGGCGAGGTGGGTGACAGCGCGCGTTCGTTGTGGGCCGATGCACAAGACATGCTGAAAAAGATCATCGCCGAAAAATGGCTGACGGCTAAGGGCGTGATTGGCTTTTGGCCCGCCAACAGCGTCGACCACGACGACGTGGAGCTTTATAGCGACGACACACGCACTCAGGTATTGAGCAAGGTTCACTTCCTGCGCCAACAGATGATCAAGGGCGAAGGCCGCGTCAACGCCTGCCTAGCTGATTTTGTTGCGCCCAAACATTCCAGTGTGAAGGACTATTTGGGCGGTTTTGCGGTCACGGCGGGCATCGGCATTGAAAAGAAATCCGCCGAATTTCAGGTCGCCCATGATGATTATTCGGATATCTTGTTAAAGGCCCTGGCCGATCGTTTGGCCGAAGCCTTCGCCGAACGCATGCACGAACGGGTGCGTAAGGAATTTTGGGCCTACGCCGCCGAAGAAGATTTGGATAACGAAGACCTGATCAAAGAAGTTTACGATGGCATCCGTCCCGCGCCGGGTTACCCGGCGTGTCCGGACCATACGGAAAAAACCACCTTGTTCAAACTGCTCGACGCCACGAAAAATACCGGCATCGTCCTTACCGACAGTTACGCCATGATGCCGGCGTCGAGTGTGTCGGGCTTTTATCTGTCGCACCCGGATGCCAAATACTTCGGCATCGGCAAAATCGGCAGAGACCAAGTCGCAGACTACGCCAAACGCAAAGGCGTGAGCATCGAGCAGGCCGAAAAATGGCTGGCGCCGAATTTGGGGTATACGGTGGGATAGCCTAGATATCTTTAATTGAAAAAGGTGAGTGTACGAGAACAATTGATTTTCTGTCAGGAATGGTTGCTTTTTGCTTCATCTCTGGAATTGAGATGACTCCTGATTTTCTAAGTGCGGCAAGCCATTCGTTTAGATCGGTGGGCCAAACGAGTGGAACTTCAAGGACAATTCCCTGAAGCGTTTCGATTTTTATAGATGTTGCCGTATTCAAGCAGTCGACAAATATTTTTTTTGCTTGAGATAATCGACGTTGTCTTTCAAGAGTGAAATCCTGCGTGTTCCCATCTTGTTTAGTGACACCGAGAAGATCATCCATACCGGATTTTGTGGCTCGTTTTTCGATGGCGTTTGCTTGTTTAGCCGCATCTCGAACTTGCTCTTGTATGTCGGCGGCTTTTTTTTCTACGTTTCGAAACTCAAGGATGCCTTTTGAATGTCTGGTAGCATATACAAGATAAAAATATGTTCTATCTCTGAGGGGATGTTTAATGCGTGTCGATGTTACGTGCTTAAAGTTTCCGGTTTTTTTTAAGCGACGAAGATACACCTGCAATACAGCATCTTCTCTTGAGACGCCGGATTTTTGAAGGTTGTAAAACTCTTCATACCATGTGTCATCGCCAAACAGTGGGTCAAAGGTTTTTGCTGTTTCTGGTCTAGGGTCCTCCATGAATCGATTAATGTAATCAAACATGAAGTTAATAATCACTTCGCCTTTTAATTCGAGAATAGGTTTGATGTTATTGAGACCAAATCCAGACCAGCCTGTTGGGTCGATGAAGATAAGGGAAAATGATTGTCCAACGTAGTGAATGATATCAGTAACTTTGCTTTCGAAGGCCCCTTGTAAAGCAACGGCTTCGATATCTTTTATGTCAGATGCCGCCTTTTGGAGGTTTGTAAAACGTGACTTTTTTTCTTCAATGAAAAGACAGCGTATTTTTTTATCCTTGTTGCCTTTTAAAAGGCCTAATCGAATATGGCGGAGTTTTGAAGTGGCCCTTCCAAAAGATGTGTCTTCGAGTGTTTCATGGGACGATTTCCAGGGGCCTGAGAAACCGTCAACGAAGACAAAGTCGTGACTAAACGAGAGAATGTTGTATGCGACTCTCTCGATATAGTTCTCTAGGAACAAGTGCTTTACATAACTTTGTTCTCTTCCCCGATAATTTTCGGAAATGAGAGAACTAATTTTATTCGTCATTCAGCAGCGACCAAAACTTTTGCGTGTGGATTCGCTGAATATTCTAACGGATATTGTCCCCAAATTCGCCCCTCAAGATCGCGACCATTTTCTTTGGGCCTGAAACCACCCCATTGTTTGAAGAAAAAAGCGACGTTTGCGGCTTGGCACTGGTCGCGAATGTCGGTGACCCAGGCCTCGTTGATGGGGCGATGACGGGGGCCGGACTCGCCGCCGACGATGACCCAATGCATGGCGCTTAAATCCAATTTCCCCAACGGGCCGATTAACGGTTCTAACGACAAAAAGCGCACCGTGGCGTGGGTGTCGCTCAGGTGTTGGATGCGTGATTTTTTGGTGCCATCTTCGACCGATACGCCCAACCAGATGTTGGCGGGCGCGGGCGTATTTGTGTAGCGTTTGTTGATGTAGTCACGCATCCGTGACGAGCGCTTGGTCAGAACCTGGAAGGTGTGCCAGTGTGCGGCTTCCATGGTGTCGAACACTCGATCTACAAAATCGAATGGTACGCCCTTATGAAATAGGTCGCTCATGGAGTTGACGAAAATCATGCGGGACTTTTTCCACGCCAGCGGTTGTTCCAGCCGCGTCGGGCGCAAGGTGAGGTCAAAACCGGTTTCAAACGGGTGACCCTTGACGCCGCGAAAGCGTTCGGCGAACCGTTCTGCATAACAATTATCGCAGCCCGCACTGATTTTAGTGCAACCCGTCACCGGGTTCCACGTTGCATCGGTCCATTCGATTTCGGAAATTTGCGCCATGCGTCGAGCGCTCCATAAGAACAAATCAAGAACAATTATATACAATTTATAAATAATATGCCATCAGAGTGTTGCGTTTTGGTATACGGACGTTACTTTCCACTCAAACGTGCGAATTGGCGACGAAGGGACATGCAAGAAATGATCGAACGCAGTTTGGAACGTCTGATTTTCGCCAGCCGGTGGATCATGGCGCCGTTTTATTTAGGCCTGGTGGTGGCGCTGGCGATGTTGCTGGTGAAGTTTTCCCAGGAATTGCTGCACGTTGCGCCCGCGGTATTCACCATGAGCGAGACCGCCGTGATCTTGGCGTTGCTGACTCTGATCGATCTGTCGCTGGCGGGCAATCTGCTGTTGATGGTGATTTTTGCGGGTTACGAAAACTTTGTGTCCAAGATCGATACCGCCGGTCATGAAGACCGCCCCGATTGGATGGGCAAAGTGGATTTCAGCGGCCTTAAATTGAAGCTGATCGCGTCGATCGTCGCCATTTCCGGCATTCAGCTGTTGCGCACCTTCATGGCGGTGGGGGAAACGTCGAAGGAAAACTTAATGTGGATGCTGATCATCCATATCACGTTTGTCGTTTCCGGCCTGCTGTTGGCGTTGATGGATTTATTGGTGGAAAAGGCTCACGCGATCAAAAACGCGCACTGAGCCGACGCAAAGCTGATTTCACAAAACAACAAAGCCGTCCTCTTTGGGGACGGCTTTTTTTCGGGAAAATTGGGCGTAGGCATTCCGCTCGGCGCTCCCCCCCAAGGGGCGAGGGGCGTTAGCCTTGCTTTGGCTTAGCGCTGGTTGAGCGCAACCAAGTGGCCGGTCGCCGGATGTTTTACGGCGGCGGTCGGAATGTTCGCGGTCTGCATCACGTACAGGGCGGTAATCGCGGCGTAAATCAGGGGCTTCAACATTTCTTTGTCCTCCACTCACGAAAGAGTGATTGCTTCGATGGAGGGACCGTATCTCAGGCCTCTTTTATGCACAACACATAAATGCATGGCTTACGGAGGAGCGCCAAAAAGCACGATAATATTCTATTCTGCTAATTTATAATAAAAACAATGTATTTCAATGCATTAAATTATTTTTTAACATCAAAGTAAGTAGTCGTTATGGTGGGGTTGCGCGACAGGTATTCCAAAAACGCATGGAGTAAGGGGCGAAAAAACGGCTGAAATGTGGGGTAGGTCATCAGATCGCGGTCAATCTCTCGGCAAAAAGCAGGAAGATTCGCCCACCGAACGCATAGCTGCATCCGTTCGGGCCGAACGCATCGGTTTAGGCCCGTTGTTGATGGGGGGGGATTGGCGGAGGGGGAGGAGGTTAGGCCGCCGGATCGGAATCGGGGCGCTGCACGGCGTGTTTGGCAATGGGCAGGGGATGATCGCGGGTCTCGACGATGCCTTTTTCGATCAAAAAGGATACGAACTGCATGTCGCCTTTGACCACGTCTTCGATCAACAGCGTCGCCATTTCGTTAAAGCAGCGCTGAATGCTGTCGGGCACCTTCATGTCCATGCATAACGTCTTAACGGCCTTGGCCTTGATGATGAGTTCTTTGTGGAACACGACGTGATCGTGCAAGGCGGGATAACCGAGTTCTTCCAGCAGCCGTTCTTCATTGGCGAAGTGATCGATGCAAATTTTCAAAAAACCGTCGAGCAGGACCGAACAGAGGTCGTACTTGCCCGCAGCCACAGCCGCCGAGACTTCGTTGATGGAATCGACGATCTGGCGGTGCTCTTCATCGATCACCGGATGGCCGGTGATAAAGGTCTCTAATAATTCAACTTTCATCGTTCAGCCGCTTCCGTTCAGCGTGACCGGTTTTCAGATGCCCGGTAAATCCGTGTGTTCATTATAACGCATAACGCGGCAAATCATCGAAATCAAAGTTGCGCCGTTATTGTGCGGGTTGCCCATTTTGCTGAGGGGTATTGGCTTTGGCTTCTGCATCTTTTGCGCGTCTAAGGTCTAGGCGGCGCTCTTGTACGACGCGGTTCATCTCGGCGGTGATTTTCGCCCGTTCGGCGGACGACGAGGTGTGTTGCAGGCGACGGGTAAACTCAACACGTTCCGGTTCGGTGAGCAGGCTCATGTCTTGCGAAGACTGGGCCAGCGCCTGCCCGCCCATCATCAAGGTGGCAGTCACGGCGAGGGTGAAAAACAAACGGTTAGGTAAGGCGGTCATATGGGGGTTTCCCCTAGGGGTTATGGGCGGGGTTAAAGGGTTTATTTGCGGGGCAGGGTAACGCCGATTGGCAAAGAGTCAACGGGCCTCGCCCTTAAGCCGATCCAGCCTCAGGCGGTCGCGGTCGTCGCTCAAACGCTTGGACACCGCCAGCACCGCCATCAGCGCACCGATGGCGGTCGAACCGGCAATCAAAAACATGATGAGGATTTGGTATTTCACCGCCTCGGTCGGGTCGACGCCGGCTAAGATTTGCCCTGTCATCATGCCCGGCAGCGAGATTAAGCCCGCCGCCGACATGGCGTTGATGATGTGCATCAGGCCTGCGCGTAAAGCTTCGCGCACATAGGGGCGCACCGCTTCACGGCGCGTATGGCCCAGCGCTAGGCGCGCTTCGACCGCCTCGCGCTCGCGTTTTAAGGTCGCGGTGACACGCTCCATGCCGACCGAAACGCCGTTCAAGGTATTGCCCAAGACCATGCCCAGCAACGGCAGGGCGAAGCGCGGGTCGTACCACGGTTCGGGCCGGATGGCGGTGGTGAGCGCCAAGGTGGTGACGATGGCGCCCGATGTCAGCAGTGCGGTGGCGGCGATGGAATAGCTCCACCCGTCTCGCAATTTGAGGCCCTGGCGCGCCGATGCTTCGCGCCCGGCCAAGGCGATCATGGTGATCGCGGCCAGCCCGGTCCACCACGGTGACGCCATTTGAAACAGGATTTTTAAGACCAAGCCGATCAGGGTCAGTTGCACCACGGTCCTCAGCGCCGCAATGCCCAATGACTTTTCCAAGCCGAGTTTGAGCGCGACCGATAACCCGCCCGCCAGCAACAAAAATACCGAAGCGAGCACCAAATCGATGTAATTGAGTTGGATATAAACGCCGGTCATGACGGGGCCTCGTGCGGCTGCGGCGTTACCGGTTCATCAAACAGTTGGCCGTCCTTCAGGCGCAGCACCCGTTCGCCCAGTCGCGACGCCTGGGCGGCGTCATGGGTGACGAACAACACGCCAGAGCCTTCGGCGGCATGGCGGCGGATCAACGCTTCGGCGCGCTCGGCGTTGTCGGTATCGAGGCCCGAGGTCGGTTCGTCCAACATCAACACTTTGGGGTTCAGCGCCAGGGCGCGCGCAAGGCTCAGGCGTTGGCGTTCGCCGGTGGATAGGTTGGCCACCGGCCAGCCCAGCGCGGTGCTTTCCAGGCCTAGACGCTGCAACAGCTCGATCACGCGGCTGCGCATGGCGCCTTCAAAATGGGGCTCGACCCAATCCGCCCACCAGCCCGAATGTGCGGGCACGTACATGACCTGTTTGCGCCATTCGGGTGCGGTCATGCTTGCGCGCGATTGGCCGTTTAAGGTGGCTTCGCCTTCGTTGGGGTCCAAATCCGCAATCGCGCGCATCAGCAACGATTTGCCCATGCCCGAAGGGCCGACCAACGCGACGATCTCGCCCGGGGCCAAATCTAGGTCCACAGGGCCGATGGAAAGCCGTTTTAGGTTGCGCACGCTTAACATGCATCAGCCATAGCATTCTTAAGTCGCCAGGAGAAGAAATATGGAGGGTCCGCGCCGGGCGGTTATACTCATCCCATGTCGAATCCGCCGCCCCAAGTACCCGAAATTTTGCTGCCCGACGCGCCCGCTTTGGTCGCCGGGGTGCGGGGCGCGTATTTGGTCGACCCCACCGGTGAAGTTTCGATCTTAAGTTTTAGTGATGCAGTGAAGCGTCTGCGCGCCGCCGAAGGATTGCCCATCGTGTGTCACGCGCGGCGCACCGGGGCGCGGCTGGGTTATGAAACCTTGCGTGGTTTCGATGTGTTGGAATTGTTCGCCTTCGCCTTGCCCGCCACCTTCTGCCTGCCGACACCTTCGGGGCTGGCGCAGGTCTTAGGTCTGGCCTTGCCGCGCACGCATGAAGACGAAGCGTTGGCGCTGGTCGATGCGGCGCGCGCCTTGTTGGAACGCATCGCCAATGCGGCCAGGGGCGATTCCCGTGAAGGCCGGATCATGGCGGGACTGGCGCGCGCCATGGCGGCGGGGGGCTGGCCGTGGGCGACGGCGGTATTGGCGGCGCTGGGCGAAACGACGCCCGTTGAGACCCCGCACAGTCAAAACTTGCGCCGCGCCTTTCGCGTGTGGGACCGTCTGCCCGATTGGGAAGACCGGGGCTTTGAAGCCAAACCCGGCGATGCGCCGGTCAGCCCCCAAGAAGCCCGCAAGCGCTTGGATGAAATGCTGGCCAGCCGCAAATCGGAAAGCCGCATCGGTCAGCAGCGGTTCGCCGCGGGTGTCACGGCGGCGTTTGATCCTTGCGACATTCCCGGCCAGCCGCGTTTTGTGTTGGCCGAAGCGGGCACCGGCGTCGGCAAGACGCTGGGTTACGTCGCCCCTGCCAGCGTGTGGGCGGATAAAAACGGCGGCGCGGTGTGGCTTTCGACCTATACCCGCAACCTGCAGCGTCAATTGGATAACGAATTGGATCGCCTGTACCCCGACGCCATCGAAAAGAAACGCCGCGTGGTGGTGCGCAAGGGGCGGGAAAATTATTTCTGCCTACTGAACTTCGAAGAAGCCTTGGGTCGCATGGATGCCCGCCCCGGCGGAGCCATTGCGCTGGGACTGGTGGCGCGCTGGGTTAATGCGACCCGTGATGGCGACATGGTCGGCGGCGATTTCCCCGCGTGGCTGCCCGATATGCTGGGGCGCGGCATCACACGCGAACTGACCGATACCAAGGGCGAATGCACCTATTCCGCCTGTCCGCATTTTGGCAAATGTTTTATCGAACATTCCAAGCGCCGCGCCAAACGCGCCAAGCTGGTGATCGCCAACCATGCGCTGGTGATGGTGCAGGCGGCGCTCGGCGCGGGCGGTTCCTTGGCGGCGGAAGGCGGTATGCCGACGCGTTATGTGTTCGACGAAGGCCATCATTTGTTCGACGCCGCAGACAGCGCGTTCGCCGCGCATCTTTCAGGCTTTGAGACGGCGGATCTGCGGCGCTGGATTTTGGGTTCCGAAGAAAGTCAAAGCCGCCGCACCCGGTCGCGCGGATTGAAAAAACGCCTCGAAGATTTAAGCGCCAGCGACGAAAAGCTCGCGCATCTGGTGGACGATGTGCGCATGGCGGCGCACGCGCTTCCCGGCCCCGGCTGGCAGTCTCGTTTAGGCGAAGAACAGCCCTACGGTCCGGCGGAAACGTTTTTGGGGCTGGTGCGCCAGCAGGTCTACGCCCGCGACCGCGAAGGGGCGAGCAGCGGTTATTCCCTGGAATGCCCGGCCACCGATCCGGTAGACGGCCTGACCCAAGCGGCGGAAGTTCTGGATCAGGCGCTGATGGCGCTGGAACGCCCGGTGCGGGATTTAATCAAGCGGATGCTTAAAAAACTCGACGACGAAGCCGACACTCTGGAAACCGCCGAACGCACCCGCATCGAAGGTCTGGCGGGCAGCCTGGAGCGCCGCGCCGCGTTGCCGCTACAGGCGTGGCGCGCGATGCTGGGGTGCATGGGCAAACAGACGCCCGAAGACTTCGTCGATTGGCTGAGCGTCGAGCGCAGCCAGGGCAAGGACTGGGACATGGGCCTCAATCGCCATTGGGTGGATCCGACCGTGCCGTTTGCGGCGTCGATGCGCGAAACCGCCGAAGGTGTGTTGGTGACTTCGGCCACCTTGCGCGATGATGGCGCCGAGGGGGCCGAGGGAGGTGGATGGCCCGCCGCCGAAGCGCGCACCGGAGCCAAGCATATCGGCTCGCCCATCGTTTATGTGGCGCAGCCGTCGCCGTTCGATTACGCCCAGCAGACGCGCATCTTCGTCGTCACCGACGTCAATAAGAACTCGACCGAGCAGGTGGCGGCGGCATACCGCGAATTGTTCTTGGCGGCCAACGGCGGCGGATTGGGCCTGTTCACCGCCATTTCGCGCCTGCGCGGCGTGTTCGAGCGCATCGCGCCGCAATTGGATGAACAAGGCTTCGCGCTGTATGCCCAGCATGTGGACTCGCTCGATGTCGGCACCTTGGTGGACATCTTTCGCGCCGAAGAAAATGCCTGCCTGCTCGGTACCGATGCGGTGCGCGACGGCGTCGACGTGCCCGGGCGCTCGTTGCGCCTGATCGTCTTCGACCGGGTGCCGTGGCCGCGGCCCGATATTCTCACCCGCGCGCGCCGCGATCGTTTCGGCGGGCGAGCCTACGATGAAATGCTCGCGCGGCTGCGTCTTAAACAGGCTTATGGCCGTCTGGTGCGTAAAAAAGACGACCGCGGCGTGTTCGTGATGCTCGATAGCGCCCTGCCCACACGGCTGACCACCGCGTTCCCCAAAGGGGTGGAGATCGTGCGGCTGGGCCTGAAAGAGACCCTTGCCGAAGTGCGGGCATTTCTCGCCGAGAATGCTTGAACGCTGCCCAGCGGATTCCCACCTTTTACAGATCAGGGATTGAAAACCGGGAGGCCCCCATGGGGGAACGTGTTTCCATCGCCAAGGCCGCGCGCCTGCTCGGCGTTGGTCGGCATGAGTTGTGCGAGCGGCTGTGCCGCGCCGGGGTCGAAAACTTCGAAGGCGCGGTGGAACTGGATGACGTCAAGCGCATCTCGCCCAAATTGGCCATGGACGAACGTTTGGTGGGCGAACGAGTGCGCCTGATCCGCCTGAGCGCGCGCCGTCGCCAAGCCGTCGCGCCGCCCCGAAAAAAAGAAGCCGAACTGCAAGACGAAATGGATCGCCTGCATAACCAATGGCTGGCCGAGCGCAAACGCGCGCAGGAATATCACTTGCTGTTCGACCACCTGATCGACGAGTTGGGGCACTGGCAAAATTCCCAAGATCTGGATCGCGCCAAGTTTGCCTTGGAATTTTCCAAATGGCTGTGTGAGCAATTCGATTGAAACAAAAACCCCCGCACCATCGATGCGGGGGTTTTCGTTTGTGCGTATTGGAAGGTCAAAGCGGATCGGCTTAGAAGCCCATGCCGCCCATACCGCCCATGCCGCCCATGCCGCCCATGTCGCCGCCGCCCATGCCGCCGGCTGCGCCAGCGGGTTCGGGTTTGTCGGTGATCATGGCTTCGGTGGTGATCAGCAGACCCGCCACGGAGGCGGCGTCCTGCAGGGCCACACGCACGACCTTGGTCGGATCGATGATGCCGGCTTTAACCAGGTTTTCGAACTTACCCGTCTGGGCGTTGTAGCCCCACAGGGTATCTTTCGATTCCATCAGCTTGCCCGCGATCACGGCGCCGTCGGCACCGGCGTTGTCGGCAATCTGACGCACCGGAGCCTGAATGGCGCGGCGGATGATGTTGATGCCGACGTTCTGGTCTTCATTTTCACCTTCGAGTTTGTTCAGCGCGCGGGTCGCGTACAGCAACGCCGTGCCGCCGCCCGGGACGATGCCTTCTTCGACCGCTGCGCGGGTGGCGTGCAGCGCGTCGTCGACGCGGTCCTTGCGTTCTTTAACTTCGACTTCCGAACCGCCGCCGACGTGGATCACGGCAACGCCGCCCGCCAACTTGGCGAGACGTTCTTGCAGCTTTTCCTTGTCGTAGTCCGAAGAGGTTTCTTCGATCTGCGCGCGGATCTGGTTGCAACGGCTCTGGATGTTTTTCTTAGCGCCAGCGCCGTCAACAACGGTGGTTTCTTCTTTGGTGATGACCACGCGTTTGCAGGTGCCCAGCATGTCGAGCGAAACGCTTTCCAGCTTGATGCCCAAATCTTCGGAGATCACGGTGCCGTTGGTCAGGATGGCGATATCTTCCATCATGGCCTTGCGGCGTTCGCCGAAGCCCGGCGCTTTGACCGCAGCGACCTTCAAGCCGCCACGCAGCTTGTTGACCACCAAGGTAGCCAAGGCTTCGCCTTCGATGTCTTCGGCGATGATCAGCAGCGGACGTGCAGACTGCACCACGGCTTCCAAGATCGGCAGCATCGGCTGCAGGCTCGTCAGCTTGCTTTCGTGGATCAAGATGAAGGGGTTTTCCATCTCGCAGGTCATTTTGTCGGCGTTGGTGACGAAGTACGGCGAGGTATAGCCACGATCGAACTGCATGCCTTCAACGACGTCGAGCTCGGTGCTCAGGCCCTTGGCTTCTTCAACCGTGATGACGCCTTCGTTGCCGACGCGTTCCATCGCCTGGGCGATCATGTTGCCGATTTCGGCTTCGCCGTTGGCGGAGATGGTGCCAACCTGCGCCACTTCTGCGGAAGTGCTGACCTTCTTGGAGCGCTTTTTGACGTCGGCGACGACGGCTTCAACCGCCAAGTCGATGCCGCGCTTTAGGTCCATCGGGTTCATGCCCGCGGCCACGGCTTTGACACCTTCACGCACGATGGCTTGCGCCAATACGGTGGCGGTGGTGGTGCCGTCGCCAGCTTCGTCGTTGGTGCGCGAAGCGACTTGCTTCACCATCTGCGCGCCCATGTTTTCGAATTTGTCGGAAAGTTCGATTTCTTTCGCGACCGTAACACCGTCTTTGGTGATGCGCGGCGCGCCGAACGATTTATCGATGACCACGTTGCGGCCTTTGGGGCCCAAGGTCACTTTAACGGCGTTTGCCAGCACGTCGACGCCGGCGAGCATACGATTGCGCGCTTCGGTGCCGAATTTTACTTCTTTAGCAGCCATTGTCTTTATCCCTTACGTTTGGATTGGCTTGAAACGGAAAAAAGAAAGCGAGCCGGATGGCTTACTTCTTTTTGGCTTTGTCGGTTTTACCGGCATCGATGACGCCCAGAATGTCGCTCTCTTTCATGATGAGCAATTCTTCGCCGTCGATGGACACTTCGGTGCCCGACCATTTGCCGAACAGAACTTTGTCGCCAGCTTTGACTTCCATCGCGACGATGGTTCCATCTTCGCGGCGCGCGCCGGTACCGACGGCGACGATGGCGCCCTCAGAGGGTTTTTCCTTGGCGCTATCGGGAATGATGATGCCGCCTGCGGTTTTTTTGTCGGCTTCGACGCGGCGAACCAGCACGCGGTCGTGGAGAGGCCTGAACTTCATATCTGTATCCTCCAGAAGTCCTGAGAAATAAAAGCATGGGGGGTGCTAGCACTCCCCCACGTCGAGTGCCAAGGATGTACGGTGCCGGACCCGCCCTGTCAAGCGCGGGGCGGTGAATTTTTCATGACGGCGACCCTTAAAAATAAAAAAAGTGACGAAACGAAGTCAATTTTCTCCTTGTTTTTCAATGTCCTAAAAAAGTTAACGGTGCAAAAACTAGGGCATTTTGGGGCATTTTTTGACGGTTTTGGGGTGGTTTTTGGGCGTTTTGGCAACGGTTTCACCCGCCGCAGCATCGTTCCCACCCGCGATGGGGATGGAACTAGGAATATATAACCTAATTTAGGTAATTTGTCAATAATTTTGCCTCATGGCCAGGCGGGTTGTGTTGAGGTTTGCTTGATAATGGCACCAAAATGACGTACAGTATTTTGGTCAAGGAAAGGTGACGGTCATGCCTAATGCACATTCAATTAAGTCGGAACGGGCAGCTAAGTCCGAACGGGTCAATTTGCGTCTCGATGCGACGGCGAAGCGGCGGATTGAACGCGCCGCTTTGGTCGAAGGTAAAACCGTAAGCGGCTTTATTTTGGCGAGCGCTCTGGAAAACGCCGAAGAAACCATTAGCAGGCATGAAACGTTCGCGCTGTCGCGCCGCGATGCCGAGATTTTTCTCGACGCTATCCTCAATCCCCCACCCGCCAACGCCAAATTGCGCAAGGCCCTCGCGGAACACGACCGCCGCGTCGTCTCCCGGTAGTCGCGAATGGGCGGTCTCGACGCGCTTGTCATCGAACCGCTGGGCAAGCGTCACGACCGAGATGCGTTCTCCTGCGGGCAGCCCGAACTTGATCGCTACTTTCAAAAACAGGCGGGGCAGGACATGCGCCGCAACGTCGCGCGGGTGTTCGTTTGCACGAAGGCGGGGGCAGACACCATCATCGGTTTTTATACGTTGAGCGCCGCATCCGTGGATCTGAGCGTTTTTCCGGAGAATGTGGCGCGCAAGCTGCCCCATCATCCCGTGCCGGGGGCCTTGATTGGCCGCCTCGCCGTGGACCGCACGGCCCAAGGGCAGGGGGTGGGGCGTATGCTGCTTGCCGATGCGCTCAAGCGCACCTTGGCTGCAAGCGCCAACATCGCCGTTCACGTTCTGGTGGTGGACGCCAAGACCGATGCGGCCAAGGCATTCTACCAAGCCTTCGGTTTCACCGCGTTTGAAGATGATACTCGGCGGTTGTTTTTGCCGTTGGGGCGTATTTAGGGAATGCTGACGGTATGAACGATCAATTGGAAATCTGTTACTTGTGTGGCGAGCCATTGGCCGAGCCAATAAGCGACGATCATGTCCCACCAAAGCAGATGTTTGCAAAAGAATTACGCAAGACAAATGATCTCTTAAAAATGCTGACAATTCGGACACACGAATCGTGTAATAATTCTTTTGGTAAAGATGAGCATTATTTTTTTCAGTCACTGCTGCCTTTTGCTCGTGGGTCATATTCAGGCAACGCGGCGCTTCGTGAAGCTGTTGATAAATTTCATAGCGGCAGCAGACAACGTTTTTTAATGAAGATGATTCTAGGGGAGTTTGAACGTCATCCAAGTGGACTGGTTCTTCCCAACGGCAGAGTCGCAAAACGGTTTCAGGGAGATCGAATTGAGCGAGTAGCCTGGAAAATTGTAAGAGGACTCTACTTTCATCATTTTGGTGTGGTCCTGCCCGACGAATGGACAGTTGGTGTAACAATTATCGCACCAAACGAAAGGCCGCCGAGTCACTTTGACTGCTTTATGAACGTTGTCGGTAATGTGCAGTATGGCGAATATCCAGGTGTGTTCGCGTACCGCTTTCATAAATTTATTGAAGCTAATAATTTGCACTACTGGGCGATGCTTCTTTGGGACCGGGTAATTATAACGGTGCTTTTTCATGATCCCAGTTGTACATGCCGGGAATGTCTTCAGCCTAGCACCCTCCCCTAAAATCTTTCCGCGTCCCACATCACCAGCACCCTGCCGCGATAGGGGCGGATTGAGAGCGGTTTGCTATTCGCCGGGATGTCGCTTTCGCGCAAGGTGGCGACGATCACGCCTTGGGGGTGGGCTGCGGCCCAGACGTGGCCGTCGTCCATCGTGTCGAGCACGGCGATGGGCTGTTCAAGCCTGCCCAAAAATTGGAACTCGCCGTGATATTTGCCGACATAGGCCACCGGGCGGCCCGCGTCTTGGAAGGTTTTGATCTGCTGGGCTGGGTGTTCCAGATCATAAGCGAGCGAAAACGCCGGGGCTGCCGCCAGATGTAAAAACACCATCAGGCCGACCACCGTCACCGCGATCAGGCGCGCTTCGGCCTTCGGCCCTTGGGCTTTGCGCATCGCCGCCACACCCGCCAATAAAACGGCGGGGGCCAGCCACAGGCTTTGCGCCGCGCCGACCCAATCGGGCAGCGGCGATTTTAACAGCGGCTCGATGTTTTCTTTAGCCAATCCCGCGATCAACAAAATCAACGCAATGGCGCCGAGCAAGATGATCGGCAGGCGGTGGCCGAAATCGTTTTGCAGCGCGGGCGCAGGAGAAGCGGAAGATGGTTCGCGCTGGGTCAGCATCACCGCCGCAAACAACGCCAGCGCGGGAAATACCGGCAACAGATAATGCGGTTGTTTGCCGCTGATGGCGGAAAAAATTACGAACGATGCGCCGAACCAAACCAGCAATACGCGCATGGCGCCGTCGCCCAGCAAGGGGCGCAGGCCGCGGCCTTCGCGCCATGCTTGGCGCGCGCCGATGCCCCGCCACAACCGTGGCCATACCGTCCACGGCAACAGCATCAAAGGCAGCACCCACACGAACCAATAAAACGGGCGGCGGTGGGCAAAGGATTCGACCATGCGCTCGGTGCTTTGTTTGATGAAGATGGCGTCGCGATATTCCGCCCCGCCCTCGATGGCGGCGGGAATCGCCCAGCACAGAACCAGCGCGGTGCCCAAGATTACCGAGGCAAACACGTCCGCATACCAGTTGCCCCAGGTTGTCTCACCGCGCCCATTGGTGAGCGCCGGTCCCCACAATGGCGCGGCCAAAGCCAACGGCAACGTATGCACCAAAATCGCCGGACCCTTGGCCATGCCGCCCAGTCCCAGCCCCAGCGCCGCGATCAGCAGGCCGGTCCAAAATCCCTTGCCCGCTACAAAGCCTTTCCACGCTTTGACATAGCCCAGCACGGCCAAAATCGTGGCGGCAGTCAGCATCATGTCGAACATGATCATGGTGGAAAATACCGTCCAATACAGGCCGCAGACCATCATCAGCGGGGCCAGCACGGCACGGTTGGTCAAAATGGAGGCTGGTTCTTGCGGCCACAGTTCGTGCGCCAGTTTGGCCGTCAGCCACAACGACGCTAGCGCAAACAACGGCGCCACCAGCCGCGCCCAAGTTTCCGACACGCCGAACACCAGCCAGCCCAGCTTCATCAGCCAAAACAGCAGCGGCGGTTTGTGGCTATACAATTCGCCGTTCAAGTGCGGCACCAAGAAGTTTTGGTTGGTCCACATTTCCCACGCCACGGTGATGTAGCGCGTTTCGTCGATGGGCAGCAGCGGGCGCAAAAATAATGCCGAGGCCACAAGGCCGCACCAGATTAAGGCGATGAGCCAAGCATCGCCGAGGGCGGGTTTGGTTAAGCGGGTGGGGCGTTCGTTCAAGAAAAAGACTCATCGGTTTCGGTTGCGCCCAGTTCGTCGTCAACGGTTGCATCAAGCGACTTGCCATGGCGGAAGTGGCGATAAAGATAGACGCCCAACAGCGCCGAGGCCACAAACAAAATCACGCTCAACGTCGTGCGCAGCATCGGGTCTTCGGTCACGCCGCTGCCGAGCAGGGCAAAAATAACGGTTTGCGGCAGATAACCCAGCACCGAGCCGCCAAAAAACGGCGTCGCGCGCACGCTTGAAACGCCCGCCGCCAAATTGGTGGCGACGTTGGAGCCGACGGGCAGCATGCGGATCAGCAGCGTCATGGTAAAGGCGTGCTCGTGCAGGAAGTCATCGAGCTTGCGCACCCGCCCGGAAAACTTTTTCTGGATCGGCGCGCGAGCCAGCACCCGGGCGTAATAAAACGCGCCGATGCAGCCCGCGATGGATGCCAGCAACGCCAGCGCCGAGCCCAGCCACAGACCGAAGGCATAGCCCGCCAAGCTGCTCACCACCTGGCGCGGCAGGCCGATGCCGGTGGCCAGCGCGGCGATGGCGATGAATAAAATTTCGCCGGTAAAACCCTGACCCTTGATGTGGCTGTTGATCCAGTCGTTGGTCAGCACGTTGCCCAAATCCGCTGTTTCCCAGACGTAGAGGACCAATACCAGCGTCAGCATTACAAAAACGCCGCGAAGAATCGTTGTCGGCTTCATGGCGGCGGCAATCCTTTATGGATGATCGGCTTGACGCACGGCGGTGACGGCGGGTTTGGAACCGCGCGCCGTCAACCACATCACGCCCAACACATCGCGGATGGCGACCGACAGGCGGTCCCACATGCCGTATTTGGAAA
>JANLGW010000028.1 GCA_024653965.1 Rhodospirillales bacterium
CCCAGCGCATGAAAGGTGCCCACCCACCAGCCTTCCACCGGGGTGCCCAACATGCGTCCGACACGTTCTTGCATCTCGCGCGCGGCTTTGTTGGTGAAGGTGACGGCCAAGATTTCGCCGGGTCTTGCTTTGCCCTGCATCAAGATATGGCTTAGGCGGGTGGTCAGCACCCGGGTCTTGCCGGTGCCGGCGCCCGCCAACACCAACACCGGGCCGTCGGTGGCCTCGACCGCTTCTTGCTGGCTTTCATTCAGCCCATCCAAATAGGCCGCAGGGCGCGCAGGACGCGGCGCGGGCGGCGCGGAATCTTCAAGATCGGTCAGGTCGAAAGGATCGTTCATGGGCTCTTATAACACGAGGCGCGCGCGCTCGCACAGACTGCACCGAAGCAAGCCGCCAGTTGAGGTGAAAAGATGAACCGCGTTTGAGGTGGGGCGTAACGCTCAGCGGAAGCTGAGTTCGCTGGCTTTCAAGTCGTCCTGGCAGACCACCCGGTTGCGCCCCTGCGCCTTGGCTTTGTAAAGCGCTTGGTCGGTGCGTTTGATCAAATCGCCCAACGGTTCGCCGAATTCGAACAAGCCCGCGCCGATGGAAACCGTAATCTTGCCCAGATCCGTATTGGTGGTGCGGTTGACCAGCTTTTTGGTGGAGATGCGTTCGCGAATGCCTTCGGCCACTTTGATCGCGCCCTGTAACCCGGTGCGCGGCAAAATGACGGCGAACTCCTCGCCGCCGTAACGCGCGGGGATATCTTCGCCTTTGACCGATTTGCTCATGGTCGCGGCCAACAGCTTCAACACCTCGTCGCCGGTCTGGTGGCCGTAAGTATCGTTGAAACGTTTAAAGTGATCGATATCGAGCATCAGCAGCGCCAACGATTCCCCGGCCTCCATGGCGTCGCGGGCTTGGCGGCGCAATTCCATGTCGAACAGTTTACGGTTGGCGATGCCGGTCAGCGCATCGGTCAGCGCCTCTTTGCGCATGTCTTCTAAGTCTTCGCGCAGCTGGCCGATTTCCTCGGTCGATTCCGTCAGCTTGTGCTCCAACGCCTGATTGAGTTCTTCCATCTTGCGCGTTTCACTCAAGACTTTGGTCACGGCGCTTTTCAGCCCGTCGATATCTTTAGCGCCCAACAGGTCGCCCTGCACATTGGCTAGGCTTTTGCCGTATTGGGACGCGCCCTCACCCGCATCGCCGACGTATTCCATAATCCGCTTCAGTTCGCTTTCGATGCGTTCCGTCGTT
>JANLGW010000033.1 GCA_024653965.1 Rhodospirillales bacterium
CGCGCCACCTTCATCGTCAGCCCGGTAGCGACCGAGGTGGCGGATTATTCTTTCGTATCGGGCACCTACAACATGTCCATGGGCGCAAACGCAGCGCTGTGGACGCACTACATCAAAACCAGCTTGGATATGTTGTGGAAAAAGACCGCCAAGACCCTGGCGTTCAACCTGCTCGACGCCGCCGAACCGCACAAACTGGATGATCTTTTTTATGCCGACCGGCGCACGTTTTTAGAACACGCGCTGACCCTATCGCCGGAGGTCGAAATCATCGACGACTATCCGCTGAACGAATTCACCATCGTCATCAGGCGGACCTAATCCGATCGCACTCTAGAGTTTCGGCGCGATGGCGTCGAGTTTGTCCTTCAGCGCATAAGAACTCAGACCCTTTAAGTTCATCCCTGTCAGCCTGAGTATCTGTTGTTCCAAGTCGCCATACAGGCGGCGATAAGCGCCGCGACGTTCCATATCGTCTTCGGCAACCGCCTGCGGGTTGGGATATGGCCAATGTACATACACAGGGTTTGAAAACCAGATGGGGAACGGGCCGCGTTTTAACGCCTCGTCCATCGTCACCACCACGTGCAGCGCAGGCGCGGTGGGCCGCACAAACTCCTGCCAGCTTTTGGGGTGAAACTCGTCGGTGGCGTACCCGGCCTGTTTTAAGGTTTCCAGGGTATGGGCGTGTATGTGAAGGGCGGGATTGCGTCCGGCGCTATACGCTTCAAACGCACCCCCACCCAGCCGCCGCAACAAGGCCTCGGCAATGATGGTGCGCGCAGCGTTGGCTTCCCCCGCAAACAGAATATGCAAGCGATCTTCCGCGATGGCCCTGCCCCCCAGAGGTCAAAAGGTTATGACACCGTTCAAGCGTTATCTTCCGCTTCCACGCCTAAGGCAGCTTGGGCCGCAGCCAGCCTTGCGATGGGAACACGGTAAGGGGAACACGAAACGTAGTCTAGTCCTGCTTTATGAAAAAAATGCACCGACGCCGGATCGCCGCCATGCTCGCCGCAGATGCCGACCTTCAAGCCTGCACGCGTAGCGCGGCCACGCTCGACGCCGATCTTCACCAATTCGCCCACGCCGGTTTGATCCAAACTGACAAACGGATCTTGTTTGATCACGCCCTTTTCGCGGTAAATCTGCAAAAACGGCCCGGCATCGTCACGCGATAGGCCATAGGTCGTTTGGGTCAGATCGTTGGTGCCGAAGCTGAAAAATTCCGCGTCCTTGGCAAGTTCGCCCGCCTGCAAAGCGGCGCGCGGCAATTCGATCATGGTGCCCACATGATAGGCCAGCTTCACGCCGCGCTTCGCCAGCACGGCGTCCGCCGTTTCCACCACCAAGGCCCTAAGGCGCGTCAATTCCTCGCGGTCCGCCACCAGGGGGATCATCACTTCCGGGTGTGCCTTGATGCCCTTTTCCGCCACGTCGCACGCGGCTTCAAAAATGGCGCGAGTCTGCATTTCGTATATTTCCGGGTACGTGATCGCCAGACGGCACCCGCGATGGCCCAGCATGGGGTTCATTTCATGCAAGTCGTTGGAACGACGCGCAACCAATTCAGGGGTGACACCCAACGCCTTGGCGACGTTTTCGATGTCACGCGGCTGGTTCGGCAGAAATTCGTGCAGCGGCGGGTCCAACAACCGGATGGTCACCGGCAGACCATCCATGATTTCGAACAGGCTGACAAAGTCCTGACGCTGATACGGCAATAATTTTTCAAGCGCCGCTCGACGCGCA
>JANLGW010000034.1 GCA_024653965.1 Rhodospirillales bacterium
AACAAACGTCGCTTTGCCCTGGGCCTCGTCCTTGCCGATGCGCTTGCCAACGGCGGACTCATCGCCCACGAGATCAAGCAGATCATCCACAATCTGGAATGCCAGCCCCAGATCGTGGGCATAACCATGCAATTTTTGACGCGCGCTGTCGGACGCCTTGCCCAAGATTGCGCCCGCCAAACAGGCGAAGTTAATCAAACCCCCGGTTTTCATGCGCTGCAGACGGGCGATTTCGTTCATGTCAAAATCGTGCTGGTGCGCAACCAAATCCAGCATCTGCCCGCCAACCATGCCGAGCGGTCCCGAGGCACGCGCCAGTTCCTGTACCAGTTCTGCGCGCACCGTGGCGTCTTGATGGGTTTGCTCTTCGGCCAGAACTTCAAACGCCCGCGTCAACAGCGCATCGCCAGCCAAGATCGCCGTGGCTTCGTCGAACTTGATATGTACGGTCGGCTGGCCGCGACGCAAATCGTCGTTATCCATGGCCGGAAGATCGTCGTGCACCAGCGAATAACAATGCACCATTTCAATGGCCGCCGCCGCACGCAATACGCATTTAGGATCGACATTAAACAACGCCGCCGTGCGAATGGTGAGATACGGGCGCACCCGCTTCCCGCCCAGCAGCGCCGCATAACGCACCGCTTCCATCAGGCGGCCTTCGGGGCCGTCATCTTCGGGTAACAGGGTATCCAACGCACGGGTGACGAATTCGGCATCCTGGTTCAGGCGCGCGGTAAAGGTATCTAGATTAAAAGGGGCGTTCACGGTCACTCGAACTCCACCGTTTCAAGGTCTTGCGCACCCCCTGATCCGGGTAAAATCTTTTCGATACGCGCCTCGGCTTCTTTCAATTTGGCTTCACAATGGCGTTTTAAAAGGGTGCCGCGTTCAAATGCCTTGATTGCCCCTTCCAGTTCGCCGCGCCCATCGTCCAAATCGCGCACAATCGCTTCAAGCTCCGCCAGCGCAGCCTCAAAACTAAGTTTTTGAATGTCTTTAGGGATTTCCGAGGTGTTGTCTGCCATCAGTGCCTACCTTGTTGCGTTGCCCAAACTTTAGAGCCCCGTTCCCGGCGGGGCAAGCCTAAAGCACGGTATGCATATCGCGCCCACGGCCTTAAAATCCCCACAAATTCAATTACATTATCAACGACCCTGATACATTGGGTTACAATTGCCCGCTTGACCATATCTTCTCACGCACCATACAACTCTGCGGTAGGGATTAGGGGCCGTAAAAGATCCTTGGAAGGACTTTGACCGATGTTCGTTCGCCGCACGACGATTGCCGCCACGATGTCCATAATCCTATTGGGCCTATTGGGCACATCATTTTTTGCGCTCTCCCCCACTCCGGCCCTCGCCCAGCAGAACAAACCGTCCGATGATCGTGCCGTCACGGTCGATGTCGATGCCGTCATCGAAGAACAGGCCCGCCAGAACGTTCCCGTCATTGGACGTTTGGTGGCGCAGAACTCGGGAGTCGTATCGGCCATCATCAAAGGCGCCGTCCAAGAAATGCGCGTGCATGTCGGTGATCGCGTCGACGTAGGCGACGTGCTGGCGGTACTGGCGAGCGATTCTTTAAAATGGTCCCGCGAACTGCGCGTCGCCGAAGTCAAAAGCGCCGAAGCCGATCTGACCAACGCCCGCGCCCAAGCAAAGCTGCGCCGTCAGGAATTGCAGCGCTTGGAAAACCTGCGCCAATCATCAGCCTTCAGCCCCGCCCGTTTTGAAGATGCCCAGCAAGAATTGGCCAAGGCGGAAAGCAGCGCAGCACGCGGCGAATCCGATTTGTCGGTTGCCAAAGCCAACCTCAATCTCGCCGATATTGATCTTGCCAACGCTCAGGTCAAAGCACCTTACGCTGGCGTGGTTACCGCAACGCTTACCGCGGTAGGTACATACCTCAATGCCGGAGAGCCGGTGTTAAGCTTAGTGGACGACCTCAGCATGGAAGTTGAAGCCGATGTACCCGCAGACCGGGTTCAAGCCCTGACGCCGGGAACGATGGTGAGTTTCGGCATCGGCGCAGACGGCGTGGAACGCTTCGCCGCAGTACGCGCCCAGGTCCCCGAAGAAAATCCACTGACCCGCACGCGCAAGGTCCGCTTCAGCCCCGCAGAAGATGCGCTGGGCCAAAATGCGGCGGCGAACCAAAGCGTGTCCATCGCCATTCCATCCGGCCCCATGAAACAGGTCATTACCGTACATAAAGATGCAGTGTTGACCAAAGGCGGTCAGCGCGTGGTGTTTTTGGTGACCGATGGCAAGGCCGAGTTGCGCCCGGTCGAGTTGGGCGAAGCCGTGGGCGGACGTTTTATCGTGCATTCCGGCCTCAAATCCGGCGACGAAGTTGTGGTGCGCGGCAATGAACGCTTAGCGCCTGGACAAACCGTTCAGACCAAAAAAACGAAAAAATAGGCGCGCGTCATGAACATCATCCGCATCGCCATTGAAAGACCCATCGCCGTTATCGCCGCCGTGTTGATGGTGGTGATGTTCGGTCTTGTCGCCTTGGGCAACATCCCCATTCAATTGACTCCGGACATCCGTAAACCAACGCTATCGGTTCGCACCAATTGGCCCGGTGCGGCGCCTGCCGAAGTAGAACGCGAAATCCTCAACCGCCAAGAAGACGTGCTGCGCGGGCTGGAGGGCCTGGAAGAAATCAGCGGACAGGCGCAAACCGGACAAGCCACGGTGACGCTGGAATTCAGAGTCGGCCAAGACATGGACAAAGCCCTACTGCTGGTCGCCAACAACCTAGATCGCATTTCCGGTTATCCCGATGAAATCGACAATCCTACCCTAGCCACTCGGGGAAGCGAAGACACGCCGATTGCTTGGTTCGCGCTCAAAGGCAAGGATGCGCCCGTCAACGACATCCACACCTATGGCGATTTCGTCGAAAACATCATCCAGGACCGCTTGGAACGCGTAACCGGCGTGGCAGGCATGAACGTATACGGCGGCACGCCGAAGGAAATGCGCGTCACCGTGGACCCCGAGCGCTTGGCGTTTTACGCGTTGACCGTACCCGAAGTCATCACCGCATTACGCAACGCCAATTCCAGCGCCACTGCGGGTACCGTAGACGAAGGCAAGCGTCGCTACACGGTACGCACCGAAGGCGAGTTGACGACCACCGAACAGGTGGAAAACGTCGTGGTACGCTCCATCAAAGATCCGCTTTCCGGCGCGGTGTCGCGTGTCACGGTGCGCGATCTGGGCACCGTCACCTTGGCTCACAAAGATCCAACCGCCTATATCCGACGCAATGGGGTTCCCGCCATGGCGATGAACGTAGAGCGTGAAACCGGCGCCAACGTCATGGAAATCATGGATGAGTTGCGCATGGCGGTAAAAGAACTGAACGATGGCCCCCTGCAGCGCGCGGGGCTAGTTTTGGATCAAATTTACGACGAAACCATCTACATCAGCTCCGCCATCGATTTGGTACAACAAAACATCTGGATGGGCGGCGCGCTGGCGGCAATGATCTTGCTACTGTTTTTACGCTCGGGCGCGGCGACCCTGATCATTGCCTTCGCCATTCCGGTTTCCGTCATCGGCACCTTCGTCGCCATGGCGGCCATGGGTAGATCCATCAACGTCATTTCACTAGCGGGCATCGCGTTCTCGGTGGGCATGGTGGTAGATGCCGCCATCGTGGTGCTGGAAAACATCTTCCGCTTGCGCCAGGAAGGCCAATCGGCGCGCGATGCTGCCTACAATGGCGCAGCACAGGTATGGGGCGCGGTGTTGGTATCGGTGCTGACCACCGTGCTGGTATTTGCGCCTATTCTTCTCATGCAGTTGGAAGCGGGACAGTTATTCCGCGATATCGCCGTGGCCATCTCGGTTTCGGTGACCTTGTCGCTGGTCGTCGCGGTGACGGTCATTCCCGCGCTGGCCAACCGCATGCTGGTCAACCTGCCGGGCTCCGGCAAGGTCAAAAAGCTAGAGGCTCTGGATGCCTGGGCCAGCCGCTTTACGGCTTATATCGTCGCATTCACCCACTCCGTTGCGCACAACCGGCCTAAGGCCGCCACGGTGGTCGGCGCGTTGATCCTCGGCGCTGCGGTGGTCACGTGGGGCATGTTGCCCAAACTGGAATATCTGCCCGAAGGCAACCGCAACCAAGTCATGGGCATTATCATGCCGCCGCCGGGATATAATTTGGAAACAACGACCCAGACTGCACGCGAAATCGAGGCCGCGGTCAAACACCTGTGGGCCAGTGAAACGGGGCCGGAAAGCAACTCCGGAGAGCCGCCCAAAATGGCCGACTTTTTCTTCATCGCCCGCCCGACCACCACCTTCGTCGGCGCACGCGCGGTGGAGGCCGACCGGGTGGCAGAACTGATCCCGGTCATCCGCAAACCGATCTTCAAAGAACCCGGCACCTTTGGCTTCATCTCCCAGCCGTCGCTGTTTGGACGAGGCATCGGCAGTGGGCGAACCATTGATGTAAACATTTCCGGTCCCGATATAGAAGCCGTGTTGGCCGTAGCGATCAAAGCCACCGGCCTGATCAACACGATTATGCCCCGCGAACAGGGCACCCAGTTGCGCCCCCGTCCCGGCCTGGAATTGGGCGCGCCCGAAATCCGCGTCATCCCTGATCCGGTGCGTATGGCCGACAACGGCGTTACCGCGCGTGATTTCAGCCAGACTGTGGATGCCTTCAATGATGGCCTGCGCGTCGCGGAAATCACCGTGGACGGACAACGCATTGATCTGACGCTGGGCGGACCAGACAAAAAAATCATTCAGACCCAAGGCATCGGCAACCTGCCGGTAGTGACCAGCACGGGCACGATTGTCCCGGTCAGTTCCCTGGCCGATGTGGTGGTTACTTCCGGCCCCACCGAAATTCGCCATATCGAACGTGAACGCACCGTGACGCTTCAAGTGCGTCCGTCGAACGCGATCCCCCTGGAAACTGCCATTGAACTCATCACCGAGCACGTCGCCCAGCCATTGCGCGATGAGGGCCTACCCGATGGCGTGCGTATTCGTCTTGCGGGCACGGCAGATCAGCTAAACGTTACATGGCATGCGATGATGTTCGACCTGCTACTCGCCATCGCCATCGTCTATCTGGTGATGGCGGTGCTGTTTGAAAGCTTCCTCTATCCGTTCATCATTGTACTGAGCGTGCCACTGGCCACAGCGGGTGGTGTCATAGGGCTTGGCATATTGAACTTGTTTACCCCCCAATCGTTGGACATGCTGACGCTACTGGGCTTCATCATCCTGGTCGGCATCGTGGTGAACAACGCCATTTTGATCGTCCATCAGACGCTGTACCACCAACGCACCGACGGTATGGAGTTGGAAACCGCCATCATCGCCGCGACGCAAAACCGCATCCGTCCGATTTTCATGTCG
Source organism: Rhodospirillales bacterium (assembly GCA_024653965.1). Lineage (GTDB taxonomy): Bacteria > Pseudomonadota > Alphaproteobacteria > Rhodospirillales > Magnetovibrionaceae > JANLGW01. The sequence goes on from JANLGW010000034.1 coordinate 5,400, forward strand.
ACGCTGACATCCGTGGTCGGCATGTTGCCGCTGGTGATCTTTCCCGGCGCTGGGTCTGAACTTTACCGGGGGCTTGGCTCCGTCGTTGTCGGCGGACTATCGCTGTCGGCGATTCTAACGCTATTCATCATCCCGCCTCTATTAACGCTGTTTGGCAACCTGCTGAACCGGGGCCAATTCAACCTTTTCAAGCGTCCCAAACGATCAAAAAAAGCAACGGGTTAACACCCCTTTTCCGATCACTCCAATCTGCTTCGCTTTTTTTTCTAGCGACCCGCCGTGATGGCCTCTAGAGTATATGAGGTTGTTGTGATACATAAATACATTCTCTTTAGGGAACGCGGACATGAACAACACCGCCGCGATGGGGGAATATAGAGGATCGAAAACAACGCCTTGTTTGCTCGGCAGTGCCGCCGGGGCGGGCGGCTCGAACCTGGGGGATACTTAACTGTGGTCAGTGAAAGACTAAAAACCATCCAAGCTAACGCACTACGCGCTAGCACATTGCTCAAAGCCATGAGCAACCAACACCGCCTGATGATCTTGTGTCAGTTGGTGCCTGGGGAAAAGTGCGTCAGCGATCTGGAAGAGATCATTGGGCTGAGCCAATCGGCGCTGTCCCAGCACCTTGCGCGCCTGCGTCGCGACAATCTGGTGCAAACGCGACGCGAAGCACAAACCATTTTTTATTCGCTGTCCGGAGAAGAAGCCAGCGGTGTAATCGAAACACTCTATGGCCTGTATTGCGGCCAGGACGCAAGGTTGATCGTCAACGACGTCGAAGGCCCTAAGGTCAAGGCCATTTGATCCTGAGCCATGCACGCATAACAATAAACGGGCGGAAATTTTCCCGCCCGTTTATTGTTTTATGGCTATTGGATATTGGCAGCCCAAAGATTAGTGCACACCATGTTTGCTAACGATGGCGCTTTTGCCCTTTAGTTTTTTATCCGCCTGTTTTTTCTGGCGTTCATGCGACACGATCCAGCGCAATTCTTCCTGCAAAACGTCGATGTGACGGCTTTCCGGGGCCTTGGCGACGGCCTGGATGATGCCTTGGCGCGTCGGCAACGGGAAACTGTTGAAATGTTCCAGCATCAAGAATTTGATGCCTGGACGCACCGTTTCCGAAAGCAACAAACTGGTCACCAGCTTTTGCCGCACATCACTGCGTAGGTTGCCCGCCTCGGTCAACTGGATGAACTGGCTAACGAATTCACTGGATGGCATTTCGCCATCCAACAACGCCCGCAACAAAGCCTTTAGCGCATTAGCGTACTGTTTACGCGTTTCAACGATGAATAGGCTGGTGCGCGTGCGCACAAAAGCAATGGCCTTGGGGTTGAAATCGTTTTCGCGCACCACGTCGATGCAGCGCTTGACCAGCGGGTGGCGGGTCTTTTCCCCCACCAACTGATACACGCCGGTGATCAAATCCTTATGACAGGCCTTAGGCGAAAGACGCGTGACGGCGGCAAGCGCCATGGGGGATTCCGGATCGCGCGTAGCCATCATCGCCAACGGCAGCGGATCTTCGAAATGCACCAGATCCAAATCGGTATTGATCAGATGTTCGGGAAGCAAAATACGCGCAGGCTCACCCGGCACACAAATGGGATTGCCCGTGCGGTAGCTTTCTTTAATCACAAGCGCGGCATTGATGCCGTCTCTGGAAATGCCAATTTTTTCGCTCATGTCGCAACCCTCACATTTTGGTCTTTTTGTTGCGTCCTCACGTCACCCTCATCGGGCCGCAATGAACCGCTTTTCCTGTAACCGCTTGGCCGCACCGGACGACCACCACGCACGAAACAACTGCGCACCTTCCCGGACATCCCCAACCGCCAATTCCCGGTTCAGCACATCTTGGTAAACAAGGTAGGCTTTGGCCGCATCCAATCTCGCGCTCCAATCATCGCCCGCCCCTCCACCCTTGGCCGTTTCCGCCTCCATCGCCTGAGCATCATCTAAAAGATGCGCCAAAACCAATGTGACAAACGCAAGTCGTTCACCGGGAATGTGTACTTTTCCACTGCGCCATTTGCTGACCGTAGGCGGCGTTACGCCCGCAAACTCGGCAACATCCCGGCCCGTTAGACCCAGTTCATTCAGCGCAGCGAACACCGGAAGGTGCGACGATACGCCTAAGCGAACATCCCCTTCTGTGGTGTATTCCCGGTCGGATTCTCCGTGGGGTACCTGACGGGCGAGCGAATCGTTGGCATGTGTCACGGCTACCTCTCCCTTTTAAGCCCAATGGGTTAGCAAACCCTTATCATTTCCGTGGCATACGGACTTTTTTTCTACATCCGCTACCCGAAGCACATCATTCCGCTCGATCGTGGGGATGCCCCCGCGTGCCACAATTTATAGGGCCATTCTGGCACTCCCGGCACCAGATGTTGTGACTGGTGCGGTATTCTACGCGGATAGCGATGACTTGGGTTTGACTTACGAAATATTGTATAGTCCCCTAAATACAGTGCGCCCTCCATTGACACTACACTCTATCTATTATAGTTAATTTATAGTTTACGAACCCCAGATTCGGGGATTTAAAGCCGGAAAATCGGCAACCCGAGGGAAGTTCGATCTCACCCGGTTGTGGTGTAGGTGGCTAAATTACAGGCCAGGGGGGCTTGCCAGTGAAAACTTCTTTTGAACGCTCAACGCTTGCCAGCTTGGCGGAAGTGGACGCCAAGTCACAAGAAAAACGCTTCACCGTCACGCTGATCCGTCCCGGTGATTCAGAAGAAATCTCGATGGAAATGATCTCTGCGCCGGGCCTCAGCGCTGCCTTCATGAAAGCGCAACAGGTTTTCCCCGGTGCGCGCATTCTGTCCGTCGAAGCGGTACCCGACCCGCTGCCCGTGCGCGCAGCGCGTGACAAGGGCACCAATGCGCCCGGCGCGCGGTTCATCCGGGGCATGTTCCGCCCTGCCCTGTTCAGCGACGAAATTGAGCTGACCAAGCTCGGCGGCGAGTAACACAAAGACACCCCGCACGACGAGAGGCCCCGCATGCGTATCGGCATTGACCTGGGCGGCACCAAAATCGAAGGCCTGCTGCTGACGTCAAACGGCATCGAAGCCAAGCGTGTGCGCATTCCCACCCCACAAGGCGACTATGCCGCCACGGTTCAAGCCATCGCCGCCTTGGTGCGTCAGCTTGAGCAAGGCACCAAAACCCAGGCCAGTGTCGGCATCGGCATCCCCGGCACGATTTCGCCCCAAACGGGGCTGGTAAAAAACGCAAATTCAACTTGCCTCATTGGTCACCCCCTGGACCAAGACATCGCTGAGGCCATTGGCCGGGATGTACGCTTGGCCAACGACGCCAACTGTTTCGCCGTTTCTGAAGCGCACGATGGCGCAGCAGCCGGAGCGCATGTCGTATTCGGCGTCATTCTCGGCACTGGCGTGGGCGGCGGCATCGCCATCGATGGCCGCGCACTGGTCGGCGCCAACGCCATCGGCGGGGAATGGGGGCATAATCCATTGCCTTGGCCACAAGTCTTCGACGGCAACGATGAACGCCCCGGCCCCGCATGTTATTGCGGCCAACACGGCTGCATCGAAACGTTTCTTTCCGGGCCAGGCCTGAGCAGAGATCACAAAACCCACGTCGGCGAGGATTTAAGCGGCGAAACGATTACGGCCCGCGCGAAGGATGGTGATGACGCCTGCAAAGCCACGCTGAGCCGTTATGAACGCCGTCTGGCGCGGGCGCTGGCCACCGTCATCAATATCATCGACCCGGACGTGATCGTGCTGGGCGGCGGACTGTCGAATATCGAACAGCTCTATAAAACCGTGCCCAATCTTTTAGATACCTGGGTGTTTTCCGATCACGTCACCACGCGCTTAGTGAAAAACGTCCACGGCGACAGCTCCGGCGTACGCGGCGCGGCGTGGCTGTGGGATTGATCAAAACCCTCTGACGCATCCCGGAATCAGATTCCCATCGACCGGCAATTTCTGCCGGATCGGCAATTTTTGCCCAGTCCTCAATTTTACTAACTATTTGATCTAAAACGAAACATGTTTTGGCACAGACGTTGCCTCTACCCTTAAGCAACCCCACAAGAATCGTGAGGCCAAATTTTCGAAGAAATGGCCAGAACGGCTGAGGAGACCAGGGGCATGAACAACGTACTGAGATTTCCGATGAACGCGCCAACGAACATTTTGGATATGCTTAAAGCCAAGCCCAAAAATGGAAGCTCCGACGCGGGACAATCGGCAGGAGCATATCCTGCCGATGACAGCCTGCTCGCGACCCTGTCATTCGTGCGTGAGTGCCTGCACGGCGGAAAAGACGGATTGGACGCCCAAACCCAGCACCTATGCCTAGAAGCGATAGAAAGTGCGCTGACCTCAGCCATCAGCCTGGAGCGCACGGTACTCAACCAAACGCTTTACATCGAAGACATGGCCCGCCTCGCCTGCACCGACCCGCTGACCGGCGCTTACAATCGGCGTGGCTTCGAACAAGAGTTCCACCGCACTTTAGCCGCCGCCACACGCTACGAAGAAACCGGCGTATTGGTATACGTCGATCTGGACGGTTTCAAGCCCATCAACGACACCTATGGCCATGCCGCAGGCGATCAAGTCTTGATCGAAGTAACCCGCGTTTTGCACGAAAACATCCGCCCTCAAGACATGGTGGCGCGCATCGGCGGCGACGAATTCACCGTCTTGCTAACGCGCACCGATTGGGAAAACGGCCTAGCGCGCGCCGAATACCTTAAGCACCTGCTCAACACCCTGTATGTACGCTGGAACGGCAAGAACATCGCGGTGCGCGCCAGCTTAGGTTTTCAGCGCTATGGCGCAAGTGACGACGCCGATTTGCTGCTCAAGAAAGCCGACAGCGCCATGTATGAAGCCAAGCGCCTGCACTGCGGTTCGCGCGGCGCAGATATTTAACTCTCCCCAAAGGACGATCGGAAAACTCAGCAACCCATGTTTCGAATTTCATGGCCAGTCGATCGAAGGCCAGCAGTTTCAAGACCCATAGCTTCAAGGAAAGACGAGTTTGCTTCTCCATGATCACTCTCCCTCAAGCCCAAACTTGCGTCCCGCGCCACTTCGGTGGCCGGGGCGATTTTTTCCCCAAAGCGCATAACACGCCCAAGGAACTGGGGCACGCGTCATGAAGATCGATCTCAAACCACCGCCTTCCCATACGCACGGTCTTTCCTCCCCCGACCCGACCGTGCCCGCCACCGAGCCCAAGCCTTCCCCCGGGCGCAGCTTGGTGGCGGTTGAGGATGCGCTGGTACCCGAAGTGGTGCCGGGATCCGGGCGCACCTTCATCGAAAGCCCGTTGAAGCAGATCTTGCTGAACATCAACGCACGCGCCATTTCACCGCGCGCCATTCATTCCCTGAGCGAAGACCTCTATGCCGGCGGCGTGCTGACCTGGGACGAGCACGCCGAACTGTCGTTCCAGGCCGAACTGCACCCCGATTTCCCCCGCACCATCGGCGCGCTGACGGGCGAGAAACCCCGGCCCGACCGTCCCCGTGACTACGTCAAGGAATGGGAAAGCCGCCTGGACTTTGAACGCCGCCATTTTCCCGAAGGCCCCGAACGCGAACGCGCCCTGCACATCCTATCGGTACTCAGGCGTATCGAAAAACCCACCGATCTCAAAGCCTGATCCTTTTCACTTTGTTCCGGCCATTGATTCTAAACAGCATCTTTTCCAATTCCACCAAGAACAACACGCTCGACGACACCCCTACGATGACCAGCCAATCGACCCAACCTATATTGGTGGTTCCAAACAGCGTTTGCAGCAAGGGCAGATAGGTGAAACCGACCTGCAAGACAATCAACACGCCGATCGCCAGCAGAACGTATTTATTACCAAACAAGCCTTCGCGGGTAAGTACCGTCGCGGTGATGTAGCGCGAATTGAACAAATAGAAAATTTGAAAGCCAATGAGCGCGTTGACGGCCATGGTGTGCGCTCGTTCAACGCTTGCGCCCTGCTGCATTTCCCACAAAAACATCCCGAACGTGCCCGCCAGCAAGATCGCCGACACAAAGGCGGTGCGCCACAGCAAAATCGGCGTCAAGACCGCCTCGTTACGGTGTCGGGGCGGACGCTGCATGACGTCGCTCTCCGAGGGCTCAAACGCCAGCGCCATCGCCAAAGTGACCGCCGTAATCATGTTCACCCATAAAATCTGCAACGGCGTCAACGGCAGTTCCGGCATGCCGATCAACACGGCGGCAATGATGATCATCCCTTCGCCGCCATTGGTGGGCAGGATAAACAAGACCGACTTGCGGATGTTGTCAAAGGCTGTGCGCCCTTGCTCCACGGCATGCGCAAGGGTGGCGAAATTATCATCGGCCAACACCATCTGCGATGCCTCTTTGGCGGCCTCGGTTCCCTTGTTTCCCATGGAGATGCCGATGTCTGCGCGTTTTAGAGCCGGAGCATCGTTGACCCCGTCTCCGGTCATGGCGACGGTCAGGCCACAATCTTGCAACAGACTAACCAAACGCAGTTTATGTTCCGGGCTAACACGAGCAAACACGTTAACGCGCTGCACCCGTTCGCGCAGCTCCGCATCGTCCATGGTTTCCAGCTCATAGCCCGTCAATGCGTCGTCGGGATTGGCCAGATGCAGTTGACGGGCAATCGCGCACGCCGTCGCGCGGTGGTCGCCGGTGATCATCTTGACGACAATGCCAGCACTCTGACATTGCTGCACGGCGATGATCGCTTCTTCGCGCGGCGGATCAATAAAGCCAAACAGAGCCAGCAGCACCATGCCGCTTTCGACATCGCTGAAATTCAGCTCGATCTTGTCGCTGTCGCCCGGTTTGTAGGCCACCGCCAGCACCCGTTGCCCCTGCGCCGCCAAGGCTTCGATACGCGCATGCCAAAGCGCCTTATCTAATGGCCGATCGCCAGCCGAAGTGCGCACCGTCGCGCACATCTCCAGCACCCGCTCGGGCGCGCCCTTTTGAAAAATAAACACTTCCCCCGCATGGCTGTGATGCAGGGTCGCCATAAACTTATGTTCGGATTCGAAGGGGATCAGATCGGTGCGCGGGAATTGTAGAACGACGTTATCGGGCTCTTCCCCCGCTTTTAGGCCGGCAATCAACAGAGCGCCCTCCATCGGGTCGCCATGCACGCGCCAATCTCCTTCGCACTGTTCAAGCTGGGCATCGTTGCACAAGGCCGCCGCACGCACGGCCTCAAGCAGCAACTCATGATCCAGCGGGGGGATGTCCGCGCCATCGACTTGAAAGCCGCCATGCGGGTCGTAGCCGGTGCCCGAAACGTCATAGTGCGCATCAGCGGTGACGATGGTACGCACGGTCATTTCGTTGCGCGTCAAGGTGCCCGTCTTATCCGTGCAAATGACGTTCACCTCGCCCAAGGTTTCGACGGCGGGCAGACGGCGCACGATGGCGTTGTGCGCCGCCATACGCTGCACGCCGATGGCCAGCGTGATGGTGATGACCGCAGGCAGGCCTTCGGGGATGGCGGCGACCGCAAGACCGACCGCCGCCAGAAACATCTGCGGTACGGTATAGTGCTGCACGACTACGCCAAATACAGCCGTCGCCGCCGCAACGCCCAAAATCACGCCGCTCAGCCACCGTCCGAACTGGGTCATCTTGTTCATTAACGGCGTGGTTAGAATATCCACCTTCGCGACCAGGGTGCTGATGCGGCCAAGCTCGGTTTGTGAACCGGTGGCGACCACCACCCCGGTACCCTGGCCGGAAGTTACCAAGGTGCCCGAATAAGCCATACACAGGCGGTCCGCCAACAGCGTTTCCAGGGCCAGCGACACGATCTCTTTTTCCACCGCTACCGATTCCCCGGTCAGGGCGGCTTCCTGAATTTTCAGTCCCTTGAGACGCAACAGCCGCATATCGGCAGGCACCCGGTCACCCGATTGCAGCATCACGACGTCGCCCGGCACGACGTTCGAAGCATCCACCGTGATGCGCCGCCCGTCGCGCAAGACCATCGCTTGCGGCGACAGCATCTTGCGGATGGCCTGCAAGGCATCTTCGGCTTTGCCTTCTTGGATGAAACCGATGATGGCGTTGATCACCACCACGCCGATGATGACCGAGGTATCGATCCAATGGCCCATCGCCGCAGTAGTCGCGCCGGAAGCCAGCAGAACGTAAATCAATACGTTGTGAAACTGGCTCAAAAACCGCTTGAAGGGCCCGACCGGCTTGACCTCGGCCAGCATATTGGGACCGAAGCGATCCAACCGCGCCTGCGCTTGCAAGGCGCTCAAGCCCAGATTCGCGGCACCTAAGCGATCAAAGACTTCGGCGACGTCCCACGCGTGCCAGGCAAGCGAAGAGCCGTCATCTTCGGGCCGTATCTTGGGAGCGTGTCTGGGCATGCAACGTCTCCACCAAAGAAAGAACCGATCTAGGTTTTGCTTACGTCCTCTTTATCGCCGCCCTTTTCCGCTTTGGGTAGGGGCGCCAATTTGATGTAGAGTTCGCGCAGGCGTTCGGGTTCCGCCACCGCCGGTGCACCCATGAGCAAGTCCTGCGCCTGCTGGTTCATGGGGAAGGCGATGATTTCGCGGATGTTGGGTTCGTCGGCCAGCAGCATCACCATGCGGTCGATGCCCGGCGCGGAACCGCCGTGCGGCGGCGCGCCGAACTTGAAGGCCGAAAGCATGCCGCCGAACTTTTGTTCCACCACTTCCGCCGAATAACCGGCAAGAGCGAAGGCCTTGTACATGATTTCCGGCAGATGGTTGCGGATCGCGCCCGACGACAGCTCGATGCCGTTGCACACGATGTCGTATTGATAGGCCAAGATATCGAGCGGGTTCATCGTTTCCAGCGCCTTCATGCCGCCCTGGGGCATGGAGAACGGATTGTGCGAAAACTCGATCTTGCCGGTGTCTTCGTCCAGTTCGTACATGGGGAAATCGACCACCCAGCAGAATTTGAACTTGCCCGTTTCGCGCAAGCCCAATTCGTCGCACACCTTGTTGCGCGCAAAACCCGCATACTTGGCGGCGGCGGCTTCGACCTGACAGACGAAGAACACGGCATCGCCATCATTGACACCCGCGGCGGCTTTGATGGCGGCGACACGTGCGGCGTCCAGATTCTTGGCTATGGGGCCTTTGGCTTCGCCGTCGGCGCCAAAAATGATGTAACCCAAACCGCCCATGCCTTCTTCACGCGCCCAATCGTTGAGCTTGTCGAAGAAACTGCGCGGACGATCCGCAGCACCAGGGGCGGGAATGGCGCGCACCACCGAACCGCTGTCGATGTTCTTGGCGAACAGGCCGAAGCCGCCGCCGGCAAAGTGTTCGGTGACGTCGGTGATGATCAGCGGGTTGCGCAAGTCAGGTTTGTCGCAGCCGTATTTGAGCATGGATTCTTTATACGCGATGCGCGGGAACGGATAGGCGGTGACTTCGCGGCCCTTGCCAAATTCGGTGAAGATGCCGTGCAGCACCGGCTCGATGGCGGCGAACACGTCTTCTTGGGTGCAAAACGCCATTTCAAAATCGAGCTGATAGAACTCGCCCGGCGAACGGTCGGCGCGCGCGTCTTCATCGCGAAAACACGGCGCGATCTGGAAATATTTGTCGAAGCCCGACACCATCAGCAATTGTTTGAACTGCTGCGGGGCCTGCGGCAACGCGTAGAACTTGCCGGGGTGAATGCGTGACGGCACCAGATAATCGCGCGCGCCCTCGGGCGACGACGCGGTGAGGATCGGCGTCTGCATTTCCAAGAAACCCTGCTCAACCATGCGGTTGCGGATCGAGGCAATGACCCGCGAGCGCAGCACGATGTTGGCATGGACCTTTTCGCGGCGCAGATCGAGATAACGGTGCGTTAGGCGCATTTCATCGGAATAGTCTTCGCTGCCCGCCACCTGCATGGGCAAGACGGCGGCGGCGCTTTCCAGGTGGAAGTGTTCCACCACCAATTCGATCTCGCCGGTGGGCAGATCGGCATTGATGGTATCGGCGGAGCGTTTAACCACGCGCCCGGTCAGGGTGACGACACTTTCGGGGCGGGCCGCTTCGATGGCCTTGAACATCTCGCTCGATTGATCGATCACCGCCTGGGTGATGCCGTAATGATCGCGCAGATCGACGAACAACAACCCGCCATGATCGCGTTTGCGATGCACCCAGCCGGAAAGACGGACTTCTGACCCTGAATGTTCGGCGCGCAGCGCGCCACAGGTGTGTGTTCGGTAGGGGTGCATGGACGATCCTTTGAGCTTTATCGGTTTATTGCTTGGGTCAATTCTAGGCGGCAAAACAGGCTAGCGGTAAACTTCGTGAAAGTGGCGCAAAAGCACAACTTTGTGGGCACTTTGTCAAGAACGGACTCACCCCGGCCCGAACTTAAAGATGCTTAAGGGTAAATCGCGCCCGAACCACCCCCGTTTCACCGCCGCAAAACAACAACAAAATAAAAAAAGTGACGGAACGAAGCCAATTTCCCCTTTATTTTCAAGAGGCGGTTATCCGCGTATGCGCACCCCCTGCCCCGAAACCTCCACGACAAAAATCGCTCCTTTTGCACGCCCAACCGCCGCTTATGGACAAAAAACGCAACGAAGCGTCGCTGCTGCGGGGCTGTTGCGATTGAGTCAAAAGCAATAATAGGAATATATATCATATTTAGGAAAAACTATCAACCCCTTCCCTTAAAGCTATCCCCCCAAAAAAACAGACCGGGCACATTTAGTCTAACTCATTGAAATATAAAATATTTCCACTTTTTGAGTTGGCGTGCATCGCCTTGGTGGAAAAACGTTTTATATCAACCAGATCGCCCACTCCAGCTTCGCCACGTACGGGCCGATTTCCCTTCTAAACCCTTTCAGCCCGTGGAGAATCCGTGTAAAAGCACGTCTATGAACCTGATCACCAAAACTCCCGACTTGGTCCACTTCTGCCAATCGCTCAAGGGTACGCCGTTCGTCACCGTGGACACCGAGTTCATGCGCGAGAACACGTATTACCCCATTTTGTGCCTGGTGCAGGTCGCCGGACCCGACGACGCGGCGGCCATTGATGCGCTCGCGCCGGGGCTCGATCTCGCGGCGCTGTTCGATTTGATGGACGCGCCGGAAACGCTCAAGGTGTTTCACGCCGCCCGCCAGGACATCGAAATTTTTTATCACCTGATGGGCCACGTGCCAGCACCTTTGTTCGACAGCCAAATCGCCGCCATGGTATGCGGCTTCGGCGATCAGGTGGGTTATGAAAACCTCATCGCCAAGCTGACCAAGGCGCGCATCGATAAATCGTCGCGTTTTACCGATTGGTCGCGCCGTCCGCTATCGGATAAACAAATTCAATATGCGCTGGCCGATGTGACGCACCTGCGCGACGCCTACCGCAAGCTGGTGGCCGAGTTGGAACAAAATGGCCGCGAAAAATGGCTGGAAGCGGAAATGGCCATCCTCACCTCGCCCGCCACTTATGAAGCCGACCCGATGCAGGCCTACAGGCGCATCAAGGCGCGCAACGCCAAACCGCGTGTGGAAGCCTTGCTGTGCGAACTGGCGGCATGGCGCGAACGCGAGGCCAAACGCCGCGATGTGCCGCGCAACCGCGTGCTGCGCGACGAAACCTTGCTGGAAATCGCCCACCACGCGCCCAAAACACCGATCGAATTGGAACGCACACGGGGCTTGGGCGAACGCCTAGCGCAAGGCCCACAAGGCCAGGAAATCTTAAAAGCCATTGAGCGCGGCCTAGCCGTGCCCGATGCCCAACTGCCCAAAGCGGAAGAACGCGACGATCTGCCGTCGGGCATCGGCCCGGTGTCGGATTTGCTTAAAGTCTTTCTCAAGATGATCTGCGAAGAAACCGGAGTGGCGCAAAAGCTCATCGCCAGCGCTTCCGACATCGACAACATCGCCGCTTACGGGGCAAAAGCCGAGGTGCCCGCGATGGAAGGCTGGCGCTATGAAATGTTCGGCCAAGCGGCGGTCAAACTGCGCTCGGGCGAGATGGGTTTGGCGATCAAAAACAAAAAAGTCGTGCTGCTGGACAACAGCAAATAAAGCATCAGACGATCGAAGCCTTGAGATTCATCGCGCGCGCCAGCGTTTTAAGGCGGCGCTCCACGGCTTCACTGAGCAGCGCGATACGGTCTTCTGCGGCCACCGTCAGCACCAGATTTTCACCGTCCCTGGCAATTTTAGTGCGCGACAGCAGGCCCGGCGCGCTGCCCGAAATGGTGTGCGCTAAGCGCAGCGCCAATCCGGTCATGTGAATCCACGACAACTGCCCCGCATCCACCAGCCCCAAAATCGGGCGCAGCAGCTCGTCGTCCATCTCGCCGTTTTGCCGCACGTACAAGGTCGCGGCCAGCACCGCGCGGTCGGGGTGGGTCAGTCCCGCATAAGGAATGCGCAGCACACGGATGAACGTATGCTCGGCGCGGTAATCGGAATGTTCATTCCAGCCGATGTCGCTCATCAAACACGCGGCATAACGCAGGCGGTATTCGGCCTTGCTTTCGCCTTGATAAAGCGGCGCCATCCAATCGCGGATTTCCCGTCCATGCAATGAAAAGCGCCCGGTGCGTTCGGCCATGGTCTTGCACGCGCTGAGCAACGGGTCTTGATGGCGCAGGGCATCGGGCAACACCGACAGCAACACGCCTTCGCGCATGCCAAAGCCGGTGAACTGCACCTTGGCTGCGCCGCTGGCCACCAGCAGACCTTCCAGCGCGGCGGCGGCGAACGGCAGCGTTTCTACGCGTTTTTTGGGGATGCCGGGAATTTGCACCAACGACGAAGGCCCCGCCCCGCTGATCAAGCGCAAGATGCCGAGCGCAACTTCCGCCCGGATGGAGAAATTATCCACCACGTGCAATGGATGGTGGGTCTGTTCGATCAAAATGCGGGCGATGGCGCGCCACGACCCGCCCGCCGCGTACAGCGTGCGTCCCTTGACATCTTTTAACCAATAGAGGCCCTTGAGCGCCTCATCCACCAGCGCGCGGGCTTTTTGCGGGTTGCCCCCTGAGGTTTCGGACAGCCGCAAATGGCCGAGCGCAAAGGTCGCCGAATGGCCGAACTGGCCGTGATCCAAGCCCACCAGATCGAGCGAACCGCCGCCCAAATCGCCGATCACACCATCGGCATCGGGTACGCCCATCAACAGCCCCAAGGCGGCGAACTTCGCTTCGTCTTCGCCGCTGAGGATCTGGATGTCATGATCGATGATTTCGCTGACACGCTGGATAAATTCAAATCCGTCGCTGGCTTCGCGCACCGCGGCGGTGGCAACCATGTCGAGCGTTTCCACCCCCATGGCGTGGGCTAGGCCGTAAAACCGCGCGATGCTTTTCAGCGCGCATTCGACGCCTTCGGGGTTGAGTTTGCCGGTCTGGCCCATGCCGCGCCCCAACGCGCATTGGGCCTTTTCGTTGTACATCGGAATGGGCAGGCGCGTCGGCGCATCATACACCACCAGACGCACCGAGTTGGAACCGATGTCCACGACCGCGAAACGGCCCGCCGGAGAGCCCGGCTTAATCAGCATAAGACCCGCCATTTCGCCCTGCGCGCCCATGCCTTAGGCCCGCTTGCTGCTGTCGGGTTTGTCGTCAGATTTCGTCGGGTTCGCCTCAAGCTTCTTGATCTTGAATTTTTCTTTGCCCTTGACCTTGCGCCCGCCCGAACCGCGCCCCGAAAGGCTGGGGTTGGTCATGAAATAATGATGCACATTGACGCGGTTTTCCGTGGCCTTCACCCGCTCGTAACTGCCGTCCGGCAGCAACACCCAGCTTTGTTCGGTATCGCGCAAATTCATCACTAAAATTTCATCAAGCACCTGACGGTGTACGGTGGCGTTTTCGATCGGCACCAGCGTTTCCACACGACGGAACAGATTGCGCGGCATCCAGTCGGCCGACGAAATGTAAACCTTGGCTTGACGCGACGGCAATTCCTGGCCGTTACCAAACGCGATGATCCGCGCGTGTTCCAAATAACGCCCAACGATGCTTTTGACGCGAATATTTTCGCTCAATCCCTTCACGCCGGGGCGCAGACAACAAATGCCGCGCACCACCAATTCGATCTTCACGCCCGCGTTCGAGGCCTTGTACAGGGCATCGATCAGCGCCGGATCGACGATCGAGTTCAGCTTCGCCCAAATGGCGGCAGGCTTGCCCGCCTTGGCGTTTTTGACTTCATCGTCGATGCGCGCCAGCAGATATTCGTGCATGGTCAACGGCGAGAACACCAGTTTTTCCATGCCTTCCGGCTGGGCGTAACCGGTCATGTAATTGAACAGCCGCGCCGCATCCGCGCACAATTCTGGATCGTCGGTGAATAAAGATAGATCGGTATAAATCTTGGCCGTAATCGGGTGATAATTGCCGGTGCCGTAATGCACATAGGACTGCAAGCCCTTGCTTTCGCGCCGTACCACCAAGTTCACCTTGGCGTGGGTCTTTTTATCCATAAAGCCGTAAATCACCTGCACGCCCGCGCGTTCCAGATCGCGCGCCCAGCGGATGTTGGCCTCTTCGTCGAAACGCGCCTTCAGCTCCACCATCGCGGTGACGGACTTGCCCGCTTCGGCGGCTTCGATCAGCGCTTCGACAATAGGGCTGTCGTTGGAGGTGCGATACAGCGTCTGTTTGATCGCCACCACCTTAGGATCGCGCGCGGCCTGGCGCAGAAACTGCACCACCACGTCGAAACTTTCATACGGGTGATGAACAATCAGGTCTTTTTTGCGAATGGCCTCAAACACGTTGCCGCCAAAATCGCGCACCCGTTCGGGGAAGCGCGCATTAAACGGCGTAAACAGCAATTCCGGGCGGTCCTTGACGATCAACTGCGACAAATCCGCCATGCCCAAGATGCCGCCCAGGTGGAAAACGTCGCTTTCATCCACGCCGATTTCATCCAAAATCAGGCTTTCCAGTTCCGGCGTCATTTCCATGTTCACCGTCAAGCGGATCACGGAACCGCGGCGGCGGCGCTTGAGCGCGGTTTCGAACGTGCGCACCAAGTCTTCGGCTTCTTCGTCGATTTCCATTTCGCTGTCGCGGATGATGCGGAAATTGGCGATCTGAATAGGGTCGTAATCGGGAAACAGGCGATCCAGAAACAACATCAACAAGTCTTCGATCGGAATAAAGCGGATCGCTGCGCCCGGCAGGCGCACAAACCGATCGATCAGATGCGGAATGGGCAGTAGGGCGCGCAAAATTTCCTCGGACTTGCGACGCTTCAACAGCATCACCAGCGAGAACCCTAAATTGGGCAGAAACGGAAACGGATGCGCGGGATCGATGGCCAGCGGCGTCATCACCGGAAAGATGTGATCCATGAAATAACTGTCGAGCCACTTCTTGTCGCGCTCGGAAAGTTCCGCCAACTCGAGAACGCGGATGCCGTGGGTATTCAACTCACCTTTCAAAAACGCCCAGATGCGCTGCTGTTCGAGCATCAGCTTCTGCGCCGCCTGATTGATGGCGACCAACTGTTGTTTGGGCGTCAGGCCATCTTGGCTGATGGACTGCACGCCCGCGCGATCCTGGCCCTTTAGACCCGCCACGCGCACCATGTAAAATTCATCCAGGTTGTTGGCGGAAATGCTTAAAAACCGCACCCGTTCCAACAGCGGATGATTTTCATTCATCGCCTCTTCCAACACCCGGGTATTGAAAGCCAGCCACGACAATTCGCGGTTAATGAAGCGGTCGGTGGAATGCATATCGATGTGAAGTTTCTGCGGGGGAGTCATGCACCTAAGTCCTGATACGGAGTGAGTGAAGCGAACTTCCTGATTCTCGAGACAGCTTAATCACTTAATAGCCCTTTGTCATGGCCGGGGGATGGACAATTACGCCCCGTGACACGTTTTTTTCAGGCTTTTCTTTCAGGCGCCTTAAAAATTGGCATTGAAAATTTCGCCGGCCCTCCCAAATGCACTTATAACCGACTAATTCAATACACTATTAAACCCTGAGAATGCCAACCCACGCCGCAACTGAAGCACACGGCGAAACCGGGAAATCTCCTCAAGATCGTGCTTCACACCTCAACCGCCACCTTCCACCCGTCCCCCCGGGAGGTGGCGGTCTTTTTTTACATCTACATGCGGTTAAACCTCGTCATTTTGTCGCATGATATTAATCCGTATGAGTAGTACCCATACTATATATGGGGTGATAAGCATTCGGCCGTGGGGACAATACGACAATCATTTGCGCCGGCATCTGAACATGCGCTCTCCCCACCACCCGCGCCCTTCGTGGTTGGCGCACATTGGTTTTTTCTGCGGAGATTAGAGCATGGAGCAGCATTCAATTTATTTTTTAAGCTATGCCGGAATGGCTACCCTTGGGGGAATTATCTCCGCCTGGGCCATGTACGGTCGGCAAAAAAATGAAGGCATTGCGATCAATTTCAACGTCCTAAAGGCCATTTTCGGTTTTGCATTTGCCATGTGGCTGGGCGTTGCATACTCGAACCTCGCCTATAACGTCACACCGACCAACGCCGCCATCGTGGCCTTTTTCATGGGCACCGCTTTCAGCATTTTCATGGTCTGGCAGATCAAAATGGTTATCCAGAAATTGAACGCCGACGCCAAAACCATCAAAGAACTGTCGACCAGTTGTTCCCTGACTGAGCTGTGGAATCGGCGCGTTTTCCAAGAGCGCCTGTCTTTGGAATTTGCGCGTTCCAAGCGCCACAAACACCCCCTGTCGGTGTTGTTGCTGGATGTCGAATGCTTGGGCGAAGTGAACTCCAAATACGGCTATGTAATCGGCGATAAGGTTCTGTTGAATCTGGCGAAGCTTCTTGTAAATTCGACACGAAACGTCGATATGGTCTGCCGTTACGGCAGCAACCTGATCACCATCGTTCTTCCCGATACACAACTGAACGCCGCCGAAACGTTCGCCAGCCGACTAAAAGAAAAAATTGCCGCCAATCCGTTTGAAGTGACCGATGCGGAACCTCTGTTCATCACGGTCAGCATCGGTGTTTCGGGATTCTCGGAAAACATCGAAACCGACGGCATCATGATGGACGTCGCCCACGATGCCTTACGCGCCGCGCGGAAAATCGGGCGAAACCAAGTCGTCGCGCTGGCTAGGGAAGGCGCGGCTGTCGAACATGATCAAGCCCAGTCCGAACGGCTCACTCCCGCTCTCGCCGTCGCGAGCTGAACAAAACAACGTCGGCCTGCTCTGCAAAATCCGCCCCTGGGTCAAAACCGATCCAGGGGCGGATTTTTTAAACTTGTTAGTGTTTATGGCCGCAGCAGGAGCCATGCTCGTGATCATGGTCATGGTCATGGTCATGATCGTGTTCGTGCGAAATCTGAATATCGTTCACGGAGGCATATTCCACCGTATTGAGCGAACCGTCCAAATCGACGATCACAATATCGCCCGTGATGACGCGGTCGGCCTGGGGATTGGTGTTGAAAAAATTCCAGATGTAACACGCCGCCAGAATCTCACCCGGACCTTGATCGGCATTCTCATCGCTGCGCGCGCGAAACATGAAGTTATCGAGCAAGGTGCGCGCTTTCATCAAATCGGTTTCGCCGTAGCGTTCAATCTGCCCGGCGGCGTCTTCCAAATCCGCCAGAAACTTGTCGAAGGCCTTATCGCTGATGGCGAAATCGGCGACCAAGCCGCCGCTGTAATAAATCACTTTACGCATCATGGTTCCTCAATCGTGTTCCAACACCCGGCGCACCAGCGGAATGGTGATGGCGCGTTTTTCCGCCAAAGCCGCTTCATCGATAGCACGCACCAAATCTTGCACCCCCGCGAACGAACGGTCCATCCGCGCCAGCATATACGCCAACACATCCTGGTCCACCCCCAATTGGCGATCCGCAAATTGCTTGACGATCAACGCACTCAGCAAGGCATCGTCGGGGGGGCGGATTTCCGCCACCTGGGCGATATTGAGGCGCGAGCTTAAATCCTTCAGGCCGATGGCCCAGCGCGCGGGCGGCGTCTCGGCAGTGAGCAGCAGCTTCACCCCCGCTTCACCCGCCAAATTATAAAGATGCAGCAATTCTTCATCCAGGCCCACACCGATGAATGCGCCCAAGTCTTCGAGCACCAAGGCCGGTTGACGCTCAAGCACGCGGTCCGCGCCCTCTTCGCGCAAAATGGAATGGGTGATGGCCGGTGCATGGCTGATGGCCTGAAACACATGCGCCAGATGGGTCTTGCCCGCGCCCCGGGGGCCGACAATCACCAGCGCCGTGCCGGGCCAGTCGGGCCAGCGTTCCACCCATGCCACGGCTTCGGCATTGGAAGGGGCGACCAAAAAATCCTCGCCGCCCAGGGCCGGACGCGGATCGAAATCGAATGGAAGCTGTTTAGGTGGTTGAGCAGACGGCGACACGTTACGAACCCGTGTACAACGTGCTGGCGCGATAGCGGTCAAGACTGAACCGCACCAAAACGCCGATCACCGCCGCCGTCGGCACGGCCAACAGTACGCCCGTAAAACCGAACATCGCGCCGCCCGCCATCAACGCAAAAATGATCCATACCGGATGCAAGCCGACCCGCCCGCCCACCAGATTGGGGGTCAAAAATGCGGCATCCAACGCCTGCCCTGCGGCGAATACCGCACCCACCAAAACAAACGACATCAGATCGGAAAATTGAATCAAGGCCACGGCATACGCAATCGTCAAACCGATCAACATGCCCACATAAGGAACGAACGCCATCACTCCCGTAAGTAAGCCGATCAATAAGCCGAAATCCAAGCCCACCACCGTCAGCCCAACGGCGTATATGGCCCCCAAACACAGGCAGACGGTAGCCTGACCGCGCACAAACCCGGCGATTGTTTCATCGATTTTGATGAACTGTTGACGAATGGTCGCCGCCGACGCGCGCGGCAGCAGTTCATCTACCTTGCTCACCAATTTGTCCCAATCGCGCAACAGGAAAAACGCCACGATCGGCATGATGAACAGCAAGGACAACGCGTTGACCACCGCCTTGCCGCCCAAAAACAGGTTCTTGAGCACATCGATCGCCCACGTTGCCGCGCTGCCCGCGAACGCACTGGCGCCATCCTTCAATTTTTGGATGTCTTCGGCGCCTAAGTTTTTTTGCAGCTGCGTCACTAAGGGATCGAGCAATTCATGTGCCGCGACGACCGCTTCGGGCATGCGCGCCACTAGACCCGCCACCTGCGCCTGCAACAGCGGGAATAAAGCCATGCCCAATCCCGTAACGACGGCAAAGAAAGCCAGCAAAATTAAAGCCGTCGCCGCCGTGCGCGATTTCAACCGCCGTTCCAATTTGTCCGCCAGCGGATCGAGAAAATACGCCACCGCCAACCCGGTGACGAACGGCGTCAACACACCAGAAAGCACATAGAGCAGACTTAAGAATACCGCTAGGCCCGTCAACCAGAACCACACCTGCTTTTCACGGCTCATTCTTGGTATCCTCCAACTGCGCCCAGCGCTTGATCCACACGATGGCATAGGCAACCCCCGAAGCGATCGTCGTGGCGGCGGTCGCTAAAACCAGCGCATCCATGCCGCCGTCCAATTCAATACCATATCCCACATTCGCCATCACCGCCGCCGCAAATACGATTTGCACGGTGGTATTGACCTTGCTGATCATCAACGGCTGCATGGTAAGCGAATGCGTCATGGTTTCAAAGAGCAGCGCGCCGCCGACGATAAATACGTCGCGAAACACCACCAAGATCACCAGCCAGCTGGCGATGTACCCTTCGATGCCTAAAGTCACGAAAACCGACACCAGCAAAGCCTTATCCGCCAAGGGGTCCAGGTATTTTCCCAATTCGGTTTCCATGTGGAAGCGCTTGGCGATAAAGCCGTCCAGGGCATCGGAAATGCCCGCCGCCACGAACACCCAAAATGCCCACATCAGATAACCTTCCACGATCAACCACACGGCAAGCGGCACCGCAGCGATACGCAAAAGGGTGATGATGTTGGGCAGGTTCATCAGTTCTGAGTCTTTTGTCCGAGATACCAAATTCCGGCTTCTTCCCACAGCGCCAGATCCGCCTGATCCAACGACAGCGCCAACTGCTCGGCCCCCCCGATGAAGTGCAGATTGACCCGCACCTGATCGCGGCGCATCAGCACCAGCTCCATACGGCGAATGATGGCCACGCCGTTCAGACGGCTCTGCACGCTCACCCAATCTTTAAGACCGTTCACCCGCACCTGAATGGGCAGCACCTGGGCATGGCCCGCCTGGATCAAGTTGTCTTGTTTCCAATTATCTTCTATTTGCCCCTTCAAAGAGGTGGCCGTGCGGGCCAACAGTTGGGGGGCGTCTTCGCCCGGATCGGCCAAAAAGGTTTTCACCACGGTTTGCTCCTGCAGCGTAGAGCCGAACCGCGTCAGATACACTTCCAATTCGGGCAGCACGCCCGATACATCCATGCGCATAATGGCGTGCGCCACCACCACATCGCCTGCGTCATAACGCTCGGCGAGTTCTTGCAGGCGTTGCATATCGCCTTCGATGGCCTGTTCCGCGCCAATAATGCGCACATCCTGCAAGTCGCCCAGCGCAAGGGTCATCGGCACCAAATCACCGGCGCCGCCAACCCCCACCGTGTCCCATGCGGCACGCCACGGGTTCGTATCATCCCACAGCAAAAGCGCGTCCGCCGATTGATAAACAGGCAAAATCAGCACCGGCTTGGACACGGTCTCGGCATAGGGAATGCCGTTCGCATCCAAAAGCGCGCGCACCCCGGCGGCGCGGAAATGATAATTGAGCTTGGCGATGTAGCGCACGCGAGAGGCTTTTTCGCCGGTTACCGAAAAATCCACGACCAAAGCCGTGATCTCGGAGGCCGACACGACGGGCAGACGGTCATGATACGCCTGCAAGGTTAAGCGCCGCAAAAGCTGGTCGAATGCCTTGATTTCGCCCTCGGCCATGGCCTGAACGCGGGCGGCCTGGGCCGAATCGGCGGTAACGTCGACGGTCACGCCCCGAACCTCAAACTGAGTGGGTTGCGCGGCCTGAACAGGCCCGTTCAGCACGGCGCAAACCGCCAGCAGCGCAAGGCCTAAGGCCAGATGCACGCCTAACCGCGTCTTTACCTGCTTCAATGCCTCGTTCTCGGCCATTGCAAAGCGTCCCGGAATGGTTATGTTCTCGTCTATTGCACTGTTTTTACCACGTTGAGCCATCATTACCAGAGCGGCGTATAAATCCCGCAAGGAGGCAGCCATTTCCGGGGCAAGCTATAAAGACGCAGGCGTCGATATTGACGCCGGAAATCAGCTGGTTGAGGCCATCAAACCCGCCGCCAAATCCACGGCGCGTCCGGGGGTGATGTCCGGCCTGGGCGGCTTTGGCGCCATGTTCGACTTAAAGGCCGCAGGTTTTACCGACCCCATCTTGGTGTCGGGCACGGATGGCGTCGGCACCAAGCTGAAGGTAGCCATTTCCACCGGTAAACACGACACGGTGGGCATCGATCTGGTCGCCATGTGCGTCAACGATTTGGTGGTGCAAGGCGCGCAGCCTTTGTTTTTCTTAGATTATTACGCCATGGGCAAGCTGGATGTGGATGCGGGCCGGCAGATCATCGAAGGCATCGCCGAAGGTTGCCGCCAGTCCAATTGCGCCCTAGTCGGCGGCGAAACGGCGGAAATGCCCGGCATGTACGGCGGCGGCGATTATGATCTGGCCGGATTTTGCGTCGGCGCGGTAGAACGCGACCAGGTGCTTACCGGCGACAAGGTCCAAGACGGCGACATCGTATTGGGTCTGGCGTCCAGCGGCCTGCACTCCAACGGTTTTTCTTTGGTGCGCAAGGTGGTGGCGGATTCTGTCATTGGCGGCCCCGCCGACACCAAATTGCAAGCGGCGGTGCGCGACCACATCGTCGACAAGGCGCGTCTGGCCTACACCGCCCCGGCCCCCTTCGCGCCCGGCAAGACCCTGGGCGAGGCGTTGCTGATCCCCACCAAGATTTATGTCAAATCCTGCATGGCGGCGATCAAATCCGGCGGCATCCACGCGCTAAGCCACATCACCGGCGGCGGCGTGGAAAACATCCCACGTGTACTGCCCGAAACCCTGGCCGCCGAAATCGACGCCACAGCCTGGAACACGCTGCCCGTATTCAAGTGGCTGCAAAAGGCCGGCAACATTCAGGCCAGCGAAATGGCGCGCACCTTCAACTGCGGCGTGGGCATGGTCGTCATCGTCGACAAATCCGCCGCCCAGAGCGTGCGCAAAACGTTCGAGACTAACGGCGAAACCGTCTATGAGATCGGCCGCATCGTCAAACGCCCGGCGGGCAACGATGGCGTCATCTTGCGCAACGCCGACAAGGCATGGGGCTGAGGCTGAGGCGATGAAGCTCGCGGTGCTGATCTCCGGGCGCGGTTCCAACTTGCAGGCGCTGATCGACGCCTGCGCCGCGAAGGACTTTCCCGCCGAAATCGTTTTAGTGCTGTCCAACAAAGCCGATGCCTTGGGCCTGGAACGCGCCCACAAAGCAGGCATTCTCACGCAGGTTCTCAATCACAAAGATTACACCGACCGCGACAGCTTCGATCGAGCGATGACCGATGCCATCGTCGCCGCAGGGGCTGAATTCGTCTGTCTGGCGGGCTTCATGCGCCTGTTGTCGGACGATTTTGTGCGCACTTGGCATGACAAATTGATCAACATCCACCCGTCGTTGCTGCCCGCCTACAAGGGCCTGCATGTGCATGAACGGGCGATCGAGGAAGGCGCGCGTTTTTCCGGCTGCACCGTGCATTTTGTGCGCCCCGCCATGGATGAAGGCCCGATCATCGCGCAGGCCGTCGTGCCGGTGCTGCCCGACGACACGCCCGACACGTTAGCGGCGCGTATTTTGGAACAAGAACACGTCCTTTATCCCTTGGCCGTGCGCCTGATCGCCGAAGGGCGCGTGCGCGTCACCGCCGAAACGGTGCGCATCGACGACCATCAGCCGCCCAAGGGGGCGCTGCTCAATCCGGCGTCTTAACGGCCCGATTTCAAGATAACAACGCAACGATCCGCATACCCCACCTATCCCACGGATTGGGCCGCAATATTTTCTTCTTTTTGCAATTATAATACTATAATGCCCAAAGGCTTATCCTCAAAAACGATTATTGATGGATTGGACTGCATAGCCGTGAATTTCTTTGGGAACGAAAATCGAATTCAGTCCCCCTGGGTTATTCTCATCGTCATCGCCTTGATTTCAGGGTTTGGCGCAACGCTGCTGAATGCCTTATTCCCGGAATGGCGCCTAATCCACTACCCCCTGCATGCGGCTGTGGAAAGCGTGGGCGCTTTTGCAGCCCTGATTGTTGCGTTGTTGATTTTAGGGCTGCGCAACCACGGCCACCTCGGCACATCTTACACCTGGGTCGCTTCAGCTCTGATCGGCATGGGCTTCCTCGATGGACTGCACGCCCTGCACCATGCCGGAACGAATTTCATCTGGCTGCACAGCGTAGCGACGCTCATCGGCGGCATGACTTTTATGGGCGTATGGCTGTCGGACCGTTTTGCTCGTTTTTCATTCATTCAACGTCTCCCCCAAACGGTTCTGGGCCTTGCCGTCTTCATCGGGGTTGGAAGCATTATTTTTCCCCAATTCATCCCCGCCATGATGATTGACGGAGCGTTCAACGTTTGGGCGCGGACGGCAAATATCGCCGGGGGCGTCGGTTTTTTGATCGCATCCGCGTATTTTGCGATCCGCGATAAACAAACCGCAAATCACGGCAATCGCCTCGTCTTTTCAGCGCATTGTTTTTTATTCGGCATATCCGGCGTTATTTTTGAGTTTTCCGTCATCTGGGACGCCACATGGTGGTTTTGGCACATTTTACGCATCTGTGCGTACATGATCGCCACGTTCTTCTATTTCAACCTCGCCCGCTCGATCGAACGGGAACTCTACATACTCAAACAAAACCTCGAACGCACCGTTAAGGAGCGCACCGCATCTTGGGAAAAGGAAATGCTCTTGCGTCAGGAAGCCCAGACGACCTTGCGCAAGATCGGCATGGCCATTGACCAAAGCCCCATCCTCGTTTTCATCACGGATACCGCGGGCGTCATCGAGTACGTCAACCCAAAATTCGAACAGGTCACGGGTTACAGCCGGGAAGAAGCCATCGGCAACACTCCCCGGATTCTCAAATCGCCGGATACGCCAAGACAAACCCATGAAGATATGTGGAAAACCATTTTATCCGGAAAGGTTTGGACCGGCGAAATCAAGGATCGGATCAAAAACGGCGACGTGTTTTGGGCGAGCGCCATCATCTCGCCAATTCGCAACGAGCAAAACGCGATTACCCACTTTGTCGCCATGCATGAAGACATCACGATTAGAAAGCTCGCCGAAGAAGCCATGGCGGAGGCCCGAAGAGCTGCGGAAATCTCCAACAAGGCTAAAACCGATTTGATGGCTAATGTCAGCCATGAACTGCGAACCCCACTCAATGCGATCATCGGGTTTTCCGAAACCATCAAGGATGCCGTGTTTGGACCCGTCGGAAATGATCGATACCAGCAATACGGAGAATACATCCATTCTTCCGGCAGGCATCTGCTGGAGCTCATCAATGACATTCTTGACGCATCCGCCGTCGACGCAGGCAAACTCGAACTCCACGAGGAACCGGTCGATATTGCCGCCGTTTGCGATGTGGCGCTCCGCCTTGTCCAGCACAAAGCGCGGCAGGGTAATGTGACGCTATCGAGAATTGAGAACCCGGATCTTCCGCTTCTTTGGGCCGATGAACGGCGCATGAAACAGATATTTCTCAACCTCTTGTCCAACGCCGTAAAATTCACCCCGCCACAAGGGGAGGTTTTCTGCCACGCCCATATCGACGACGATGCCAGCATGACCATAACCGTTTCGGATAGCGGCATCGGCATGGATCAAGAAGGCTTGGCAACCGCCTTGAGCAAGTTCGGGCAAGTTGACAGTTCGCTGTCTCGCAGGCACGAAGGCACCGGTCTTGGCCTGCCTCTGACCAAGGGGCTTGTCGAGTTGCATGGCGGGCGGATGACCTTGGAAAGCCAGCCCGGAAAGGGCACGATCATAACGTTGAGCTTCCCGCCTGAGAGGGTCATCCCTCCTGTCTAAACGCCGCTCACCACCCGATGGTGGCCAGTGCGTCTTGCAGTTGTTGATCCGTCAATGTAAACACTGGGCCGGGCGCTTCGCCCGCATGGATCAACACCGCAGTTTTGGGATCGGTCAACGTCACGGAACCTTGGGCGGTCGTGAGGGTCAGCTCCCCATCATCCAACAACGCCATGAGCAATTGGTCGGCGCTTTGCTCGCCCCAAAAATCCGTCCCCCGCACGCCGATGGTCGCCATCGGCGTCGCAATGACGAGCGCCCCGCCGGGAACCTTGTTCACTTGCCCGCTGACCATGCGAAACACTCCGTGGGTCAGGCGCAACGCCCCCATACTCAATTGTTCCGGGCTCAATTGTTCCGGGCCGGATTGATCGGGACTGTAGACTAAAGAATCGATGACGATCTCTGATCGATCACCCAACATCAGCCGCGTATCGTCGATGAACGTGACATAAAGACGGGAACCCGCGCCGGTGCGCAACACATCATCGACCTGCACGGCGCTGCCGTCCGATAGCACACGGGTTTGATCCATTTGAGACGCAGACGTCTCGCCACGCGCCCGTTCGACCGCGCCGACGGTTTCGGCCCCGGCCGGAAGCGCAAACGCCATCGACACGATGACGCACATCCATAAAAAGGGGGGCAACACCCGCATCGAACCATCTCCACAAAAGCCCACGCTACCCAGATATGAGAACGCCCCGCAATTTTTGCCATAAAAAAAGGCCGCCCCGTTGCCGGAGCGGCCTTTTTGATGAATGCACAACGCTTAGCTTAACCGACGATTTCGATGCCGGCGAAGTAGAACGCGATTTCCTGCGCCGCCGTTTCCGGCGCGTCGGAACCATGCACCGAATTGTTCTGCACGTCGACAGCGAAGTCTTTGCGGATGGTGCCCGCATCGGCGTTTGCCGGGTTGGTGGCGCCCATCACTTCGCGATATTTTGCGATGGCGTTTGCGCCTTCCAAAACCTGCACGACCACGGGGCCGGAGATCATAAATTCCACCAATTCGCCAAAGAACGACCGTTCCTTGTGAACCGAGTAGAACGATTCCGCTTGTTTGCGGGTGAGACGAATGCGTTTTTGCGCAATGATACGCAGGCCCGCTTTCTCGATGTAGGAGTTGATGCTACCGGTCAAGTTACGCTCGGTGGCATCCGGTTTGATAATGGACAGGGTCCGTTCGACAGCCATGCTCAAGAGCCTTATTGCTGTTAAAATGAAATCTCTTAGCCTTCATGCAAGCTTTAGTCTGTTTGCATGAGGTCGCGGGGTTATACCCGTATCGCCCCGCCGTTGCAAGAGGGGGAGAAAATCACTCCTTTTCCACGCCTTTTGCATGTCTTTTGCTTCCATGTCTTTTGCGGGCCATTTCCCATTTCCCCCTTCGCCGGACCGTGCTACAAGCCCCGCCATGTTACACATCAACGATCTTACATACCGCGTTGGCGGGCGATTGCTTTTCGATGGCGCTACCGTAAACGTGCCCATGGGCCACAAGGTGGGCTTGGTGGGGCGCAACGGCACAGGCAAGTCGACGCTGTTCAAACTCATCACCGGTGAACTGCCATCCGATGGCGGAAGCATCACGCTGCGCCCCGGCGCACGCTTGGGCATGGTCGCGCAGGAAGCGCCTGCCGGACCGGAAAGCCTGATCGACACGGTGCTGGTTGCCGACGTCGAGCGCACGGCGCTGCTGCATGAAGCCGAAACCGCCCACGACCCCGAGCGCATCGCCGACATCCACAACCGTCTGGCCGACATCGACGCCCACGCGGCTCCCGCCCGCGCGGCGCGCATTCTTTCCGGCTTAGGTTTCGACGAAGAAGCGCAAGCGCGCCCGTGTTCCGATTTTTCCGGCGGCTGGCGCATGCGCGTGGCCTTGGCGGCGGCGCTGTTTGCCCGCCCCGACATGCTGTTGCTGGACGAACCCACCAACCACTTAGACTTGGAAGCCGCATTGTGGCTGGAAAACTATCTGGCCAGTTGGCCGGGGACGTTCATGGTCATCAGCCATGACCGCACGCTGCTGAATTCTTCGGTGGATGAAATTGTGCACTTGGACGATTGCCGCCTCACACGCTATGGCGGCGGGTACGACTTTTTCGAGCGCACCCGACGCGAACGCTTGAGCCAACAATCGCGCATGCACGCCAAACAATTGGCCGAGCAACGCCACATCCAAGACTTCGTCGATCGTTTCCGCGCCAAGGCTTCCAAGGCCAAACAGGCGCAAAGCCGTCTTAAAATGCTCGAACGCATGCAGCCCATCGCCGCCGTGATGGAAGACAAAACGGTCAGCTTCAACTTCCCCAACCCGGCCCCCCTGTCGCCGCCCTTAGTGGCGCTGGACGATGTGGTGGCGGGTTATGGCAACGCCAAGCCGATCTTGCAGGGCCTGAACCAACGCATCGATATGGACGACCGCATCGCCCTGTTGGGCGCCAATGGCAACGGTAAATCAACCCTGATGAAACTGTTGGCCGGACGGCTTACCCCCCAAGAAGGCCGGGTGGTGAAATCGGGCAAGCTGGAAGTCGGTTATTTCGCCCAACATCAGGCCGAAGAACTGCCGCTGCGCGAAACCGCCTACGAATACATGCAAGACCAGATGAAAGGCGTAATCGAACCGCGCGTGCGCGCGCATTTGGGGTCGTTCGGTTTCAACAAGGATAAAGCCGATACGCCGATCGCCAATCTTTCGGGCGGGGAAAAAGCGCGCCTGCTGTTCGCCGCCATGAGCCGCACCGCGCCACACATTATGCTGCTGGACGAACCCACCAACCACTTGGACGTGGATGCCCGCGAGGCGTTGATTGCCGCGCTCAACACCTATGATGGCGCGGTGGTATTGGTCAGTCACGATCCGCACTTGGTGGAGCTGGTCTGTGATACCCTCTGGGTGGTCCAAGACGGCACCTGCCAGCCCTTTGACGGCGATTTGGGCGAATACCGCCAAAGCCTGTTGGACTCCCGCAAAGGCCGCAGAACCTCGGGCGGCGGTAAAAACGCCCAAAATGCGCCGCAATTGGACAAAAAAGCCGAGCGGCGCGCCCGCGCCGACGCCCGCGCCGCGACCCAAAGTCTACGCGCCAACGCCCAAAAGGCCGAAAAGAACTTGGCGCGCCTCAATGAAGAAAAAACTCGGATTGAAAACGAACTTGCCGATCCCAAAATCTATGAAGGATCATCGGAACAACTGAAACGCCTGCAAATTCAATTGGGGAAAATCAATAAAAACCTGGAAGAAGCGGAAAATATATGGCTGACAGCCGTGGCCGAACTGGATATCGTTTCGCCCGAGTAATCAATTGGCGCAGATGATTTTATAAAAGTATTACACAATCTTGGAATTTTCTCGTCTACATTTCGTATTGCATATTTTTTTAATTACTATAAACCCCAACGCACGCCGAAGGAGAATTGGACCGCTTACTATGCGCGTAACCATTTCTTCATAGAAAGGGGACACTATTTTCAAAATGCGCGAATTTCGATTCGCGTCTGCATTTGGGAGCTTGAGCGCCAGACACGACGGCTGGCCAAGTGCAGAAATGGGGCTGTGTGACGGCCTTGAAGTGGAGGGTGGCCATGGGAGAAATGTACTTCGATCTCCTTAGAGCTTTTGGCTTTAAAGAAATGCAAATGTGGATCGTGACCATGAGCACGCTCCTATTTTCATCCAGCCTGCTGGGCGGCATATTGAGCGCGCTAATGTTCGTGAACTCAAGCGCATTGCAGCAGCGCCCGCTAAAAGAACGCATCTCATTTCGCCTATTCATGCTCAGCGAAGTCATCTTAGTGGTTTTCATTTTTTTCTATCACGCGTTCATGATCGAGCGCATGTCGATTTCGCACATCGTTTATTGGATTTCGGCAATGATGATCATGCCGCTTCTGGCCATTATCGGTAGTCAGGCCATTCAGGTGGTGTTCAGTGGCCGCCTCAAGGCTAAGCACGAGGCCTTAAAACGCCAAGGCCAAGCCGCACGCGCCAAGCAAGCCGAGGGGACAGAGCACTCTAGCGGCAAACCGGCGCCCGCCGGCGGTAAACCGGGGCATGTCGCGGGAAGGCGCTAAGCCTCTTTCTTTTGCCATCCGCCGCTGTCGGTCTGCTGCCAATAGGTCAACGCCAAGCCTTGATCTTTAAAGGTTTTCCATTGTGCGCGTGCGGCTGTCATCGCCGCGGAAGAAGCGCCGTCGAACAACACAAACGCACGTTCAAAAGCGCTTAAATCGTCTTGCGTCACACCGTCGGTAAAAAACACAAACGATGCTTGGCCCGGATTGTCATCGCCATCGGTTAGCCACACCGGCTGATCTTCACCCGCACCGTCCTGGGCCGAACCATGTGGCAACCACGACGCGGGATCATAGGTCCACAAGGCGACGTTCAGGTCCTCGGCCCGTTGACCCGAAGCCACCCGCACCACCGCACGTTTGCCCGCCGCCAAGGTTTTTTCCAAAAGCTTAGGCAGCGCTTGCTCAAGCGTCGAGCGCGTGAGGTGATAAAAGGCGACTTCGGTCATGGCTTTGGTCATGAACTATCCGCTTATTTCTCGATTTTGTCGCGCACCCACCGGTCCAACAGGCGCACGCCGAAGCCGGTGCCGCCCGCAGGTTTGGTGGCAGTGCCGGTCTTGTTCCAGGTCACGCCCGCAATGTCCAAATGCGCCCACTTGGTGTCGCCGACAAAGCGTTTGAGGAACTGCGCCGCCGTAATCGAACCGCCCCAACGCCCGCCAACGTTTTGCATATCGGCGGCGGGGGAATTGATCAGCTTGTCGTAACCTTCGCCCATCGGCATCATCCACACGCGTTCATCCACCGCGCGTCCGGCACTGATCAGTTCATCGGCCAACCCGTCGTTGTTGGAAAACAGGCCCGCGTATTGATCGCCCAGCGCCACCATGATGGCCCCGGTCAACGTCGCCAGATCGACCATGGTGTGCGGCTTGAAGCGTTCCTTGGTGTACCAAAGCGCATCGGCCAGCACCAAACGGCCTTCGGCGTCGGTGTTGATGACTTCGATGGTCTGCCCCGACATCGATGTAACGATGTCGCCCGGACGCTGCGCGGTGCCCGACGGCATATTTTCCACCAGACCGATCACGCCCACCACGTTGACCTTGGCCTTGCGTCCGGCCAGCGCCTTCATCAAACCGATGACGACACCCGCGCCGCCCATATCCCATTTCATGTCTTCCATGTTCGCGGCGGGTTTAATCGAAATACCGCCGGAATCGAAGGTCACGCCCTTGCCGACGAACGCCACCGGAGCATCGGCTTTGCCTGCCTTCGCGCCCGCTCTTTGCGGTTTGCCGTTATAGTGCATCACCACCAAACGCGGATCGTGCGCGCTGCCCTGGGCCACGCCCAGCAACGCCCCCATGCCCAGCTTCTTCATCTGCGCCGGAGTGAGCACTTCGACCTTCACCCCCAGCGCGGCCAGGGATTTGGCCTGAGCCGCCAGGGTTTCGGGATAAATGACGTTGGACGGCTCGCTCACCAGATCGCGGGTAAAAAACACCCCAGCGGCGACTTTCTCTTCGATCTCGAACGCCGCTTTGGCTTTGGGCGAAAGTTTACACAACACCTTGACCTCGGCCAGTTTGGGTTTGTCGTGTTCTTTGACCTTGGTTTTGTATTTATCGAAACGATAGCTGCCCAACTTTGCGCCCAGGGCGATTTCGGCGGCCATTTCGTGAGCCTTAAGATCGCAGCCCTCAACCTCGTCCACCAACACCTGCACGCTGGTCGCGTGGGCGTTCAACGCTTTGACCACGTGGCCGCCCAAGTTCTGCAACTCCAACCGGGTGAGTTCCTTGGCCTTGCCCAAACCGAAGCACACCACCCGCGCCAGCTTGCCGCCCGGCGTCATGATGGTCAGCGAATGGTGTTTAGCGCCCTTGAAACTGCTGGCCTTGATCGCGCGCGTCACCGCCCCCTTGGTGGCCTTGTCCATGGCCTCGGCGCTGGCGGTGAGCTTGCGCCCCTCCAACACGCCGACGACGACGGCGCCGGCGGCGGGAACGGCGAGATTGGCGAATGTAACTTTCATCAAAGAACTCCATTGAGACAGGATATTGGCTTACCCGTATATGGGCAGCCGATTCGGCTTTGCGAACACTCTAGCGCAAAGAAAAGGGGATTGTCAGGAGACAATGTTATCTTAAGCCGCGTCCACCTTGGCGGCGAAGGCTTCAGCGTCTTTGAGCGTGCGCCGCTTAGCGGCCAGCCATAACACCACACCAGGCAGGCTGATGACGGCCATGACCAATCCATACAGAATCGAGAGCGCCAGCGCTTCGTCCGCAGCCACACCCGCCAGCGCAAACAGCGCCACCAAAGCTCCCTCGCGCACCCCCCATCCGGCCAGCGAGATGGGTACGATCTGCGCCAACAGCGATGGCGGAAACAACACCAGACAGAGCAGCAAACTCAGTTCAATGTTCAAGGCGCGGGCCAGCAGGTACACCACCAGCGACAAATTGACGTGGCCCAAAAACGACCAGCCCATGGCGCGGGTCGCACGAACGGGGTGCAGCAGTGCGCGGCGGGCGTCGCCAGCCAACACCACCAGCCCCCGTACAACGCGAAACCGCGTGAGCGACGCCGGCAAACGGTCCAGCGCCATCATCACCGCCGTGCCGCCCAGCGCCGCCGCCAGCGCCAGCCACACCGCGCGCTGAAACCACTCGCCGCCCTGAAGATCGGCAACAACGAACGGCGTCAGTACCGCTACTAAAACCACCAGCGCCAACACGGTAGCGACGCGCTCCAACACCAAGCTGCTGAGCACCTGGGCGAAGCTCAGACCATGCTTGAATGCCAGATAACCACGCACCGCGTCGCCACCGACGCTTGAAGGCAGGGTCTGGCTAAAAAATGCGCCGATGTACCAAAATATCCAGGCGTCCTTGGCCGAAAGCCGGGCGTCAACCGCCGCCAGCACGCCGCGCCAGCGTTCCGAACACAATACGATCTGAAACAACGCCACCACCAGCGCCAACGACAACCACACCGAGTTGACTTGGCTCAACCGCGCCACCGCATCCTCAACACCGATGGCGTTGAACAACACAACGATCAATACAAGGGAGATGGCAACTTTGAAAACGGCGCCCAACCAACGACGATACTTCATCCGTGTGCGTTCATCCTCGCGGTCATATTGACAGGACGGCGTTTTGCCCCCCAATCCCCTCCGGGCCCGTCGAACACCCCGGCGCAGGTTTCGCCGCATTTGGTGCAGTGACCGTCTGCGGTCAAATTCCACGCGCTGAGCACGTACCAGTCGCGCCCGATCAGACGCTGGCCGCAACCGTGACAATAAGTGCTTTCGGCCTCCAAGTCATGCACATTGCCGACATAGGCGTAACGCACCCCGTTATTAAGCGCAATCTGGCGAGCCATCAACAGCGTCGCGTGCGGCGTGGCAGGAATATCCAGCATCTTCCAATCGGGATGGAAGGCGGTGAAGTGCATGGGCACGTCGGGGCCGAGTTCCTTGACCACCCATTTTGTCATGGCGTCGATTTCGGACGCGGAATCGTTTTGCCCGGGAATTAACAACGTGGTCAGTTCAAACCATACCTTCGTTTCGTGTTTGATATAAACCAAGGTGTCGAGCACATCCGCCAAATGGCCGGTGCATAGGTTTTGGTAAAACTCCTCGGTAAAGCCCTTCAGGTCCACATTGGCGGCGTCCATATGGGCATAAAATTCCCGGCGCGGTTCAGGCGAAATATAACCCGCCGTCACCGCCACCGTTTTCACCCCCAGCTTATGGCACTCGATGGCGGTATCCACGGCGTATTCCAAAAACACCACCGGGTCGTTGTAGGTGAAGGCGACGGATTTACAGCCCAATTCCTTGGCCGTTTTGGCGATGGCTTGAGGCGTCGCCGCGTCGGCCAAGGTGTCGAACTCGCGCGATTTCGAAATGTCCCAGTTCTGGCAGAACTTGCACGTCAGATTGCAGCCCGCCGTGCCGAACGAAAATACCGGGGTGCCGGGCAAAAAATGGTTGAGCGGCTTTTTTTCGATGGGATCGATGCAAAACCCGCTGGAACGGCCATAGGTGGTCAACACCACTTGGCCACCCTGGGCCGCACGCACGAAACACAGGCCGCGCTGGCCGTCGTGGATTTTGCACGCGCGCGGGCACACGTCGCACTGCACGCGCCCATCGTCGAGCTTGTGCCAATAGCGGCCCGGCGTCGCACCGGGAAACGTCTGCGAGGCCTGATGTGACATGGCGTTTAGGCTCCTTTCGCCCATCCCCACAAAATGATACCATATTTGGCATGACCTTAACACGACCCCCCGCCGTGGCGGGCGCGTTTTACCCCGCCGATCCGGCCACGCTCCGGCGCGATGTCCAGGCTTACCTGGATGCGGCAGGCGGTGATGCGCCAAAAATCCATGATGTTCCGCCCCACACATCCCCGCCCCACACATCCCCACCTAAGGCCATCATCGTGCCCCACGCGGGTTATGTATATTCCGGCCCCGTGGCCGCGTTCGCTTACGCCCAACTGCTGGCGCTTAAAGGAAAAATCGAACGGGTGGTGCTGCTGGGGCCCTGCCACCGCGTCGCGGTGATGGGCTTGGCCCTTTCCAGCGCCGACGTTTTCACCACGCCCTTGGGCGACATAGCCATCGACCATACGCTGGACGACCTATTGCTGGCCCTGCCCCAGGTCGGCGTTTTTGACGCCACCCACACCCAGGAACACAGCCTTGAAGTACAACTGCCGTTTTTGCAAACCGTTCTGGGAAGCTTCAAGCTGTTGCCCATGGTGGTGGGCGACGCCACGCCATCCCAAGTCGCCGACGTGCTGGAGCGCGTATGGGGCGGAGCGGAAACGCTGATCGTCATCAGTTCGGATTTGAGCCATTACCTCGATTACGACCGGGCCAGGGCCATTGATCTGGTCACCTGCCGCGCCATTGAGCAGCTGGACGCCCACGCCATCGGCCAAACCCAGGCGTGCGGGCGCACACCGGTAAAGGGCTTTCTGGAAGTGGCGGTGCGCAAGGGACTTCACGTCGAAACCCTAGATCTGCGCAATTCCGGCGACACCGCCGGTTCGCGCGACCGGGTGGTAGGATACGGCGCATGGGCATTTTGGGAAGATGCCGCATGAGCGAAACGGACAACGCCGATTTCGCCCAGCGCACCCGTGCCCTGTTAAACGCGCACGGCGATGTTATGCTGCACCTGGCCAAACGCTCCATCACCCACACCCTGACCACCGGTGCGGTCATGGAGCTGGACTTGGCCACCGTACCGCCGGAACTCACCGCCCAGGGGGCGTGTTTCGTGACGCTGAACCTAAACGCCCGCCTGCGCGGTTGCATCGGCTCGCCCGAAGCGTGGCGTCCGCTGGCCGCCGACGTGGTGGAAAACGCCAACCGCGCCGCTTTCCACGATCCGCGTTTTGCGCCGCTCGGCCAAAACGAATGTGACCGATTGGAAGTGCATATCTCGGTCTTAAGCCCCGCCGAACCCTTTGCGATTGCCGATGAAACAGACCTGTTGGCCAAGCTGGTGCCCGGAACCGACGGACTGATCATCGCCGATACCGTTCAGGGGCAAACCCGGCGGGCGCTGTTTTTACCCTCGGTGTGGAAACAACTGCCCCGACCCGAACAATTCCTCGCGCACTTGAAGGCCAAAGCGAGCTTGGCGCCCGATCAACACTCGCCCGCTTTCAAGGCGTGGCGCTTCATCGCCGCCGAAACCGAGGCGTTGTGGCCCGATATCCCATAAACCGAGCATCCAGTAACCTTGATCCCGTTTGCAATCGCGCATAGGTTTGGTCGCGATCACGTTACTTCTGGAGTCTCTGCGCATGACCGTCAACATTCCTCTTTCGCTGCTCGACACCCTGCACGCCATCGCCATCGATGCGGGCAAGGCGATCTTGGAAGTCTACAACTCCAACTTCCAGGTGGACGCCAAGGCTGACCGGAGCCCCGTCACCGAAGCCGACCGCCGCGCCGAAGACCTGATCACCCGGCGCATCAAAGCCGACATCGGCGAAGCCTTCCCCATCATCGGCGAAGAGGCCTTCAGCGAAGGCCGCGCGCCAGTCATCGGCGACACGCCGTTTTGGCTGGTGGACCCATTGGACGGCACCAAGGAATTCGTCAGCCGCAACGGCGAATTCACCGTCAACATCGCGCTGATCGAATTTGGCCGCCCGGTGCTGGGCGTGGTCCATGCGCCCGCCATCAACCAGATTTTTATGGGCAGCCGACACGGCGCATCCGCTTCCATCGGTGGTGCTAGGCCCCAGCCCATCCGCTGCCGCACGGCCCCCACCAATGGCCTGACCGCATTGGTGAGCCGCAGCCACAGTTCCCCGGAAACGGATGAATTCCTCAAAGACTTCACCATCAAGGAAGAAATCAGTTCCGGCAGTTCATTGAAGTTCTGCATGGTGGCGCGCGGTCTGGCGGATATTTATCCGCGTCTGGGCCGCACCATGGAATGGGACACCGCCGCCGGCCATGCGGTGCTCAAAGCCGCAGGCGGTTCGGTCAAAACCCTGGAAGACCGGGAATTAAGCTACGGCAAACCCGGCTTCGAAAACCCCCACTTCGTCGCCTGGGGACTGCAGGATAAATAAACCTGGGGGGCGCGGAATAAACCCAACCCCCAAAGGGCAGGCCCCCTGACCGGAAATCGTCTCCTTTTAGGAGCATTTTTCGCTCATGCCCTGTCAACAGGCGGATGTTCTTAACCCTCGGCGTTGACGGTCCTAAGCCATAACGCGCACACTTTATTTGCCGGACAAGGGAGGAAACTCCCGGTACCGCGAAAAAGCCGCCGCACCCTGTGCGGCGACTGCAGGACGGACCACCACCCAAAACCATTGCCCGAGGGCGTGAAATGGGCGGTCCGCGCCAGAAGCAGAGCGAAGATAGAGGAGTCGTACACCGAGGGTGACGACTCCTCGTTTCGTTTTTTAAAGCTTGTTGCGGGTGGACGCGGCACCCATTTGGCACTAAAACCGCTCCAAACTCAGCCCCTGGCCCCAACCCTGGATTTCAAACCGTGACCGCCAAAACCGATGCCGCCGCCAAAGACCTGCCCGACTTTCAGGTGCTCGAAGCCAGCCCCGAGGCTGTGCACGAAGCCGCGCGCATCATCCGCGCGGGCGGGCTGGTGGCGTTTCCCACCGAAACGGTCTATGGCCTGGGCGCCGACGCCACCAACGATCTGGCCGTCGCAAGCATTTTCGACGTCAAGGGCCGCCCCCAGTTCAACCCCTTGATCATCCACGTGCGTGACGAAGTTCAGGCCGCCGAAATCGCCATTTTTGACGAGCGCGCGCAGAAACTGGCGCACCACTTCTGGCCCGGCGCGCTGACCTTGGTATTGAAACGCAGGCCCGACGCCAAACTATCCTTGGTCGCCACCGCCGGGCTCGATACCGTGGCCGTGCGCGTGCCCGCCCACCCGTTTGCCCACGCCCTGCTGCTTGAGGCGGGTGTGCCCATCGCCGCGCCCAGCGCCAACAAATCGGGCTACATCAGCCCCACCCAGGCGCTGCACGTGCTGATGCAGTTCAAAGACCGCCAAGGCCTGAACCTGATCATCGACGGCGGCGCGTGCCCGGTCGGCGTGGAAAGTACCATCTTGGACCTGACCAGCACTTCGCCCACCTTGCTGCGCCCCGGTGGGGTGGCGCTGGAAGAATTGGAAGCTGTGCTCTGCCCCATTCAAGTGATTGAAAAACAAGGCGAAGGCGGCGATATCAGCGCGCCCGGCCAGTTGCAAAGCCATTACGCGCCATCCATTCCGATCCGCATCAATGTCAAACCGGAAGAGCGCGAACGCGGCGAAAGCCTGCTCACCTTTGGCCCCGACATGCCCAAACGCGCGGCGCTGAATCTGTCCAAATCGGGCGATCTGCGTGAAGCGGCGGCCAATTTGTTCACCATGATGCGGGCACTCGATATGCCGGGCATTCGCGGCATCGCCGTAGTGCCGATCCCCAATGTCGGCCTGGGCCGCGCCATCAACGACCGTTTAAACCGTGCCGCCGCCCCCAAACCGGGCGAAACCAAGGGCGGCCCGCCCAAGGCGTTTGATCCCATCGGCAAGATCGAGATTTAAGGACGCGCCTTACGGACAGGTCGTGCCGTTGGTGAACCCGATGGAACCGCTGGTGGGTGCGCCGTCGCAGGTGCCGCTGCCGCGCGTATTTCCGGTCGAGCCGGCGTTGATGGTGGCAGCGCCCACAGACGCCATATTGTTAGCCGTGCCGCCCGAGGCGCTCAGGCTGTTGCCCGTCACGGTGACCGTTGTCGCGCCGCTGTTTATGCCGAGGGCCGTCATGGTGGTGGCAGTGCCGCTGCCCGTCGCGGTGAGGGTATTGCCGCTAATTGTTCCGCTTGCGCCGGCACTGAACGTCAGAGCCCCCGCCCCATTGGCGCCGCTTTGACTCGTCGAGATCGTGTTGTTCGCGATGGTCACGCCCCCGGCGCCACCGGCGACAAGGACGGCCCGACCGCCGCTGCCGTCGTTATAGGCGTTGGTGATCGTCAATCCCGACAGCGTTCCGTTGGAATTGACCTGAACGGTCGAACCGGCAACGTTCGTGCCGTGAACCGCCGCACCGGTGCTCAGGGTCGCGGTTCGTCCCGCGGCATTGCGCACGGTGGCCGTTCCGGTCAGCGTCTGGGCGTTGGCCAGGCTGATTGTGTTACCCGTGGTGACCTGAAAAGTGCCGGACAGGATCACCGTGCTGCTGGCACCCGCCGCCGTCACGGCGGTGTCCAGATCGTTGCCGGTGGTGGTGGCGCTGTTGAGCACCGTGAAGGCCGCTCCGCTGGCGAGCTGCGTCACGATTTCGGACGCGCCGTAAGCGCCCGCCTGGGTTACCACGTCGATATCGCGCACGATGGGGTCGGCCATGCGCCGTTCCCTGGCCGTCAATTTCCGCCCACCGCCGCCCGCAAACAGATCCAACGGCAGCCGCAGCCGCGCCGAAAGAAAACCCTGAGAGCCACGCGGGTTGTCGTG
>JANLGW010000035.1 GCA_024653965.1 Rhodospirillales bacterium
AGACGGCATGGAAAGCATTTCCCGGCGCATCACCGTGGCGCAGAGCGGCTCGCAGACGACCACCCAGGCCATTCAAGCCTTGATGTCCACCGCCATCATTGCCGTGGGCGGCATGCTGGTGGTAGCGGGGGATTTGGATGTGGGGCTGTTGATCGGCGCGAACATTTTGGCCACGCGCGCGCTGGGGCCGATGGTGCGCATCACGCAGCTTGCCGGGCCCTTGGCTAAGGCCCGCACCGCCTTGGCCTTGATGGAGCAAATTAAGCTATTGCCGCGCGAACGCACCGAAGGCTCGGCGCTGGGGCAATACAAGGGCGGTATCGAATTTAAAGATTTGGGTTTTGCCTATCCCGGCCAGCCGACGCCATTGTTTGAATCGTTGTCGTTGCGTCTGGAGCCGGGCTCTTTATTTGTGGTTTCGGGAGCCAATGGCGCGGGCAAAACGACCTTGGCTAAGCTGTTGGCGGGATTGCTGACGCCGTCGCGCGGGCAGGTTTTAGTCGATGGCGTCGATCTGATGCAGGTTACGCCGGAATGGTGGCGTCGCCAGCTGGTTTATTTACCGCAGGAACCGGGTTTCATGAACACGACGGTGCGTGAAAATATTCAGGCCTTCAATCCGGGCTTGGATGAAGCGGGGTTGAATGCCGTCATTCGCGATGCGGGCTTGGAACAGTTTTTCGCCACCTCGCAACAAGGCTTTGACATGGAATTGGTGGCGGGCGGGCGTAATTTGCCCGTGGGCATTCGGCGGCGCTTGGCGCTGGCGCGCGCGCTGTCGTCCAACGGACGGTTGGTGATTTTGGATGAGCCGACCGAAGGTTTGGACAGCGAGGGCGTGCAGCAGGTCGGTCGCGTCATTAACGCGCTGAACCAAAAGGGTCGCACCATCATCGCGTTATCGCACGATCCCAACATCATCAAGGGCGCGCCGCATGTGCTGGATTTGAACGCCAAGCCGGTGCCGCGACTGTTGCACGTTCAGTCCGGAGACGGATCGGCACAGGTTGCAAGCGCTAAACAAAATGCCGCCGCCAACAAGACCGAGGGAGTGTGATATGCCGGAAAAACCCGCATCTTCTTCTTCCCCTAAGGCAGCGTATAAGGCGGCTTCTGAGGCCACCTCTAAGGTCGCGTCTCATGTGCGCGCCCTGTTCGATTCTTTGGCCGAGCCCGTGGCCTCTCCTGATGGCGAGCCGCAAATCGCGCGGGAAACGCATATGTTTTTTGGCGTTCTCGCGGGTGCGGTGGTGCTGTTTTTCTTGTGGTCCGTCATTGGCCGCTTGGATGTGGTGAGCTTTGCCGTGGGGGAGGTGGTGCCTTCGTCGCAGGTCAAAACCGTGCAGCACTTAGAAGGCGGCATCGTCGCCGACATTCAGGTGCGCGAAGGCGATCAGGTCAAAGCCGGCCAGCCGCTGGTGGTGCTGGAATCCACCGCTTCGGGTGCGGATGTGGAGGAATTAAACGTGCGCATTGCGGCGCTGACCGCCGACGTCGCGCGTTTGGACGCCGAAGTCATGGGCAATGTGGAACCTCAATTTCCGGAAGGTTTTGTCGAAGCCAATCCCGATGTCGCCCGTCAAGCCCTGGAGATGTTCGCCAACCGTCAGAGCCAGTTAAAAACCGATATGGATGGTCAACGCGCTTTGGTCGATCAACGCGAACGGGAACACGATGAAGTTTCCGCCCGTCTGGCCAATTCGCGCGAAAAGCTGACGTTTCTCAGTGAGCAGGTGGGCATCAGCGAGGAACTGTTGAAAGAAGACCTCACCAACCGCATGTTGCACCTGAACCTGTTGAAGGAATTGGCAAACTTAAACGGCATCATTTCCGAAGACAGCGCGGTGCTGGCGCGCCTGGAAGCGGCGACGGAGCAGGAACGTTTGAAACTTGAATCGATCGAAGGTAGCTACCGGGTTGATGCCCGGCAGAGTTTGGATGAAAACCGCCGGGCGTTGCAGGAGCTCACCAACCGCCATCGTAAATTTCAAGACAGCTTCAAACGTTCGGTTTTGGTGTCGCCGGTCGATGGCGTCGTGATGACCTTGCATGTGGTTACGCTGGGCGGCGTTATTCGCGCGGGCGATGCCGTCGCGGATATCGTGCCGATGGGGGATGCCATGGTGGTGGAAGCCAAGTTGCCGCCGCAAGACGTGGGTTATGTGCATTCGGGACAAATTGCCCGGGTTAAACTCGCCAGCGCCGACGGCGCGCGTTTTGGCCATTTGGACGGCGAAGTGGTGTCGGTCAGCCCCGATACGGTGGAAACCAAGGATGGCCAGCCCTATTACAAGGTGCGCATCAAGACCGCCAGCGACCGTTTCGACAGCGGCGGGGAAAGTTACCGTTTGGTGCCGGGGGTGCAGGTCATGTGCTCCATCGTCACGGGATCGCGCTCGGTGATGGGCTATATCGCCTCGCCCTTTATGGGCCGCGCCGGGTCGGCGTTGCAGGAGCGCTAAGAGTAGGGCGAAAAAGGGGTTGCGCCGGACGAGTGGCCCATTTATACCATGCCCACCTTAAGGCCCTCGTCTGAAATGGCCTAAATACCCTTTGGTACCCTTTAGGGGCGCATAGCTCAGTTGGTAGAGCAGCTGACTCTTAATCAGCGGGTCGCAGGTTCGAGTCCTGCTGCGCCCACCATATTTTTCGCAGAATTCTGCGAGTTTTTAGAGGAGGGGGATTGTTTCGGTCCCCCTTTTCTTCCAACTTTTTCCCCGTTTCCAACCTCACTTCCAACTTTAGGCCATGCTTTGTTCTTTAGGCATGCTCACTTAATCTTTTTGTTCTTTCTGAGCCTATAGCGCTGAAAGGCGGAAATGGCTTCGCGGGCCATGTCTGAATTTCGCGGCATATAGGTTTCTAAAATGCGTTCACAGTGGCCGATATCGTGTCCACTGACGGCAGTAATACAGGCGGTGCTAATTCCAGCCTCTCCCATTCGGACAATGGCGGTACGGCGTAGATCGCGGAATTGAAGGCCTTCAATTTCGGCGGCGTTGGCGATCTCTTTGAACAGATGTCGAAAGTGATCGGTACGATAAGGTTTTCCGGTAGACTCGCCGCATACAATAAACTCATTTTTGATGGATGCCTTTTCCAGCGCCGATCTTAGTTCTGGTAAAACGGGGACTGCTACCCACTTTCCAGTCTTTCCCTGTTTTAAACGGATTTCATTTGCGACATTGTCGTATTGAGACCAACAAAGCTTTAGGATATCGCCTTGGCGTTGAGCCGTTGATACGGCCAGCAATACGGCTAAGGCCATGGATGAATACCCCATATCCTGCGCGACCTGGATGAACTTATCCTGAGCGGCAATCGACCACACTTGATCGCGAGGAGGGAGCGAATGCATTTTTATTCGTCTAGCCGGGTTGTTATCAATAATTCCACGATCATAGATAAATTCGAATAATATCCGCATTTGTCGCCCGATCGCATTGGCAAACGCAGGTTTCTTTGCGTAAAGAGTTTGATGAAAATTTATGATGTTGCCTCGGGAGATCGTGCCTATTGGTTGATCGCCGGCCCATGCGTCAATGCGATCAAGACATTGCGAGTATATGCGCTGCGTCGCGTATGCCTTGGTGGTAAAGGCTGGGGATTTTTTATAGGTAACTATCACGTCGGATAGGAGCGAGCCTTTTTGAAGGATATTCTCAATAGGCTCAGCGTCTCCGTTTCGCCAAGTGTCTAGCTCGCGATTAAGCGTTTTTGCTTCAAGCTTTGCGATTTCAAGATCATCACTAAGTCGTCTTGGTAAGAACCCATTTTTGCGCAGCTTAGCTGTGGGCTGCCAGTAGTAAAGTACATGCCCATTTTTTTGTTTCTTTGAAACAAAGTGGCGGATCTTTTCACTTTCGTTTTTCATTTGCAATTTTCAGGGCTCTTTTTTGCAATAGATCTGCTTGGGGGAGGCTTTTTTGATCTAAGCCCGCCCGCCGGTCTAAAAAAGTAAGGATGGCTACGGAATCTCGTCCTCCAAGTTTGGGGTCAATCGGGGGGAAGCCTTCCTCCTCAAGCTTGTTTCTGTGCCGTCTTAACCATGCGGAACTTTTCCCCAAGTACTTGGCGGTTTGGGACGAATTCCAAATGCGGCCGTCAAATTTTTTTTCAGACCTGTCGATCATGAGGGTTGCTTTCATAATGCCATGCGGTATAATTATTTGCATATTTTGTATTTGTCAATTAAAAAATAATTATTAAGATAATCTGGAGTTAGCTGATGACGAACAATTTTTCTCCTCTTGAACGAGCCTCACTTAGGGAGGCCTGTGATTTTCATGGTGGAATAAAAGTGGTCGCAAACA
The DNA here is from genome assembly GCA_024653965.1 of Rhodospirillales bacterium. Classification (GTDB taxonomy): domain Bacteria; phylum Pseudomonadota; class Alphaproteobacteria; order Rhodospirillales; family Magnetovibrionaceae; genus JANLGW01. Next base: position 4,314 of record JANLGW010000035.1, read on the forward strand.
AGGCTCAGTGTCAGGCTCAAAATCTGAGTAACTGGCTTAGGGGTGGAGGGACCCTCTCGGATGTGGCCGTTAGGAGATTTTTAGATGTCATGGGCCTCTCAGAATGGAGAGTCGATGAGAACCGCGTTCATGAGTGGAGCATCAATTGGATGCGCGATGGCTTTTCGAAGGGGATAGAAGTTTACTTCCCGAATGGCGGGCAAGTCACACGCGCTCCATGGTCAAGATGGGGTGCTAAAGCAATCATGAAACAGCTTGCGCTTTCCCGTTTTGGTAAAGGAGCGAATCCTCCTGAGATATACGCGATTAGCGACGGGAAAGTTAAGGCCATTCTTAGAAGAACTCCTGGTCTACCAATTTCTTTGAGGGATTTTGGAAAGAAATTTAAATGGCGTGGAGGAGAAATTGATACGGCTGTTTTAAATATTAGCATTAGGGACACCACGTGGATTGATGGAGGTGTCTCAATAGAAAATTTTGACAATGCTTGGGGGGTTAACCGTGCAACTGTGGAAGATATAACTGAATATCTTTATGAAATAAACGCAGATGAATATGAAGTGTTGCAGCTTATAAAGAAAAATTTTCCAAGAAAATTAGACACAATATGAGGCGAGTAAGCAACCCGCGTTATTAGGCAATGTTCGTCGTCAAAATCATCGGGTAAGCGGCCTAACTACCTTTACCCAAAAGGAGAAAGCAAATGATCAAGGATGAAATGATGCAGGCCGCTCACGATTGGGATGGCACAAACGTGTCAGATGTATTGGCAGTGTCGCGCGAAGCAATTGCGGCGACCTTACGAGAGGCCGATAAGGAGTTTATCAAGCCGCATGATGTGGAATGGTTTGGCGAGTTTGTTCATGCACTCGACTCATCCGGTCATCCCGAACTCTGGCCTGAGGATTTGAGCGACGCTTTTCGTTTTATTGCGATTGATGTTTTCGGGAGGGCACTGGTAACAGAATCTGATTTTTCAGGTCTTCATATTTCCGTCCTTCTTGATGATGAGGACGATGAAGATGATGGGAGTGAGTAATGTGTAGTAATTCAGACTCGATCTGACAGTTATCGGTTGTGGCTCAGGCCTCTGCGCCAACCCGGCTTCGAGTTCACTGATCCGTGCCGTTACGCAGATAGGGAATAAAAATGCTTGAAAATGAAATAAGGATAGGCTCAGCGCAAAGCCTGCAGAGAGCGAATGGCTGTAATATTGCCTTGATTTCTGCATTCTAATGGCCTGAAGACCGTTTTCACGCATCAGCTGGCCACTAATATACATACATCCGTTGTGGCCGAGGTGGAGGGCAGTGCGCACCAGGTTACAGAATGGGCGCGGATGCTGAATAAATTTGTAAGTATCAGCCTCAATAGGAGTTCTGTTATTTGGAAAAGTAGAAAATGGTGGGTGTCGCAATATTTCAATGTTATGAATTTGAATGTTTGTTTCTGATTAATGATGACGGAACGGATTGGGGGGGATAAAAAATGGATGTATGTGTACCCGATGACAGAGAAAATATAATGAAAAATGCCTCGGTTTCCTCCGCCAAAAAAAAGAAGGGTCGGCCAGCCAAAGTCCACAAAAAGAAAATATTTGTAAGCACGTTTACCCCCCCCCATGAAACTCTCGTTTACGATACCTATTGGAAGTTTGCAGCAGAGCGTCAGGAGATATTTTTTCGGCGTATGGAAAACCCCGCCGCAGGGATATGGACAGATGACCCAATTCTGATGCGTCACAAATTCACGAATGCCTATCGTGCATCTGACCGGGTTAGTCAGTATCTCATTCGCAATGTTATTGGTAGCGATGATAGAGGCGTAACGGATACGTTTTTTCGCATATTGCTGTTCAAACTATTCAACAAAATTGAGACTTGGGATTTGCTTGAACAGTCTCTCGGGGACATTTCTTGGGGGTCTTTTAATTTCTCAGCCTATGACAAAGTGTTGTCGGAAGAAATGGCTCGGAAAAGGACGATCTACTCAGCCGCATATATAATGCCGTCAGGGAAAAGCCGATTTGGATTTGAACGTAAACATCAAAATCATCTCGAATTATTGAAGTGGTTTATGGACAATCGTTTTCCGGAGCGAATTGCTCAAGCACCATCCCTAAAGTATGTATTCGAAACGATGTCTACAGCACCGGGCTTAGGGAATTTTTTAGCCTTTCAGTACACAATAGATTTGAATTATAGCTCCATTATTAGTTATTCAGAGAATGACTTTGTGGTGGCAGGGCCCGGCGCACTTAACGGCATGGCGAAGTGTTTTAGTAATGCTGATCAATATGCTCCGGATGATTTGATAAGATACGTGACAGAAAAACAACACGAAGAGTTCGAAAAAAGGGAGCTTACGTTTCGTGACCTATGGGGGCGAGCGTTACACTTGATTGACTGTCAGAATTTGTTTTGTGAGGCTGACAAATATGCTCGCGTTAAGCATCCAGAATTTTGTGGAGCTTCAGGAAGAACAAGGATCAAACAAATTTTCAAACCGTCTCCATATGAACGCATTCGGTACATGTACCCATCCAAATGGGGACTCAATGATAAGGTAGTACAGGCTGAGAGCCATGGCCGACTTATTTAAAGCGGACACAGCTAACGCTGCTTGGAAAAAGGCCTTCCATGCCCTGAATTCAGAGCAAGGAATGATACATGACAGCCGGTGTGGCGATACGGTGGAACTGCTTCACGCCTCCTTCAGTGTCGCAGACCCGCGTCAGCGTTGGGTGCTGTCCAGAACACCAGGAATAAATCCAGCCTTTGCCATTGTTGAGTGCTTTTGGATTCTGGCCGGACGAAACGATGCCCACATGATCAATTATTGGAATCCTGTTTATTCGCAATTTGCGGGGAAAGGGAAAACCTATGATGGTGCATATGGAGAGCGGTTGCGATCAAGCTTCGGATTTGATCAGGTTGCACGGATCGCCAACGTACTTCGCAATTCCCCAGAAAGTCGACAAGCGGTGCTCCAAATTTGGAACCCAGTTTTGGATTTGCCTGATGATACCGGAAAGCGGGCATCCGAAGATGTCCCATGCAATATTTGTGCGATGCTGAAAATCAGGGACGGTCGTCTTGAATGGTCCCAGATTATGCGAAGTAACGATCTTTTCCTAGGAATGCCTTATAATTTTGTGCAGTTCATGACGTTGCAAGAATTGATGGCAGGATGGCTGGGGGTGCATGTCGGGACATACCACCATGTTTCAGACAGCCTGCATTATTACGCGTCGGTGGCTGAAAAATACGGTTGTGACGACAGTATTGTCGTGCCAGAAAATCCCGACGTTCTAGCTCTCGATTGGAGTACATTTGAAGACGTGATTGCAAGGGCCATCAAGCAGCTCGACCTCCTTCGGGAAGATGGCCTAACACCGGGTCAATTTCGACAGATGCTTATGGGTTCAACTTTGCCGCCTGCATACAAAAACATGATTGCTGTAGCGGCAACGGACAGCGCCCGCAGACGGGGGTGGGGTGAAGAAATGATTTGGGCTATGGAACTAAATCGTAACCCTGTCTACACATTGGCCTGGGATCGCTGGTACGCACACAGGCCCCTGAAGGAAAAGGTGTAGATGGAAAAGATCGTTGGCCATGGCGTAGATATTATCGACCTGGAAGACTTCAAGCTCCTGTTTGAAGAATCTGATGCGATGAAGCGGTGCTTTACGGATACGGAACTTAAAGACATCGGGGATGATACACGAAGTCTTTCTAAAGCAGCTGGACGTTTTGCAGTTAAAGAAGCCGTTTTAAAAGCTCTGGGAGAAGGTTGGGGGGAGGCCATTTCCTGGAAGGATGTTGAAGTTAATACCGCCTCCAATGGTGCGCCGAGTGTAGTTCTTTATCGTCGTGTCCAGAAGCTTGCCAACGATCAGCGTATATTCCGGTGGCTTGTGACAACGAGCCATTCAGGACTTTCCGCTGTGGCGAGTGTTATTGCCGTTGGCGATTGATTCTAAAATTCCTGTAACACACCGGCTAAATTCTTGGTGCGAAGAATTTTAGCGATTTCGACTATTCCGGGCTCGCTTTTCTTAGGCTCATATTTTTCAACTCCTGCGTTTACGGTCAACTTGGTGAATTTCATTCCCATATATGAAGCCATGAACATTCCCAAATCTGCTAACCCAATCAGGTTTCCGTAGGCTTTCGTGTCGAGATATTGAAGGGTGTAAAAGGCGTTCATTGTTAGTTCACCGTTTTCTGGAGCAAAGGTAACGTGCTGTAAACACGGAAAACCTAGGTAGGGTTGATCAGACAAGTCAGTAACCGGATCGTAAGTCGTTGCCTGTAGGGCTGAACGGCGATGGGTTCCGCCAGCATAAATGGCTGCTATCTGTTTGAGCTGATTGATGCCGATATTTTTTTGTTTATAGTCTGCACCAAAGTTCATCAGTCGCTCAAAATACAAGCCGTCCTTGTTTGCCTTGTGCGCTTTGCGGAAACGTGGCGCAGCATTTTGGCAATCCTCAAAAAATGTTTCATGGTCACCATCCGCCAATTCCCAAATCTCCCGCGGGAATATGGTAAAAGCGACTTTATCAACAGTGAGCTTGCCCTGTGAGGTTAAGTGTCGATCGAGCGCTTCGCGGACATCCATATCCTCTTCCGGACCGGAAACTGGGTCGAAATCTGATATACAGAAAAGCAAGGGGGAAATCTCTTTACCACCCGATTCAAGGATCGTTTGTAAAGCGGCACCCCAAGCAAGTGAGATGTTTGGGCTCTTCGCGATCGTAACGCCAGCACCGGTATTTTTAGACATCATCATCCTCCTCTTCGAGGTGTCGGTAATGGGCTAAGCCCACATAATATTCAGCGTCATTATCTTCATCGGGGTGATTGGGCTTGGTGCCACGGATGTGTATTGGGTGGGATCGACCTGAAATTTGGAGCTCGGAAGTGCCTTGGCGTATAACTTGAAAAATGTCGTAATCATCACGACGTTCGACAAAAGTGAGGCACTTTTCATTGCTGATTGATCCCCGTGGGGTAACCACGTGAGAGCCCACCATGGTATCCATGGTTTTTGCTTGGCACTCTGCGTCTACCATGAGCATATGCTGCTTGCCTGCGTCGCCGATGATCGTTTTGCGCATGACCTGCGGCGGGGAGCGACGGAGTTGTTTTGCTTTTGCTTCGCCAATCTCGCGCACACCCCAAAGAAGATGATTGATCAGAGTGTCGTATCCAACGCCAAAATCACAGGCGATCGTATATACAGTCTCCGGCGCAAGATCAGTCCCTCCGACGCCGCGAATCGCCAAAGCATATCGAAGTCCAATCGTTGGCATTAGCACGGCTGCGCCGAAGGCATCGGCAACAATTTCTTCGGGTGGGCGGCCATCGTATTGCTCGGCGGACGACTTTAATTCATCGATCGTAGAACCGTGCCCCATCCAAAAATGCCCCAGTTCATGAGCGCATGTAAAAATTTGGCGCGGAAGCGGTCTAAACGCCGAAACCATGATCTGGGGAGTCGGTTGGCGGCGAAACATCCCCTCCATATTGATGGGGACAAACCGTACGGGTACATTAAGCCGTTTACACATATCGTATATACAAATCGGTGATTCGTCGTCGTAATCAGCTTTATCTCGCGCTTCACAGGCGGCGCGAATAGCCGTTTGAACGAGGTCTTGCCGCTGGTGCCAAGATACGCGTTTTGGGGAAAACATCATTAATCCCCCTCTTCCCGATGGGCAGGTTCATCGCGCATTGCTGCCATCAAACGGAGGAGCCGATCTAAATCATCGGATCTCAATTTGTTAAGTTCGCGTGCGGCTAATTGGATGCGGGGGTCTTCTGGAGAGATTTTGTCCTCACCTTCGCCGAGCAGCCACGAAACACTGACGTCAAATATCTCCGCGAGCTTGGTAATCTCCTCAGCCGATACTCGTCGATTTCCGGCCTCAATTTCACTCACAGAAGGTCGGTGTATGCCAAGAAATTTTGCTACATGTGCTTGGGAGAGGCCAGACAATTTGCGAGCTTCTTTGATGCGCTTGGCAAGCGCCAGTTGGGTTTCTTTGTCCGTCATTGGCTTGCAACCTTGGCTTCTTTATTCTTCTCTTGTTTTTTGATAAGGGCGCATACACGTTCGGTAATTTGATCGATCGTGTACATCTTGCCATTGGAATCCCCGAATAGCTTCTCGTCGTCAGGGATTTCGACTTCTAATTTTTTGGCTATTCTGCTGATCGCGACGGGCCAAATCTTTGAGTCAAACTTATTGAGATCGCTTCCAGGGCACGTCATCCCTGTGACCTCTGGTTGCTCCTGATCCTGCGGGTTCAGTTTTTTGTGAATGTTCTGAACTACCGCAACGATTTTGGCCTTAACCTCACTGGGCTCCATGTTGGCCCTCCTATATCAACATCTGAATGGTAAGATTATCTTACCATATGTAATGTGAAGCGCAAGGAAAAATTGTGTGCACTTATAATTATAGTAAAAAAACTAGTAAACAACGCTAGAATGTATTGTCGGCGGTGGATACTGTTCTGATAACAATCGTTTTTTGGGAGGTTATATGGCGTTCTGGCGAAGCGAGACTATGCGTGAGCGGCTTAAAGGCCTAATTGAACCGTTTGATGCCAATAAGATTGAGCAAGCAGCATATACGCTGAGTGTTGGGCGGGAAGTGTACATCACGCCTCATGGCATGCACGCCGACCCAGAAAGAAACTCGAAGCTTCAGCTTCGGTCAGAGGAGGGTTTTTCAATTCCTTCGGGGCAGTTCTCATTCGTCCTAACTAAAGAATCGGTTGAAATTCCGGATGACGCAATTGGCTGGATATCCGTTCGTACCCCGCTAAAGTTTCAGGGCCTCGTTAACATTTCTGGGTTTCATGTCGATCCCGGTTACAAGGGACAGTTGATCGTATCTATGTTTAATGCTGGTCCATCTCCAGTCACGTTGGCGGAAGGCGATGGGCTCTTGAAAATTTGGTATGCCGATCTGGACGGCCCCACGAAAGACTTGAAAACAGGCATTCATAACCAGACGATATCTTCTACGCTGATAAGTCAGGTTTCAGGACAGCTTCATTCGTTGCAATCTTTGTCCCGTGAAATTGATTATTTGAAATGGCAACAAACTTTCATCAAATGGACGATTGGTATCACCGCGACAGTGATCGTCGCGGTTTTTGCTGCGGCGCTCGCTATTTTGACGTCAATTGGTAGCCTAAACGGCCACCAATCAAATTTGAACGAGGGAGAACCTCCCGCTTCGGAGCAATCGAATTTTGCGCCCACATCGAGGGGTTCGACTATCACAGGAGAACCCAGTTCTCAGGTTAAGCCTGAAACTGTGGGCGAACAAACCAAATGATTTAAAGATGCCCTCGACATCTTTTGGCATTCCCTAGCAACGGATGAATTCTGTTATGGTTGTGATTGGATAATTATATTGTGGCTACAGAACGAGTTCAGATTTGCACCCTACGTCTCGTATATCCTCCTATTTCTAATCAGGAGGCGGAATGGCTTCGGCACGATTCTGATGTCCAAGACAGATTACGCGAGAGCAATTTTTATATGATAGGGAGGCGCGCTGAAGCCAAGTTTGAGAATCTTCAGGCTAATCTAGATGATAATACGATTAACTTCGAATTCGTCACAGGAAGTGGCATTCGTGATCATGTGCAAATTGGTATCAACGAACTCCCAAATGTAGTTGCCAATTCGACCGCCCATATGGAGATTGAGTCAGGTCCTAAGTTTGTTCGTGTGTGGGCTACCGACCAAGAAGGAGGCCGTACAGGAACTCTTTTGGACTGGTTTACGACTGAAAAGCTTCTTTTCGACAAATGGAGGGGCAAGCAGGGGATTCACGGACTTGATCTTTTGCGTGACCTTGCGAGGTATGAATTGCTCTATGCAGGTATTTCCAAACAAGAAAATGCCTTTGAGCGCTTGTTGAACAAACCTCATGACAAACGCTTGCGGATATTAGCAAATGAGCAGCAAGTCACCGATGGTGCGCGAGTAACGGATGAAACGTTTCTATTCTTTTTTAAGACGGACGTATTTCGAGTTCATACGTACGATATAGATGATGACTTTCACGAAATGGTCCGTGAGCCAGACCTCAGTGACACTAGAATATTGGCTGATGCTGAAAAAGCTTACATTAGCTTTATTCAAAGTAGGTACAATACGATCAAATACAAATGTTATCCGAGGGGTGCGGATGGCCTTTTTGGCACAGGCCTCAATCGTTACTGTTATGTCATTGGAGAAGATTTAACATTTCATGGCCCTGGAGCTACAATCGTAGGGGCATTTGAGGCAAGCCTTCCTGCGTCTAATGATGCTGATGGGATTTTTGTTGAAGGTGAAAATGCAGTACTTATAAAAGCCCAAGACATGGCACAAGCTGTCGCCGATATTGCGGCTCGTGATAAGTAAATGCTGTTCGTGCCATAACAAGCCCCAAACATTCATTATCAATGTAGGTTCTTGACCAAATCCTATCCCCGCAACTAACAATATCATCGGCTTAGCTAAAAATAGCTAGGCCGTTTTTATTTGCGGGTGAATAGCCCCCTTTAAAGCTGGACTTGCCATCAGAAAGGGCACGCCTTATGGTTTAGCATGTATTGCAAAACGCGCCCTATGGATATGGGGCACTAAATAGTGATAACTCAAAATTATGATGCATTTAAAACCAGTGTGGGTTGGCATTAGCCCGTCTGAAATTAAGGGCATTGAGCATCTTTTTTCAGGTCTGATTACAATTATTGGCTCATCCCAAGGTGAGACACCGGGTTCTTTTAGTCTTGAAAGTGAATTCAAAACCCGCATCAATTACAACGATCCAGACAATTACCAACTGTGCGACGATTTTCTGTCCACTAAGGTTCGTGAAATACGCGAGAGAGAGCCGTTATCCACGTTTTTTTGGCAGGATCAGCAGTCATTTTCCATTACCGATAAACTTGAGCTGGGAACGATTGCAAACAACCGCCTACCTTTAATTCAGTTCCTCGCTAACAAAATTATGTTGCGAGCCCTCGTGGCCCGCTTCATGGGCACGCTGCCCGGTTTAACCGTATTCAAAAGCGAATGCCATTTTGCCAACCTGCGCGAACTCATGCCCGACAACTTATCGTTTGTCGTGCAGGAGCCTTACGGTTCCGGAGGACATAACACGCTATTGGTCGCCTCTCCAAGCGACGATGAACGCATTGCGGGTCTGAGCGCAGACATCCTGATTGTTACGGGATATTTGGAGAAGTCCATCCCCCTCAACCAGCATATTGTCATCTTTGACAATGAGTGCGTGATCCTCCCGCCATCCGTTCAAATCGTCTCATTGTCCCAAGGTGGAAGTTTGCTGTATAACGGTGGGGATTTCTCCGCAGTGCAGATCGTTGACGACTCCGTTCTGTCTCATATGCGAAGAGCCTCTGAGCAAATAGGGGCGTTGTTGCGGGACAACGGCTATCGTGGTGTCGCAGGTATTGACTATTTGGTTCGTGGCCACGAGCTCTTTTTTATTGAAATCAATCCACGCTTTCAATCTTCGACGACCGTGTTGAACCAAAGCTTGCTAATGCAAGGGTGTCCCTCCGTTCAAGAACTCCATCTCATGGCATTCGCCGGGAAGCCACCCCAGGTGCCCGCTTCAATCAAAGCCCAGGGTGCATTTCTGATCGGACTCAATGATGGGACATGCCTACCCCAGTACCAGGACCTGGATTTACGTCTGTCCAGCCCAGACAAACGCCAAACGATGTTCTCCCAGGATGATATCTCCATCCGCCTTTTTGTCGATGGGCTTGACCCGCAAGTCAAAATCGAACCGTTCACCAAGTTGTGGCGGCTCGAAACAAATCGCCAAATCGTGTGCTATGACCCTCTTAACGGCATCACCGTCGACCACGCGATTTCCTCGTATTTGACATCCAGCGCCTTTCGCCTCGCGTCGGTGCGCCGGGACGACGTGGAAAGCATGGCGCGTTTGAAGTTTGCATTGTTTGCCCATGGTTTGCGCATTACATCGAGCGCATTAGAGAAATTGGCCGAGGATCGCGACGATTTGACAATCCGAGATGGCATTGCGGGCGGTCTGGAAATAAAGCTGTTCGATCGGCTTCACGTCAACGTACCCATCAAGGAATATTTTGCACTGCTGAGCCCATTGGCGCTGCATTGGACAGCGCAAGATGGATTTCTCATTCAAGATGAGGCCGAGGACGTCATCCCCATCGATATCCTGCCCATCCCAGACTTCGCGGGGCGAAAGATTTCAACGGGAACACCAATGCTCGACATTGGGCAAATGTTTAACGAACGTTTGAGCATTGAAATTTTTTACGGTTGCGTGAACACCTGGGCCAATGAGACAGCATGTCATTTTTGCGAGCTCGGTGCCGAGCGCAAGCCAGCTTTCGTAGACCTGAACGACACCCAGGAATTCGTCGCGCACTGTCGGGACAACCCCAAAATCAATATGCGCCATATTCTCCTCGGTGGCGGCACGCCGCCCGACAGATTATTGCCGCTCTACGTCGAGGCCGCCAAACGCGTGCGTCAGGAAACGGACGTGCCCCTGTACGTCATGATGGCCCCCCCGCCGGACCTAGGACTGCTTGATGAGCTCCGGAACGCTGGCGTCGATGAAGTTGGGTTCAATATTGAAATTGTCGACCGCAAACTGGCTCAGCGCGTCATGCCTGCCAAGGGAACCATCCCACTTGCGCGCTACTTAGAAACCATGGAATACGCCGTGAAGTTGTGGCCTAAGCAGGGAGCGATCAGAAGTATCTTGATCGTTGGTTTGGAGCCATTGGAAAACACCCTGCAAGGCGTACGAGAACTATGCGCCCGCGGTGTCATGCCGATTCTGTCACCGTTTCGGCCCGTACCGGGAACGCCTTTGACAAACCATCCGACACCAACGGCGGAGGTACTGTTCCAATCTTGGAAAAGGGCGCAGGAGATTGCACAAGAATACGCCATGGCTTTAGGGCCGACGTGCATCGCCTGTCAAAACAACACCATCTCAATGCCGGTCGATCAACACCATTACTATTATTAACCAAAGTGTGTGAGGGACGTTATGAGTGGGACGAACGATATGACAAACTTATTGGATACGGATCATAATATTGTGGAAGTGTCTCCCCATCGAGATGAGGGGGTGCTTGACGTGTATTTTATCCACGGCCTTGGCGGTAATTTCCGTGAGACCTGGAAGAACGAAAATGGGGTCGTGTGGCCTGAATCGTGGCTGAAGTACAATCACAATCTTAACATCTATTTAGTGAATTACCCCGTTCCCAAATTCATATGGGGACTAACCGGCAAGGGAATGGGCATAAAGGCGCATGCCGGCGCGGTCGTTCAAATGATGCTGAACAAAGGACTGGGACGACGCGACTTCGTGCTCGTTTGCCACAGCATGGGCGGATTGTTGGCAAAAGAAATTCTACTGGAATGTCACGAAACCGATGAGTCCGAACATCAAGACATCTTAAGTCACGCCAAGGGCGTGATGTTCATCGCGACGCCGCACGAAGGGTCTGCGATTGCGAACATCGCGGCACTCATTCCGGCATGTTCGAAGGAGATGTCGGAGCTCAAAAAAAACGCCCCAGACCTTACGCGCATTGCGGGGAGGTTTCAAACCTTAGCGAAGGATAAATCGATCAAGGTGAAGAGCCTCTACGAAACCAAGATGACACTCGGCGTTCTGGTCGTGCCCAAAACCTCAGCGGCAAGCGGGTGTCAGTATGATCGACTACTCGGTGTGGACGCCGACCACTTTTCGATCATCAAACCGTCCAATCCCAACGAACTTGTGTACGAGACGATCTGTAAATTCGTGCGCGACATAGAGCCTACAGCGATGGAGGGCGTGGGAAATGCGCCGAATCATCAGGAAGAGGCAGAACCCTACGAAGAGGAACTACCCTTTGCTGCCTTGTTGGGGGTGATGCTCAACAGCGACGAAGATCGGGTAAACCGCAAAGAAATACAAAAATGCATCAGCAAGGGCATGCCCATCCCGACCCGGTATTTTTATGATACCGACTGGTGCGCGGACAATTGGATGCAGTTTTCCACATTGCATGGAAACACGAGCGAACTGATGACCATCCTCACTCACGACAACATCACAAATGTTTTGACGAATTGCTTTGAGGGAGGGGAGTTGTCGTTCGTCAGCATTGGGCCTGGCGATGGCCGTAAAGATTACCAAATTCTCGACCATGCATCGGCTCTCAACGGCCGAAAAGATGTGCATATCCGATATTATCCTATCGACATCAGCGCCTTTCTGATCCGGGGCGCTATCCGCAACGTGACGCAATTATGCGACGAACACATCAAGGTATCGGCCGGTTATATATATGGGGATATTTCGGAGATCGTTTATGCCAAAGGCCATTTACCGACCGGCAAAAAAATATTTTCGATGTTGGGCAACACCATCGGCAACATGATGAAAGATGGTGAGACGCTCAGAAACTTGGGGGATATCATGTCTGAAGGGGACGCCTTGCTGCTTGAGGTGCGATCCCTTGACAGCAAGGATAAGTTTGTCGAAGCCAGCGATGGCGGTTCGACAAACAGGCATCTCCGTAAGGCGAGTAAATTCAGCTTCGGGCCATTAGAAACACTGGGTTGGGAGATGAAGCTCGATAATTTCGAAGTCAAACCGGTGACTGCTCGATTGCCTTCAGATGTACTCGGGACAGAGACGATTATGATTCAATACAACCATGACGAGGGAGGAAAGAAAATGACCGCTAAGCTCGACCGTATCAATTTTTATAACGAGCGCAATCTCAAAGATTATCTCGATTACCTAGGCTTCACCACGAGGCATTACGCTAAGACCGAAGAAAATCTCTACTTTCTCGTTGAAAAGTGACATCGGACCTAGCTCCTATTCTATGCCGGGGAAGCCAAACATTTGCAGCGGCGCGTAAGCAGCGCTCAGTTTTAATTGGTTGTCGTGCATCACCGCGATTTGATGCACCCCTTCGGAAAAAGCAAGTGTGTCGGGCTCGACCAAGTGTTTGATCGACTCGCGAATTTCCATGATGCGCGGAACGTATTGTTCAATGTGGTTTTTCCAGTTGGTTCCATCATCCATGTGGTCCAATGCTGAGAGGGAGAACGAAGCGCCGGAAAACAGCATGCTCGTTGTTACCACAACAGCCATGTAAATGGATTGGCTGTGCCACGGACTTTTGGCGTTGTGTGGGACCACCTCTTCAGGAACAACGTACTCATTCGTCTTTCTAAAATGGAACAGCGGCACTTTCACTTCAATGGTCGATGATTTAAGGCGCGCGCGTGCATTGGAATACGTCGCAACGTCTATTTCGCGAAAGGACAGGTTGATACCGATGCACGTGCAGGCTTCCTGAATGGAGCTGGCAATAAGGGCCACCGCCTTTTGAGCTTCGATCGCGTCATCAGTGGTGGTCATAAACGAAATGGTCAGCGCATCCTCATCCTGATTGAGTAGGTAGCCGCGAATGAGGCCGTCATGGAGAGCGTACTGCTGGACTAGGCCAGGATCAGACGATGCGTTGACCCGGGCGATCAGCGTATCATGAAACTTTTTCAATGCGCCCCGCGAAATGATCGCGTTGCTGTCCGACGCCAGTGCAGCCAAGCGGCACAGATATTTGAGTTCCCGGAAATTTTGCATTTCGACGGCAGACATCATGCCCAAGGACAAGTATTGTTTGAGCGCCTCATCATCCCCGTACATCAGCGCCATGTTGGCGAGGGCGAAAAACTCAGAGTTTGATTTGTAATAACTCAACAAAGCGGGCATTAAGTTCCGAAATTCTGTGTAGCTCAAGGGTTGCGCATCCTTACCGGCAGAGACCTGAACCTGCTGGTCAATGAGGCGCTGCTCGGATATGCCAAATACATAGGCCAATTGCATCAAAGGCAACCGGGTGTTCTCAAATTCAGTATTTGTAAAATCGATAAATTCGACATTCGCATTCGAGAACGAAACGTTCCTTAGAGCTGCATTATTAAACAGGCAGCCCTCGTACGTTCCGTTGCTGATGTCGCAATCGACCATAACCGCACCAGTAAAATCGGACTGGGCAAACGAGCTGCCTTCAACCGAGAAGCTTTCGAATCGCGTATCACGCATCACGGTAGCGTTAAACCCGGAACCATCGACACGTGTTGGTTTTCCGGTCGCATTGGGCGCAAAAACAGTGCCGGTGAAGTCCGCGAATTCCATGTCGGCGGCCACGAAATGGCACCCAAGAAACTTATTCTTCAGCCATCTCGCCCCGGTGCCGACGGTCCGGTCGAACGTGCAGTCGTCGAAAATGCAGCGATCAAAGACATGGCGCCGGAAGGAACTAAACTCGTAGTTTTCTCCGCTACGACGTATCTGACTCTGGATCAGAGACGCAGGCAGTTCTTGCCCAACGCCCTCAAGTTCACGGCGCGCAACATCAAGCGATATGGCAGGAAAAGTATCAGACATAACAATGCATCATAATTTTGAGTTATCATTTCATTTTAATGTGCTCCTTAAGTTTGCGCCGTTGACGGCTTGCCGAAGCTTGGCGTCTGAAACATGGGTGTAAATTTCCGTTGTGGAAATGCTGGCATGGCCGAGGAGTTTTTGGACGAAGCGGATGTCGACACCGTTTTCCAGGAGCTGGGTCGCCGTGGTGTGTCGGAACATGTGTGGTGTGATCCGTCGTTCCAGCCCAACGTCTTCGACATGTTTATGCAAGGATTGACGTATTTGGTTAGGCGTAAGCGCAGCCCCGTTTTTTGTAACCAGTAGGGTTTTCGCGAGGGTAGATATGGCGTTGCGCTGGGATATGTAGTGTCGAACCATGCCTTTGAGTTCATCGTCGACGATATAGACTTTGCGCTCTCGGTTGCCTTTTCCCTTGATGGTGATGATACCGCTTTCAAGGTCTAGGTTTGAGAGTTCAATGGAGCAGAGTTCGCCCACCCGAATGCCTGTTGCGAACAAGAGCTCTAAAGCGATGAACAACGTCAAGCGTTTAAAACCGAGGTGTCGCCATCGGCCTTTTGCTTTTTTGCCGATCAGGGACTGAAGCTCGGTGGGAGTGAGATTCTTAGGCAGTCGTTTGGGAACCTTAATGGGGGTGCGGAACCGGTTGAACGGATTGGCCTCGATGTGCTCTTCGTCCTCTAGCCAGCGGCAGAATACTTTGAGGCATGCGAGTCTTCTCTTTGCCGTTGTCGGTGCGAGGCCACGCCCGGACATATCGGAGAGCCACTGCTCCATACCGTCTTTGGTGAGAGGGAGATGCTGTTGTGTACGTTTTGACCATCTCTGGAAGTCATTAAAATCTTGACGGTAGGCGCGTAGTGTATGTTCCGAAAGATTTTTACGTTGGCAAAATGCTAAAAAATCCGTTTGATTTGTAAAAAGATCGATCATTTGAGGTCCTCAGTCATCTAGGGGGCCTCAATCTCATTTAAAAACCTCTTGAAATCAAATTTCTCTTTCTAAAACAATACCATAAGTGTTTATTTCCATGCAATCTACGCACCAACGCGTGCGTTGAGGATTTGTTTTGAACATGCCCATGGCATTCGCCGTGGGTGGTTTTCTTTTGAGAGTTAAAGGCAGGAAAGGTTTTGGGGAAAGAGTCGGATCGCAAGTAGGTGGACGACGCCCAAACCTTGTCTGGCGCTTTCGCATCGAACTGCCGGTCCAGTGTGTTGTCGACAACGAGACGGATGGTCTGCCGCTATAGGTGTGCATGGTCGGTGTCTGTAGCCGATTTGGGCCTTGATGCCCGCCGGTCTTCACGGGCCCGCGTACTTAAGGCGTTCTGAGCTCAGCAATTCTTCGGTTAATCTAAGTTGCATATTTTGTTACCCACAGATCAGATGCGAGCATCTTATGATTGCTATTTTACGGCATTGTATGCACATTTGATTGTGTATCTAAACATGGGATGCTCCCGGGGCTTTTGGGGTTAACGCATAGAGAGGTGGTGCGTCCCAAGGTGCATATCTCGATCTCACCTCAATATGGCTTGTGCTACATGGCCATAAGGTCCAGCCCGTGTGTAAGATACAAGGTGGCGGAGCAAGTTGGGGGAAGCATTTACTGCTCCCTCAAACTCTCGCTCTGATATTCCTGCAACGGCGCCAGCAGGTATTGGATCAGCTTGCGTTTGCCGGTTTTGATTTCCGCCATCACCGTCATGCCGGGGCTTAGGGGCACCGTTTTGTTGCCGACGATGATTTCGGTTTCCCACAAGTTGAAGCGCGCGGGGTAGACCCAGCCTTGCTGTTCATCCAGCACCGCATCGCGCGACACGGTTTTGACGTCGCCGCGGATGGTGCCGTATTTGGTGAATGGGAAACTGTCGACCTTGATTTCGGCGTCCTGGCCTTCGACGACGAAGCCGATGTCCTTGTTTTGGATCATGGCCTCAATCACGATGCCGTCGGCGGCGGGCACGATGACCATCAATTCCTGCGCAGGTGTCACCACGCCGCCTTGGGTGTGAATGGCCAATTGCTGCACCACGCCATCCACCGGCGCGCGCAGGGTTTGTTGACGGTTGCGGTCATACGCCTTCACCAGTTCTTGGGAGAGGCTATCGGCGCGCGCGGCGACTTCGGCCAATTGATCCTGGGTGGTGCGTCGTTCTTCGGCAATCAATTGATCGGAGCGGCTGGTGGTGGCGCGCAATACCGCCATCAATTCATCCAAGCGTGATATGGCGGTCGAGCGCCGCTGTTCCAGGGCAATCAGCTCTTCTTCGAGCTTCAGGTGATCGATGCGGGGCGTGAAGCCTTTTTCTAAGAGCAAACCGCTGCTGTTTACCCGATCACGCACCTTGGGCAGGATGCGGTCCAATCCGGAGATTTCCGCCTTGGTGGTGCTGATCTCGGCGCGGCGCTGGGTAATTTCGTTGTCGACGGTTTCAATGCGCGCGACGCGTTCGAGATAGGCGCTTTCCAGATGGCGGCGGTTGCTGTCGATCAGGTCGTCTGGCGCGCCTTCGGGCGGGAAGAAGGCATCTAGCGGATCGTCATAGAGCAGGGCTTCCAGCCGGGCGACGGTGACCTGGGCGGTAATGAGCTCGCGCGCCAGCCTCGTTGCGTCGGCGGCGGTATCCGTGGGGTTCAACTCGACCAAGATATCGCCCTGTTTGACCGTCTGGCCGTCCCGCACGTGGATGGCGCGCACGATGCCGGTTTCCAAGGGCTGGATGATTTTGATGTTATCCGATGGGATGACGCGCCCCTGCGCGGTGGCGATGATGTCCACCTCGCCGATGCTGGCCCACGTCACGGCAATGGTGAAAAAGCCGGTGATGGCGAGCAAAATGGCGCGGCCCAAGGGCGAGGGTGGCGCATCCGTGACTTCTTCGACGGCGGGTAGGAATTCGATTTCCCGGCGATGGCGTCTGAGCGGTGCGGGGCCTTCCTTTTCCAGGCGCAGGCATTCTTGGACGATTTTCCAGTAGTGCTGGAGCCCACCGACGAAGGCGTACCACCGATCCATCGTTATGCCCCCTCGGCGCGTTTGGGCGGCCGGTCGTCATTGTGGCGGCGGATGGAGGTCACGCGCATCTGCGGGCCCATCTGTGGGATTGCCTTGGTCGCCGTATCGTCATTTTCCGCCATGGTTGGCACAGGGTGTGGTGCGGGCTGAACGGTTATGCCAATGCCTGCCATCTGATGACGCCACAGCCGTGCGTAACGGCCGTCCGTTTGGATCAAGGTTTCATGGCTGCCGTCCTCGACGATCTGACCGGCCTCTACCGTGATGATGCGGTCGCAGTTGCGCACGGTCGAAAGCCGGTGCGCGATGATCAGCACCGTGCGGTCTTGGCAGATGTGGCGCATGTTTTGTTGGATGATTTCTTCGGATTCATAATCGAGCGCCGAGGTGGCTTCATCGAAAATGAGGATTTTGGGATTGGTCACCAGAGCCCTGGCGATGGCGATGCGCTGGCGCTGGCCGCCCGATAGCGTGCCGCCGCGTTCGCCGAGCACGGTATCGTAGGCTTCAGGCAGGGCCTGGATGAAATCGTGCGCGCCCGCCAGCTTGGCTGCTTCGATGATGCGTTCGCGGGGCAGCGCGGGCTGCGAAATGGCGATGTTTTCCCATACCGTGCGATTGAACAGATAGTTTTCTTGCAGCACTACGCCGATCTGGCGGCGCAGCCACGCAGGTGAAGCCAACGCCAGGTCCATGCCGTCGACCAAAACCTTGCCGCTTTCCGGCACGTACATGCGTTGCACCAGCTTGGTGAGCGTGCTTTTGCCCGAGCCGCTTGGCCCGACGATGCCCACTGCCTGACCCACGGGGATGTCGATCGTGATGTTTTTCAGCACCTCAGGTGTGTCATGGCGATAACGGAACGTCACCCCTTCGAACTTGATCGCGCCGCGCACGGGTGGCAGGTCCGTTTGCCCACCTGCAACTTCGGTGCGGGTGTTCAAGATATCGCCCAGTCGCTCTACCGAGATGCGCATCTTTTGGAAATCTTGCCACAACTGCGCCAGGCGCAAGATCGGCCCGGTGACGTGGCCAGACAGCATATTGAACGCCACCAACTGGCCCACCGTCAGATCGCCCGCGATCACAACCTTGGCCCCAAAATATAGCGTCAGGCCCATGGTGATCTTCTGCACCAGTTGCACGCCGTTTTGCGCGAAGTTGCCGAGCATGGCGGCCTTGAACGAGGCCTTGACGTATTCGGCCAAACGTTCTTCCCAGCGGCGATGCATTTGCGGTTCCACCGCCATGGCCTTGACGGTTTCCACGCCGGATATGCTCTCGGTCAAAAACGCAGTGTTTTCCGCGCCGCGCTGGAACATCTCTTCGACCCGCGCGCGTAGCGTCGGCGTGATGAGCAGACTGATGGCGAAGTAAAACGGCAACGAGCCGACCACGATCCAGGTCAGGATTGGCGCGTAATAAAACATTACGGCGAAAAACACCACCGTGAACGCCAAGTCCAGCACCAGCGTGAGCGCCGAGCCGGTCAGGAAACTGCGCACGTTTTCCAATTCGCGCACACGCGCCACCGTTTCGCCCACGCGCCGAGCCCCGAAATACGCGATGGGCAATTGCATCAGATGTTTATAGAGCTTAGAGCCCAACTGCACGTCGATGCGATTGGTGGTGTGGCTGAACAGATAGGTGCGCAGCGTGCCGAATAAAATCTCGAACAGCGCCACCACGATCAACGCAAAGATCAAGACGTCCAAGCTTGATAACCCCCGGTGCACTAAAACCTTGTCGATTACGACTTGGAAGAACAAGGGCGAGATCAGGGCGAAGATCTGAATGAACAGTGACGCCAGCAACACCTCGCCGAACAGTTTGCGATAGCGCACCACGGCGGGGATGAACCACGATAGATCGAACTTCATTTCCTTGGCCGCTAACTCGGCGCGGCTGGCTAGGCACACCGTGCGCCCGGAAAATTTATCGGCGAACGCGGCCAGGTCCAATTCGGCGAGGCCGTTGCTCTCGGCCGCGCGCGCCGGGTCTTGGACAAGCACACGCACCGCCCCGTCTTCACCCTTCGCCATTTTGGCCAAGATGAAATAACCGCCCGGTTTGATGATGGTCTTGGTGACGGTTTGCGGCTCATCGGATTCCGTTTTCTCTTGCGCGAGGCCCATGCCCTCAAGCGGGCCGAGCGAGACGCTGCAGGCCGGTTGTGCCGGAACTTCTTCAGTGATCTCAACCGCCACGTCTTTCCACTGGCCGATCACCGGCAGGGGCGCTTTGTCGATGCGCTGTAAATCCAAATTTAGCGCCTTGGCCTTGAAGCCCAGTTCCTTGGCTGCGCGCAACAGGTGCGTTTCATTCACCGGCTGGCCATCGGGCGCAAAGTCGTGATGCAGTTGCGCCAAATCGGCGGGCCGCTCGAAATACTGTGCCAACATGGCGAGGCACATCAGCGCCGTATCGGGCGGCGGCGCGTTTTGCGGCTGCCCGTTCGGCGACGATAATTCCGTCGGTGTTTGAGGTGCGCCCTCCATGCCCATTCCCCTTTGATGCATCCCCATTTTGGCCCGCTATGACCCTAGGATATCGCGTTCACTATATTCTTACACAACTAAAGGTGACAATACCGATAAAAATTGCGCAAAATTTTGTTGCAACTAAAGAATAATATTTTCGATGTTGACGCCCTGAGCAGTTGTGTGGAATCATTTTCTCAATGACTGTGAAGGCTATAATTTTCGCGGTTAAATGGGTGGGCGCCAAGTCTCACGACATTTCCTCATGCTCTGAGGACGTAAAATCGGTTGAAAAATTCGGGCTGCGGCTTTCATGCCGTATTCTGAAAGCGGATTTTTATGTCTTCAACTTAAGGGATAGTCATTAAAAGCTTATGGTTTTAAGCCGACGAGCGTCGGCAATGGGTAAAAACGGGGGGTGGTACATGGCGGCGAAGAAGGGGGACGAGGGCATGGCGGGAACGCGTCAATTAAGAACAAGTCGGAAACAACCTGCTGCGAAACAGCCAGTTGGTAGAAATGCATCCGCGAAAGCAGGTGTTAAACGCCAGGATGCACCTAAAGGAAAAATTCCAACAGCTGCAGCGCAACCTAAAAAAGTCACATCTCCGGTGCGTTCCGCTCCAGCGGTGGTCTCTGCTGAGAAAAAGTTGGATAAGTCCAATGCAAAACGAATGCCTCATCTCTCATCCGCCAAAACTGCCGAAGGTAGAATAGATGCAAACATCACCACCGAGAACGGAAACGGGGTCGTCAGCGATATTCCGTCGCCAGCCGAAATTCTTGGTCATGTCGGCTGGTTGATGATGCGTTCAAGTGCGCATCGGCATGTTTTTGTTTCCGATTTTGAATGGTTGGTGGTGCCGCCTATCACCCTCAAACAATTTCGCATCTATATGAAGGAGCAGACGCCGTTTGCGTTCGCCACCTGGGCGCGTCTGACCGAAGAGGCCGAAGCGCGTCTCACGGCGGGACATCGTCGCTTGGCACCCGCCGATTGGAACGGGGGAGACCGCCTGTGGCTGGTTGATCTGATTGCGCCCTTTGGGGGCATGGAAGGCATCCTTCGCGATCTGAGTGAAAAGGTCTTTCCCGGCGTTGCGTTCAAGGCGCTAGTTCCCGGCGAAGGCGGCAAAGGGTTGCGCGTGATGACGGTCGGCGATGTGTCGTCCGCGCAGCAATCGCGCGGGACGGCACCCAAGCCTCCGGCGGCGAAAGCCCCTGCGCCGCGAAGACCCACCGATGTCGTCCGGCCTACCGGAGCAGCGCGGTTCAAGGGAAATGGCAAAGGGCTTGGAGGCCTTTCATGACGACAGCATCCGCCGTCGTTCAAGACCCTGCCGGGCCGCCCACGCCCGACGCCCGACAGATTCTGGCCGATGTGGTGTGGCTGATGATGAGCGCGCCGAATCACAAACATCTGTTTCTCAGCGATCTGGAGTGGCTGGTCGTTCCGCCGATCCTCGCGGGCCAGTTCCGCGTGTTCAAGCGCGAGGGCGTGCCCGTGGCTTACGCGTCGTGGGCGTTTTTGACCGAAGAAGCCGAACAACGCCTGCTGGCGGGGCACTCACGTCTCAAGCTCGAAGATTGGAGCGCGGGGGACCGCGCGTGGCTGATTGATCTAACCGCCCCGTTCGGCGGTGCGGAGGACATCGCGCGAGAACTGAAAGCCAAGGTATTCGCGGGTTCCGACATCAAGACACTAAAGCCAAGCACCACAGGTGTGGGCGTTGAGGCGATGGTGTTTGGGGGCGAGTGCAATGTATAGCCCACGGCGTGCAAATAGCTTGTTGTCGATTGCAAGGATGCATGTTGTTTGTGTGGGCGGCTAGGACTGAGAACAGGAACATCTTGCACGCAATATATGGCACGGGTTTAAAGAGGCACAGTTGCAATGAGTAAAGTCAGGGGATTGTGGAAGCTATTCGTACTGATCCCGTTAGTAGGGGTTGTAGTAGGGGTTGGTTTGATTGCTTTGACGATCGCCGGATGGGAAGTGGCGACGAGCATCGCCCCTGAAAAAACCTGCGAGTATTACCAATCTTTAGTGCGTGACATGGCTGCGCCTGGGTTTGTGCCGAGCGACGATTGCCCGTGGGTGAAGCGAGGCCAAATCGGTCATTTCACCGTTAACGGTGTGCCCTTCACGATTCCGCGCGACTACCTTTGGCAAGGTGCGTCAGACTCTGATGGACCCGTATATGGGCTTTACATCATGATGCGCTACCCGGAGATGGAGCCCGCACCGCCATCTCCGTACCATGACTTAAATGTGATGGTAACAGTGAGGTCAACCTCAAATCATATTGAATGCGTTAAATATAAGAAATGCGGAAGTATCGCAAGAATACGGTACCTGGAGGAAAGCGGTATAGATCGGTGTGCCAGTACCCTGGACAAATGTGATTTTGCAAAATGGGCGCCATCTAAGGTGGTGGAAATTGCTGGTGAAGGCCTGAAACATTTTAAAACGCCAACGGGGAATCGCGACATTTTTTTTTCCGGCGATTTGTTAAACCCGGAGTTTTGGTTTGTGTGCGCCCCCCCCCCCCGAAATGAACAAGGTGGTATTTCTACATCGTGTGAATCGTCGTTCCAACTGGACGATAAAATATATATCGATTTTGACTTTAGACGCAGGATTCTCGTTGAGCATATACGGGCCGTGCATGAGGGCGTCGTTCGAAAGCTTGAAAAGTTCACGCGTACAAATACTGCGGCCATGACTGGCGAATTCGGTTTGGAGAATTAAAATGCCAGAGATTTATGATAAAAATGTAGCTGCAGGTTACCAAAATGAACTTTCGGCATACCTAACCAAATTAAAGGATCCTGCCGCCACAATATCCGCAGCAGATCGGGCAAAAGCCCTGGCGAATGCCCAGGAATATTACGGCTACTTGGAGCGTTGCGGCATAGAATACGGATCGGCGGGTTATCAGGTTTCCACAAACCAAGGCCTATTTGGAGAAGCTGCAAACGAGCTCCTTGAATACGGTATCGCAACGGCACATCGAGATTTCAACAGTCTTGAGATCGAAGAGATGCGCCAAAATATTTCCATCGAATTGGCCTTTCGGGATGCAGGCTTGAGGGGTAATAGTTCAGATGGCAATATCCCATATAGTGATATTGCCAAATATCATTACCCTGTTTTTGAAGACAATGGTATCGCCCGTGAATATTGGGGCGGATCATTTTTTGAAGAATTCGTCGGATCTGGTTCGTATATGCTCTACTACAAAGTGGCTGATGGCCACGTTGCTTCCGGTTCTATCGATTTAGCAACCTACGAATACAAACTTTACAGATATGGCATCCCTGCGATCCTTAATTCTGAGATCAAAAATGGCGTCAACGCTTCAATAGCATATGACATTTTGAGCGATAGCACTGTCATCGAGCAAATTGCATTGAGCCCGAATCACGAGACCTCCTGGTCGATTATATTGGATATTCGAGATGCGGGATTAACGGGCGTATTCAATGAGTTGAAAGTTAATGCATTTACGTGGAATCCTGATGGGTCAGCTACGGCCACCTTGCAGGCAGGCGGGAGCGTTCATGTTCATCCTGATGGGTTCTGGTATTCCACTGATACAACAGGAACGGCGACATACCATTATTTATCCAACCCAAATGATCCAGCAGGTGGTTCAACAAAAAAGACCGCAATAACTTACCCTGATCACAGCGCGACGCTAATCTATTGGGATAATTCAGGGGTACTCTACGATTCCAGCGGAAAAGAAGTGGGTGCCATTTTCGCCAACGGCATCGTCGCCGGCGTTAACGCCGATGGGTACGATTATTATACGGCCGAAGACGGCTCGACCATCGTGTTTGTCGGCGGCCCGACGGACCGTCAAATCTTCACCAATGCCGATGGAACGCAGTATACCGTCGATTTCAATCCGAACGATAATACGTATACCGTTATCGACAAAGTCGGAAACGTTGTCGAAACGGGAGGCGTTTTAGCCTTCGATGCCACGAAGTTTTATCAGCCCTCGGCCGACAGCGGCGCGCTGCCGCCTTCATCGGTACAAAAAACGCAGGATTACGTCGAGGTGATCACCCCCGATGGTCGGATAGTGCGCACCGCGACCCATGGATCGTACTTGGTGGGTGGCGCAAGCATTAGTCGTCAGGTTACGCTTCAGGATGGAACACAATCGACATTCTATGCCGATGGTACCCAAAAGGTTGATTACGCAACCCCAATTTCGGGTCTGATTTCGTCGGAGACTAAAAACGCCGCCGGATTGGTTACGGAGCGGACGTTCTCCAGACCCATCGATATGACGCTTTCGCAAGATCGGCTATTGGTCCTTAATTATGTTCCCCAAGCGGCCCTTAGTCTTTCCGGTCTGCCCGAAATAACCAGCTTTGGAAACTTAGGCGGTGGCAGTTTTGTAATAGAGGGTGGTGGCAAAACCGTTTTCGTTGATGGAAATCCGCACGACATCTACGCGGGAACGTCGTTTGATGAAAATACGGGCGCCATCACGGTCAACTATTCTAACGGTTCTTCACGCATCACCGGCGGCGATTTTATGATTGAAACGCGCATTGATCCCGTTACGGGGCAAAGCCTTGCGTATGCCATGCCGATGGACGCCGTGCCCAAAAGTTATTTCAACGATGAAGGGTCCAGCCTTGCAAATTTGTTGGGTGCATTTTCCATTGATCCGACGAAGACCCAATTGTTTCTGCAGGATCAGAGTATCAATAATCTGGTCTCCGATTGGGATGGTGTTTCGTATAGCGAACCCACAAAATCGATGACCGTAATGATTGATGACATCACCGTCAGTGCTTCCCAATTGGAGGCTAAGGCAGGCTTGCAAAGCAATGTGAGCACTCTGGCCGATTTGGTTTGGAGCCAGATCGAGGATTGGGGCAAAGCAATATTCACGTCTGGCCCTCCGATTCCGAAAACGGAATCGAGTGTTTGTTTTGAAGGTGCAACACCTGTGTTGATGGCGAACGGCAGCGAGAAGCCGATCGCAGAAATTGAAGTTGGCGATTCCGTCATGGCCTTCGATGGTTGCGGGGAACTTGAACCGCGACGGGTTTCTCATCTTTATCGTCATGAAGATCGTGAGATTGTGGAAATGTTGGGAGGCGGGCCACGGCTTACGCCAATGCACCGCTTTCTAACGGAAAATGAAGAATATCAAGCCATCCTTGCGGTCGAACGCGGGGCCAGACTGGTTCGCGGCGATGGTCGCGTTGTTCGATTCGAGGGCCTTAAGCCAGTTGCGGGCCGTCACGCGGTTTACAACTTTACGGTAGAAGGCCTGCACACCTATGTTGCTGGCGGCTATCGCGTTCATAACAACAAACAGCAGCCAGTGATCCTCGATTTGAATGGTAACAACGTCATTGATCTGATCGGGATCGAGGATTCAGAAGCGTTTTTCAATGTCGATGCAGACGCGTTCCGCGAACGGGTTGGGTGGGTGAAGGGTGGAGACGGAATTCTTGCGCTCGATATCGGCGGCGACGGCGTCATCGACCAGATCAATGAGATTGCCTTTTCCGGCTACCATCCGGCGGCCCGCACCGACCTAGAGGGTTTGCGCTTGGCGTTCGATACGGATGGCAATGCCGTGTTTGATCAGGCCGATGCGCGGTGGAATGAATTCCGCATCTGGCAGGACGCCAATGAAA
Organism: Rhodospirillales bacterium; assembly: GCA_024653965.1. Classification (GTDB taxonomy): domain Bacteria; phylum Pseudomonadota; class Alphaproteobacteria; order Rhodospirillales; family Magnetovibrionaceae; genus JANLGW01. Next base: position 30,008 of record JANLGW010000035.1, read on the forward strand.
ACGGCGTATCCGATGCCGGTGAAGTGAAGACCTTGGCGGACTTGGGGATCACCTCTATTGGGTTGCAAGGTGCTGGGCAGCAGGAAGAACGCGACGGTAACTTCATTTTTGGTTACGCGCAGTATACGCGCGCCGATGGCACGACGGGCATGGCTGGCGACGTGGCATTGCAGACCGGTGATCTGGGGTTTGCCTGGGGCACGGATGCCGACGGAAACACTATTTTAACCGACGAAACGGGCCGCAAACAGGCCATTGTTGATTCTGTCTATGGATCGTCCATTGATTTGGCTGCGACGGGTTTGTCTGTGGTTGTTGGTGGTAACGGTAACGATAGGCTTTTTACCTTCGGTGATGCTGACGTGCGTATGGTTGGCGGCATGGGCCACGATATCATCGGTGCTGGTGCTGGTGATGACGTTCTTGTTGGTGGCGCAGGCGCGGACTATCTCATTGGCGGCGCAGGTAATGATGTCTTGAAATTCGATGCCGATGACAAGGAAGTCAACGGCGGGGTTGGCTTCGATGTCGGTTATGTGGAAGGCAGTAAAGGCGTTACGCTGGATTTGAATGTCGCGAGCATCGAGGCCGTCTTTGGTGGCGACGGTCGCGATATTTTGACGTCATCCGGGTTCGGTGCGGAGGTGATGGATGGCGGTGCCGGAAACGACGTTCTGCGTGCGGGGCGGGGCGACGATTATCTTTCCGGCGGGACTGGGAATGACCTGCTCGACGGCGGTGAGGGACAAGACATTGCGGGTTATCTGGGCAATGCCGAGGGTTACGATATTTCTATCGCGGCGGACGGATCGGCTACGGTTACCGATATTGATGTTAGCGACGGCGATACCGGTATTGACCGGCTGTACAACGTCGAACGCATTCAATTCTCCGATCTGATCGTAAATCTTGGTGGGGAAAATAATAATCCGTTTGCCCGTGCGGACTCATTTCAAATTCTGGGCTCCAACACACTAAACATATTAGCTAGTGATTTATTGGATAACGATATCGACTTCGACGGCGATACGTTGAAAATCGCCGCTATCGGCAAAGCCATTGGCGGTACGGCGATATTGGCCGCGGACGGCACGGTTTCTTTCGTGGCGGACGAAGGTTTTGTTGGAGAAGCGAGCTTCAGCTATACCGTATCGGATGGTCAGGGTGGTAAAGACGATGCTACGGCGACCATCGATGTCTTTAAAGCACTGCCAACCGATCCGCTCTTCTCCAAACAGTGGTTTCTGTATCAAATCAACGCCGTCCAGGCTTGGGAGGACTACACCGGCAAGGGGGTGATTATTGCTGATATCGAGTCTGGTGGCGTTGAATACACCCACTCTGATCTTTCGCCCAATTACAACACATCATTGGACTATGACTATGTAAATGGAGATGCCGATCCGTTTGTATTTTCTAGTGATGATGGCCATGCAACGGCGGTTATGGGGATTTTTGGTGCCGCCCGAAATGGTATCGGCGGCGTCGGTGTCGCATATGATGCAACGCTCACAAATTTTCAAGCTTCACTTGGTGCGAGCGGGCTTTCCGCACGCCAGAATATTTATCAAGCAGATGTCGCGAATCTAATTGGCATATATGCGCAACCCTTTAAAGTAGATTTTAAATCTACAGCATATGCGGGCTGGAACAGCGCGCTGCAAAAGGCGGTCACTTCCGGTCGTGGCGGTCTTGGGACGGTGATGGCGGTGACGGGTGGAAATCAACGCCACGACGTTGATCATTCCGGTGGTGAGTATTATGAAGCCAGTTCGACAAATTACGATAACTATGTCAATTCTCGCTACACCATTGCTGTCGGTGCCGTAAACCCAGGCGATCAATACACGTTCTCGGCCCCTGGTGCCAATATGCTGGTGGCCGCACCGGGAGAAATCCTCCTGACCACTGATCGCAGTGGTGACGTCGGTTATAACGACGGTTCCAGAGGTATTCCCGACGATTATACGTGGTTTGCCGGTACTTGCGGCGGCACGCCGGTCGTCTCGGGCGTCTGTGCTTTGATGTTGGAGGCAAACCCGAATTTAGGCTATCGCGATGTTCAGGAAATCTTGGCTTATTCTTCGCGGAAAAACGATCCCGCGAGTATCGGTTGGGAATTCAATGGCGCGCGAACCTGGAACGGGGGCGGTCTCCAGGTTAGTCACGATTATGGCTACGGCATGGTTGACGCTTATGCTGCCGTAAGATTGGCTGAATCCTGGACTGCACAGGGCACTGCGGTAAATGAGGTTTCTTCCGCTGCCTCGTCATCGGTTTCTCGAAACATCCCGGATGGAGGTGCGATCAGCAGCACCGTCTCTATTGCTCAGAACCTGATAATTGATCAGGTCGAAGTGGACCTGAGTATTGACCACAATCACCTGGGCGATCTGTACGTGTCGCTGACCTCTCCGGATGGTACGGAAAGTGTATTGATGGATAGGGCTGGGAAGGACCCGGACAATGCGACTGATCTCGGCCTGGGTGCGACGTCGCTTCGTTTCACAATGGGCAGCGTACACCACTGGGGTGAAAGCTCTGCTGGAACATGGACGCTGACAGTTAAGGATATGGTATCTGGGAACACCGGCACCCTTAACAACTGGGCTCTTCGTGTTTATGGAGACGTCAGCACCGGGGACGATACTTTCGTCTACACGAATGACTACGCTTCATTTACTGGCGACGATACTCTGGGCAGAAGGGAGCTCTCAGATACCGGTGGCGTAGATACTATCAATACATCCGTCATTGCCCAAAGTGCCTTTATTGATCTGTCAGGTATGGTGGCATCGAAAATTGCGGGAAACGATCTTTCGATCACAAGCGGCAGCGTTATCGAGAATGCTTTTTCGGGAGATGGAGATGACATCCTTCTTGGCAACGATAGCAATAACTGGCTGCGTGGAGGCCGGGGTGACGATGTGCTCGCAGGCGGTGGTGGTGCGGATATTTTGTCCGGTGGCGATGGTGTTGATACCGCTGATTATGCTTCTGCTTCAAGCGGTGTGACTGTCGATCTTGTTACTGGTGGGACGGGCGGGGATGCATCGGGCGATATATACAATAGCATCGAGAATGTAACAGGGACCGTTTTTGCAGATACCATTACAGGCGATGCTTCTGAAAACTTGCTTTCTGGCGGAGCTGACGATGATATTTTGTCCGGCGGTGATGGCGACGACCGTCTAACTGGTGGAGATGGCGCAGACCACCTTTGGGGTGGTTCAGGAAATGATCTTCTGTTCGGCGGTGGCGGTGATGATCGGCTCGATGGTGGTGCGGGTTCTGGAGATGTGGCGTTCTATATTGGAAATCGTTCGGATCACGTTATTACCACTGAAGGGGCCACAACGACGGTTCAGGGTAGTCATGGACTGGATGTGATCACTAACGTGGAGATTCTCCGCTTTGATGATGGGGACGTATATATTGCTGGTGCCAATACAAAACCTAAGGTGCAAGCAGACACATTTTCTATTCAGGAAGATGGGACTCTGATCATTGCAGCGGCATCCCTTTTGAGCAACGATAGTGATTCCGATGGAGATGCACTAAAAATTGTTTCAGTAGGAAATCCCATCAATGGTTCTGTGTATCTAGAGGGTATCAACGTTGTTTTTACCCCGGATGAAAATTTTTCCGGCCAAGCATTATTTGAATATACAGTTGACGATGGAAAAACTGGCCGTGCCACTGCCCCTGTGACCATCAATATACAAGCAATCAATGATAACCCTGAGGGCGAAAGCAGTATCGTGGTATTGGCTGCTGGTGGTAAGGCATTCGGGCGTTTATCTGCGAAGGATATCGATAGCAATCTTGCTTCCATCAAATTTGAATTAGAAACGGGACCGGCTCACGGATTAGTTACGGTTAACGCTGACGGTAGTTATACCTACACACCCGCCCCAGGATTTTTTGGCAGCGATACTTTCGAATTCTCAACAATCGATTCTGCCGGCGGTATTGGAATCGGACAAGTTGATATTCAAGTGCGCGGAATGCCGCAATTCGATGAGACTTTTGATGTGAACTCCACTGTTCGCCCGCCGGAAGATGGCGATGCTTCGGTGATGGGACCGGCGATCGCGACATTGGCGAATGGGGATTTTGTTATTACGTGGCCGACGATTCTGCCCGATCATGATGGGTCTGAAATTGTTGCACAACGATTTGATCAGAGTGGAAATCTCGTTGGTGGAGAATTCAGGGTCAATGAATATGAGATTTCCGACCAGACAATGTCGGCAATTGTGGCGTTGGCGGATGGCGGTTTTGTCGTGTCTTGGGCATCTTGGTACCAGGATTGGGATATGTATGCAGTGGTCGCGCGCCGATTTAACGCTGCAGGTGAGCCCGTTGGTGAAGAGTTTGTCATAAACGAGAATATATCTTCTTACCAAGATAGTCCGGCTTTGTCCGCTCTACCGGACGGTGGCTTCGTCGCTGTTTGGGAGTCCTATAATCAGGACGGCAGTCTTGGTGGTGTCTATGGCCGTCGTTATGACAAAAGCGGTGCTCCATCCTCCTCTGAATTTCAAGTGAATACTTATACGGAAAATTGGCAATACGAACCTGATGTTGTCACCTTGTCCGAGGGTAACTTCGTGGTGGTTTGGGATTCCTATGAACAAGACGGAGCATATCACGGCATTTATGGCCAAATGTATGACTATAACGGCTCCGCCATCGGCCATGAATTCCAGGTGCATACTTGGACAGAATACAGTCAGATGAGGCCTGCCGTAACCGCCATGGCTGATGGTGGGTTTCTGGTTATATGGGAAGATGGCGACAACAATCCTGCCCCCGGGGGGGGGTGGGACGTTGCCGGCCAACGTTACGACGCACTCGGCCGACCAGTAGGTGGCGAATTCCGAGTAAATTTTGCGGATTATTGGGGAAATGAAACGCGACCGACAGTTACGACCCTATCCAATGGTGGATTTGTTGTGGTCTGGCAGTCGGAAACCGACGGCATGTTGAGGGGCCAGACCTTTGATGCCGTGAGCAACCCGACCGATGATCTCTTCACGGTCGATGCTCCGTCAATCGTGCAGAATTGGATGCCATCTATTGCGCCGTTGGACAATGGTTCATTCGTCGTAACGTGGCAGGCGCCCTTGGTATCAGGCGGAGCCAACGAGATTCATGCCCGGATCGTATCCGGTGCTGGGGCATCAACGACCACTGTCATCAATTTCACCGGACGAGACGGCAACGATGCACTGTTTGGTGGCGCGGGAGACGATGTCCTGAACGGTGCTGGAGGGGATGACACCTTATCGGGCGGTGCCGGTGACGATATGCTTGATGGTGGTGATGGCTCTGATACGGCGGTTTTCTCTGGCAACTTGGATGAATATGACATTACGGTGCGTGATGGGCAGTTTGTTGTCCGCCACGTTTCGCCATCCGGTTCAGATGACGGCACGATCAGGCTTTCGAATATCGAATTCGCGAAATTCTTGAATGTCACTGTCGATCTCAGCAGCGGCTTCCTCCCGCCTGAAGTGAAGGATGCGAAGATTGTTGCACCCATTGGCTCGGGTCCTATCGAAGGAAGCATTGATGCTCGCGATCCGGATGGCGACGATGCGGCCCTCATATACTCGGTCGGGAACGGTCCTGCGAACGGCACGCTCACCCTGAATGAAGACGGCACATATGTCTATATGCCCGTTCAGGATTTTCATGGAGAAGACAGCTTCTCCATCAAGGTGAGCGACGAGGCCGGAATCACGCGCTACAGCAAGGTGAGCGTTGATATCGTCCCGACGCACAACCGCAATACAAGCTTCCAAGTTAATACGGATATGGTGGGAACGAAAGCTGATTGGGGCGATTATCATTATCATCAAAAACCCAAAATTGCGGCATTGGAGAACGGTTCCTTTGTTACGGTTTGGGCGAAAAAGGCTCCGGGTAGCGATGATTATGATGTGATGTCCCAACACTTCGATGCGTCGGGACACCCCATCGGAGGGGAAGAAAGGATTAACGTCTACGCGAATGGCATGCAGTATTTGCCGTCCGTTACTGCCATGGATGATGGCGGATATCTGGTAGTGTGGACATCTCAGAACGGTTATAGTGAAGAACTACGGGCTCGCCGTTATGATCAAACGGGCAGTCCCACGTCCCAAGAGTTTAAAATCAGCGACAATGCGACCGCGTTGAAACGTGCACCCTCCGTCGCAGCCTTAAGCGGTGGGGGATTCGCGGTTTCGTGGCAATCCTGGCATCTGGATGGCGCTTGGCATCAGGATGGCGATTGGGGAGTGTATAGCCGCACCTTCGATGCCACTGGGAGGGCGCTTTCCAATGACGTTTTAACGAACACCCATACGGCCAATTTGCAATACGAACCCGTCGTTACGGCGCTCGGCGATGGCGGCTTCCTGACGGTATGGACGTCACTTATGCAAGACGGGAGCTATCACGAGGTTTACGCCCAAAGATTTGACGGTAATGGGTCTCCAGTCGGTTCTGAATACCGCATCAATACCGGCACGCAATCTGTACAATTCTGCCCGAGCGTCTCTGTGCTGAGCAATGGGAACATCGTGGCTGTGTGGCAGGATTATGATGGTGAGCCTGCGCCGAGCCATTCTTGGGATTTGACGGGGCAAATTCTTACCGCTGACGGCACCAAAATCGGCGGGGAATTTCGCATCAATATTAACGATATTCCGTATAGCCAGAAGACGCCGTCTATTGTGTCCTTGTCCGACGGCGGTTTTGCTGTGGCGTGGGAATCGCAACACTCGAATTACTCGGAAGTGCTGGTGCAGCGTTTTGGGGCCGATGGCACGCCTTCTCGAAGTGAGCAGCGTTTTCAGTCGGAATATCCTTTGTCATATTTTTTTGAGTGGGATGATTCCCTGGCACCATCGATCGCCGAGTTGAGCGATGGGAGCCTAGCCGTGGTCTGGCATGCTGCTTCGATGCTTGGCGGGGACATGAGCGTTTTCGCACGCGTAATCGATCCAGACAGCACAACGAACTTTATTGAACAAAACATCGTCGGTGGTCAAGGAAACGACGTTCTATTCGGCGCTGATGCGGATGATCACATTGATGGCGGCATGGGCGACGACCACCTTCAAGGTAATGCGGGCGATGACATTATAGCCGGTGGTGAAGGGGATGACGTCGCTCGTTATGCTGGAAATGCTAGTGATTATGTGCTCACTCAGGACAGTGACACCATCACGGTCACGGACATCAATACGGGCGATGGTGTCGACGAAGGTCGCGATATCCTGACGGGCGTCGAGGAACTGCAGTTTAATGACCGTTCCTATTTCTTTGACGCCACCAACAATACCCCTATCGCCAAAGGGGACTCACTTTCTATCGATGAAGATACTGTGCTGACCATTGACGCCAGTCTCTTGCTTTCGAACGACGAGGACTTGGACGCTGATACCCTCTTTATATCTGCTGTCGGGCCTGCGGCGAACGGAACGGTGAACTTGGATAACCTGGGTCGGATCGTATTCACCCCTGCAGAAAATTATTCGGGATCGGCATCTTTCGGTTACGTTGTGTCCGATGGCAAGGGCGGAACGAGCATTGCGACAGTTAACCTGGACATCTTGTCGATCAACGACGTGCCGGATACAGGGGAAGATACGGTTTACACCGTTGAAGAGAATGCTGTCAGCATCCCCATCTCGGGCCTGCTTGCGAACGACGTGGATGTCGATGGAGACGAGATAACGTTCCTTTTCGCGGGCAATGCGGTGCATGGCGTTGTTGATAATGACGGTGTCGGAAATCTTGTCTTTACGCCCACCCCGAACTTCTTTGGTGTCGCCGCGTTCGACTATGTGGTGCGTGACAGCCATGGCGAAATGAGCATTCAGACGGCGAGAGTCGTGGTTGCGAATAAAAACGACGTTCCGGTCGTCAGCGGCGCTGTGTCGTTCACGATGGTCGAAGACGCCATGATGGCGATTACGGAAGCGCAGTTGCTGAGCGTGTCCAAGGATGTGGATGGCGACCGTTTGCGCGTCGTCAACTTGATGATGCCCGATGGCGTAGGCGTGCTTCACGATAATGGCAACGGCAGTTGGACGTTCCTTCCGGATATGGATTGGAACGGCGTCGTGGAGCTCAGTTACGTCATCAGCGATGGTTCCGTGATGGTTCCGGCGAGCGCGACCATCAATGTTGTGTCTGTAGATGACGCGCCAGTCACGACGCCGGATCATTATGCAACTTTAACGGATGTGCCGTTGACCCTTACCGTGGCCGACTTGATGGCGAACGATGTCGAGGTCGAGGGGCAGGCCATGGAATTCGTCTCCGTCATAAATGCCGTCGGGGGGACGGTTAGCGTCAATGGGGACGGAAACATCGTCTTTACGGCGGATGCCGGTTTCGAAGGATTCGCCACATTCGATTACACGCTGAGGGATTCGCAAGGCAACAGCACAACCGAAACGGTGAGCGTTTTGACCCGCATTGCCAATACCGCGCCCGTCGCCAATGCCGATGACCTGGGTGGTGTCGAAGATACGACGTTCACGATCTCCAGTGCGGTTCTGCTAGAAAATGATGTCGATGCAGAAGGGGATGACCTGGAAGTCCTATCGGTCTCCAATGCCGCGCATGGTGCCGTTTCCATGAATGCCGATGGTAACATCACCTTCACGCCGGATGCCGATTTCGATGGCGTCGCCACTTTTGATTATGTCGTGAGTGACAGGTTCGGCGGGTCGGTTTCTACCGGGACCGTGAATTTGAATTTGGCTTCGGTCAACGATGCGCCAGTCGTGTCGTTTGATGCTCTCAGTGGCGAAGAGGATGCGTCTTTAACAATAGCCCCGCAGCAATTGGTAGGGAACGACACGGATGTAGACGGAGACAGCCTGTCGATACTGTCCGTGGGCAACGCCGTCGGTGGCACGGTATCTCTGGATGGCAATACTGGGAATGCCGTCTTCACCCCGCACGCTGACTTCAACGGTACGGCGACTTTCACTTATACCGCCACGGACGGTCGTGGTGGCATCGCGACGGGTGACGTTCAGATCGCCGTGGCTGCACTTAATGACGCGCTGGTTGCCGGATCAGGGAGTACGCTCGTTGGCACGGAAGATGGCGCGTTGGTGATCACGGATGCCGAGATTTTGTCCCGTGTCGGCGATGTCGATGGCGATACTTTAAGCGTGCTCGGTGCCCAAGTTCTATCTGGTGACGGCTCGATCGCTAACAACAGTGACGGAACCTGGACGTTCACGCCTGCCATGAATTGGTTCGGAGCAGTCGCATTGTCGTTCTCCGTTTCCGACGGCATGGGAACCGTTGATGCGTTGATCAATGCCGAAATTGCGCCTGTCAACGATGCCCCGGAAGTGTCCGTGGATACCTTGAGCGTGGTTGAAGACACGACGCTGCAGTTTATCGCCGCTGACTTGCTTGCCAACGATACGGATGTCGAAGGAGGCGTGCTCGGGGTGGTGTCCGTCGCGGATGCCGTTGGCGGGACGGTGTCTCTGGCCGATGGGCAAGTGACGTTCGTTCCTAACCCGGATTTCGACGGAACGGCCACATTTACCTACGTCGTCAGCGATGGTCAGGGAGGCGTGAGCACCGGTACGGCGAGTGTCGACGTGAGCCCGGTCAACGACGCGCCATCGTCCGTCGTACTCACGAATGCAACCGACAACCAGACACCCGTGACGGGTCAAATTCAGGTGCCGGATGTCGATAATGCCCCGGACGAATTGACTTATGCATTGGACAGCCTACCTGCGCACGGCACGGCCGAAATGGCCGCCGATGGAACTTATACTTACACGCCTGTGGAGGGTGCCTGGGCATATACAGGCGTCGATACGTTTACTTTCACGGCGACCGATCCCAATGGCCTGACTTCCACCAACACCGTCGAAATCACAGTAACTGGCCGAAGTGACGGACAGGACCTAGTCGATCGTTTCGAGCCGTTTGAGGCGGGGATGACGAGTCAGAGCATGAAAGCGATAGCCATGGCGGATGGCGGTTTTCTTGTGACTTGGATAGATACCCAAGTCTGGGGTGATTATAAAATGCACACGCAAAGGCACGGCGCGGATGGTGTTGCTGCCGGGGTCCCTTCGGTGCTTGGTCTTTCTTATTTTTCTCCTGCCTCTTTCGATGTCGTGGCGCTCCCAGATGGCGGGTGGCTTACAACATGGGGGGGGTATGGTTCTGATTATCCAGTTCGTGCCCAGCGGTTCTCGGCCGATGGAAGCGCGTTCGGGGATATGTTTAAGGTCAATACCACTACTTCAAGTATGATCATGTCAGGCCTACAAAGGATGCCAAAAGTGGCGGTCCAAGATGATGGCTCATTTGCTGTCACGTGGGTTGGCGACTATTATGGGATGCCGTATTCTGATTGGCGGAGCGTTTATGTCCAGTGTTTCGATGCGAGCGGTGCGCCGGTGGGTGGCGAAACAAAACTGGCATCCTTCCGTGGTGAATCCTCCCCAGGAGGCTTTCCAACAATCGCAGCGCTGTCCGACGGTGCCTACCAAATTGTGTGGGGTGAACAGCAGCCGACCAACTCCTATAAGATTGCTTATAGCGGCCGAAAAATTGCGGCCGATGGAACCCTCGTGGGCAATCCCTTCGCTCCGGCATTCGACGTTACCAATAGCCAAAGATCGCACCAGGTTGCGGCTCTTTCCGATGGTGGATTTGTCGTCATTTGGTTGGGTTACGATTCTAATACGCTGCAACACAGCGTTGTTTATCAGCGTTTTGACAATGCCGGACAGCCCGTTGGTTCGCAAGAAGTCGTTGTGTCCACGATGGATAGAATTCACTCCCCGGACATGTCCATTGCGCAAAATGGCGATATCTATGTGACGTGGCTTGAGCCAGACGGATCCAATTGGGGGCGCCGTTATGGCGCTGGCGATGACGCTGGGGGCGATCCATTCCTGATCGCCATTAAGCCTGTCAACGCTCTCGGCGGTACAGATATCATAGCTTTGAACGACGGCAGTGTCGTTGCGCTGTGGAAAGACAGCAATATGACCCAAGCGCGTCTTTATAGCATGGAAGACATCTATTTGGAGGGTGGAACGGGCGACGATGCGCTTCTGAGTGGCATTCGCGGTGACATCATGAGCGGTGCTGGGGGCGACGATACGCTGGAAGGCTGGGGCGGCGATGATATTATCTCGGGTGGGAGCGGTAACGACTGGATCGACGGCGGTAGCGGCGAGGACACCGCAGTGTTCAGCGGCAGCGCGCGCGATTACGCCATCAGCCGTCAAACCGTCGACGTCCAGGTGGAGACGACGGTTACGGACCTTGTCGGGGATCAGGGAGCGGACATGATCGTCAAAGTCGAATTCTTGAGGTTCGACGACATGGTCTTGCGAGTCGACGGTGAGAATGTCGTTGTGAATGTCGAGGACGAAATGTTCGCGATCAACGAGGATGAAACTCTAATCCTTGCGTCCTCGAACCTTCTCGCCAACGATTTCGATATCGACGGAACCGCACCCCTACAAATTCAGTCGGTCACAGCGACCAACGGCGTGGCATCCTTGGGTGCGGATGGAATCGTTACGTTTATCCCGGATGCTCATTTCTTCGGCGAAGTCGGCTTGGCGTATATGGTTCTGGATTCCAATGGTGTGCTCGTCGAAGGCACGGCGCACATCAACATTGCTCCCGTCCCGGATGCCACCATAGCGGATGATGATGCGCGCACACTGCGCAAGAACGAAGTGCTTTTGGCCGCCTTGCCTGTGTTCGAGCCCGATGGCGAGGCGCTGACCTATGATGTGGTGTCCGAGCCCGTCGGCGGCACGATCCAGCTCAATGCGGATGGCTCATATACCTACACGCCAAATGCGGATTTCACGGGGCACGATACATTTACCTATCGGGTAACCGACGAGTCTGGAGAGACCGCCAGTGCATCGGTCGACCTTTCCGTTCTGCCGGGCGGTACCAGAGAATTCAGGGCTGTGCTTGATGAGACGCAGGTCAATACGACCACAAGCGGCTATCAAAATTATCCTCATATCGCCAGCTTGAAGGATGGCGGTTACGTTATCGCCTGGGAAGGTGTGGGCGGCACGTATGGGTATACCGTTTATGCTCAGCGCTACGATATGGACGGTAATCCCGTCGGGGATGAATTCGAGGCCGTTCCCACGGCATACGGATCCTTTGACAATGTCGGCGTCATCGGGCTGGCGGGGGGCGGTTTTGCAGTGACTTACGGCAGCGGCGGTCATATCTATAACGCTGACGGCTCGTCGCGTGGGGATGGTTTTTCCGTCAGCGGCCAAATGAAACGGATCGTGTCCGCGATGCCGGACGGCACGTTCATGGTGTCTGACAGAAATGGCAACGAATTTCATACGCAACACTTTGATGCAGATGGCGTGTTGCTCAATACGTTCGTGTCCGGTGCGGAAAGCACTAGCCTGTCATGGTCTTCCAATGCTGGGCCCGCTGTTGCTTTGCCGGATGGTGGGTTTATGCAGTTTTACGGTAAGGCAGATAGTTACAACGTATTTGCGGGCATTTTTGCGACGCGTTACGATGCTTCCGGGAGCCAAGTTGGTGATGAAGTCACGATTCATACAGTCGCGTCGAGTGCCAACCTCAGTTGCGCTGCCGTCGCGCTCAGTGATGGTAGTGGGGTCTTCACGGTCTGGTCCGATTCAAGTTACGATGTTTACGGTCAGGTGCTTGGCAACGATGGCGCGCCCAAGGGAGACGTGTTTGCCATTAACACCACACTGAGCGGCTATCAACGCGATCCATCCATTATCGCCACGGCGGATGGTAATTATGCCGTCGCCTGGGTCTCCCCGGACCAGAACGGAGACGGTGTTTTCCTGCGCCGGTTCGATGGTGACGGAAATCCGATTGATGGTGAAACCCAGATCAATGTCTCTACAACGGGTTGGCAGCAAGTTATTTCGCTGGCGGCCACGGGCGACGGCGGCATTGCTGCAACGTGGCAGTCTCCGGACCAGCAAGGCGATGGTGTTTTCAGCCGTAAATTCAAGGATGTTAAAACTTTCTTGGATGGCGGCTCGGGCAATGATGCGCTTATCGGTGACGAGCAAGATAACGTGCTGAGCGGTTATGGAGGGAGCGATACCTTTGATGCTGGTGCGGGAGATGACACGCTGTCCGGCGGGGCGGGCGACGATCATCTGGATGGTGGCGCGGGCTACGACACGGCCGTGTATGAAGGCGACATTCACAATTACGCCTTTGCCAACAATGGCGGTGGCTCCTTCACCCTGACCGATACAGTCGGTGCTGAGGGCGTGGACATTGTAACGAACGTGGAGCAACTTCAGTTCGCGAACGGCGACGTGTACCTTGACGGCACGAACAATGCGCCGTTCATCAAGCCAGACGCGTTTTCCACGGATGAGGACGTGCCGTTGAAAGTAGCCGTATCCAAGTTGCTGGCGAACGACACGGATTTCGAAGGCGATGCGATCAGCCTGCAGGGTGTGGGTTCCGCCGTTGGTGGAACTGTGGTGGTGGACGCGTACGGATACATCACGTTCACGCCGACCCCGAATCATCACGGCGCAGCCTCGTTCAGCTACACGATCACGGATGCTCGAGGCGCGGCGCGCACCACGACCGTACATGTAACGGTAAATTCCGTCGAGGACACGCCCGAGGCGGCGGACGACATTCTCAACGTCGACAAGGATCAGACCTTGGCGGGGAACCTGCCCGCGACGGACGACGACGGGCAAACACTGACCTATACCCTCAACCAAGCGCCCTTGGCGGGCGACGTGACCGTCAATACAGACGGCAGCTTTGCGTACACGCCCGTTTCCGGATTCACCGGGCAAGACAGCTTTACCTACAAAGTCATGGACAGTACCGGTCTTGAAGATTCGGGGACGATCCATCTGTCCGTCCTACCCGTGGGTGGCGAAGGCGGTTCCAGCGACGATGTGATCGTCGGCGATGACGGTGACAACTTACTTATCGGCCTGGGCGGCAACGATGACCTGAGTGGTGGTGCAGGAGCCGATACTTTGTTGGGCGGCACGGGTAATGACGCGCTGGATGGCGGCGCTGATATGGATGTAGCTGTTTTCAGCGGCAGCGTGAGCAATTATCAGATTGCCCGGGGCGATACGCTTGGTTCTGCGACGGTCACGAATCTGTTCGGCGCGGGCGGCGTGGACACGGTCGTCAATGTGGAAACCTTGCAGTTCGCTGATGCGATGATGCTCCTGGATGACCGCAATAATGCGCCCTCAGGTAAGGATGACTACGCCTACACGTCCATGAACACGCCTCTGACCTTGACGGCGGCGGGCATGACGCTGAACGACACCGATTTCGATGGTGATAATTTATTTGTGGAGGCTGTTGGCAGTGCCGTAGGCGGAATAGTCGGCATGGATGGCGATGGCAATATCGTCTTTACGCCCGATATTGGCTTCAGCGGAGCCGCAACCTTCGAATACACCGTCAGCGACGGAAGCGGTGGAGTTTCCACGGCCGTGGTCAACGTACAGGTCAATAAGGCTCCAGAAATATCGGAAGATGCCTTTTTCGAACTGAACGAAGACGAGATCATCGTCCTGACTGAGGCTGACCTGTTGGCGAACGCTAGCGATCCTGACGGCGATGTTATGAGCGTGACGGACGTTAGTGTGCAAAGCGGCGCTGCGTCTATCGTCGATAACGGTGACGGGTCCTGGACCTTGACACCGGACGGGGAGTGGAGCGGCAATATTGCGCTTTCCTATTACGTTACCGACGGTGCGATGAGCGCATCGGCACATGCGAACGTCATGGTCAAGACCGTCAACGATGCGCCTCTTGTTCAACAAGATTTTCTGGCAACGTTTGAAGATACCGCTCTGATTGTCTCTGCTGCGGAATTGATTGCCAATGACAGCGATCCGGAAGGGAATGCCTTGACGCTGGTGTCGGTCGGTGGCGCGATGAACGGTACCGTATCGTGTAGCGGAGCCGAGGGAATCCGTTTTACGCCGGATGTGAATTTCAACGGTACGGCAAGTTTCGAATATACCGTATGGGACGGCACAACGGGGCTGAACACACAAACGGTGCTTGTTGACGTAACACCGCTTAACGACGCACCTGATACCAATGCTGATTCGGTCGTGGGTGTTGAGGATACGGCCTTGATCCTGTCGCCAGCCAGCCTTTTGGGGAACGACAGCGACCTTGAAGGGGATGCGCTTGAAATTGTCGGCATCGGCGGTGCGTTGAATGGCACGGTCAGTTTGGATGGCGATGGCAACGTCGTTTTCGTGCCGGATGCGGACTTCAACGGAGCAGCTTCATTCGAGTATACGGCCAGTGATGGCAATGGGGGCGAAACGACCCAGGCCGTTATGGTCGATATCTTCGGAACGCCGGATGCGCCGGTTGTAACAGCCTCAACGGTTTTGAGCGTCAATGAGGACGTGACATTTATTGTAACTGAAGCCGAGCTGCTCTCTAACGTGTCCGATCCTGACGGCGATACGGTTTCGATCCTGGGTGGCGTCACTTCATCCACGGCGACAGTCACGAAGAATCTGAATGGAACGTGGACCGTTTCTATGCCGTCGGATTTCAACGGCACGGCGACGCTTAACTATTTGGTGTGGGACGGCTCCAACATCGTCAATGCGAATACGAATATCGACATTACGCCAGTTAACGATGTGCCGGTTGTCGAGGGCGAGACGCTGCTTGCAAAACAGGAAATGAGCGTAACCTACACGCCCATTCAACTTCTTGCCAATGACATGGATATTGACGGTGACGTCTTGTCCATATCCGGTGTTTCAAATGCGGTCGGTGGCGGAGTTGTTCTTAACGCCGATGGCACCGTGACGTTCAACCCCGAAACGGGTTTCTGGGGAACGGGTGAGTTTCAATACACTGTTAGCGACGGTAATGGCGGGGAAGTCATCGCAACGGCTACCGTCGAGGTGGCGCCGCGTATCGTCTCTGGTGAAGTGATTGACGGCTATATCGAAGGTGCCACTGTCTTTGCCGACGCCAACAACAACGGTGTGCTGGATGAAGGTGAGGTTTCTGTGCGCACCGGGACCAATGGTTCTTTCACCTTAGTCGGTGGAACAGGGCCGTTGGTCATGGTCGGCGGTATCGACGTATCGACAGGCGTTGCCTTTGAGGGTGTGATGCGAGCTCCGGAAGGGGCGACGATCGTTTCGCCGCTGACCACGCTCCTCAGTTCCATGGTCGATAGCGGGAAAACAGTTGAGGAAGCCACTGCGTTAGTTTCTCAGGCATTGGGGATTACTGGCACAGTCGACTTGATGTCGTTTGATCCGGTTGAGGCGTCGTTGTCGACCAGCAGCGAGCAGAAAACGGTCGGTGCTGAGGTTATGACAGCGGCCATTCTTGTGCAAAACACGGTGCTGCAAATGTCATCCGTCATTTCGGGTGCGTCGAACGGCGGCAGCCAAATCGACGGCGAGACCAGCGTGAATGCCGTGTTTAAGACTTTGGCGGAAAAAATATTCACTCAGCCGGCGGATGTCGATCTGACCAACGCTTCGACGGTTCAGAATGTGATGAATACAGCCGCGGCATCAGCTGGCCTAAGCACTGAAGAAGTGGGTGTCGTTGCGACGATCTCCGGTGACGCTTCGAGCGTGATCTCTGGTTCGAGCCAGGCTGTTAAGGCCGTTAAGGATTCCGCTGTGGTAGGCGAGGCCGTTTTGCAGGGATTGGCCAAGGTGGCCGTAGTCGCGCAAGGCAACGCATCGATCGAGTTGAAAGCAGCCGCGAGCGGGAACGGTACAACCGATATTGCATCCGTCCTTAACAAGTATTCTGGTAGCTCACTTGAAAGCGAAATCAGCAATGCTCAAATCGGCGATGTCAATGGTGCCGATATTGGTACGGATGGCGCAGACACCCTCACTGGAGACGCTGGCGTTGATGTGATCGATGGCCTGGGTGGTGATGATGTTATGTCCGGCGGGGCGGGGAATGACCGACTGACAGGCGGACTGGGCAATGACACCCTGGATGGTGGCGAGGGCGTAGACGTGGCCGTCTATGCCGGAAAGATCAACCAATATACTGTGACCAAAGCCGTGGACGGATCGTGCACAGTGTCCGATGGCGTAGATGCGACTGATGTCGTGACAAATGTCGAACGGTTGGAGTTCGAAGACCGGGTCCTTTATTTAGATGGAACGAACAACGACCCGGTGGCGCGTACGGACACCCTGTCCAGTACCGAGGATGAAGTTTTATCCATTCCCGTGATAGACTTGTTGGCCAATGACTGGGACCTTGAGGATGGCACTCTAACGATTAGCGAGGTTGGCGCGGCTCTCAATGGGGTGGTTGCGCTGGATGGTATGGGCAATGTCTTGTTCACCCCCGATCCCGATTTTTCCGGTCGTGCGCAATTCCAATACACCGTCGTGGATAGCCAAGGCGGAACATTCGTCGAAACCGTATATATCGATGTTACGCCGGTGAACGATGCACCGGTGACGGCGGTCGACGCTTTCACGCTCGAAGAGGATGGCAGAGTTTCCATTTCGTTTGAGATGTTGATGAGCAACGACAGCGATGTCGAAGGCGGTGACTTGAGTTTCGTGGGCTTTTCCGCGCCTCAGAACGGTGTTCTAAAACCTGGTGCGGGAGGTATTTTGACGTATGTTCCGGATGCGGATTTCTCCGGTACGGACACGTTCTCATACACCATCAAGGATGATGCCGGAACTGAATCCAGCGGAACCGTGATCTTGGATGTGTTGCAGACCAACGATGCACCGATAATTCACGGTCAGACCATCTTGAGAACTGACGAGGATACGTCCCTTACATTTATGGCCGACGATCTGCTTGGTCAAGTCAGTGATGATGAAGGCGACCGGCTGTCGGTGAGCGGCCTTATATTGACGGGCGGTGCTGGACAATTGGTGAGAAACCGCGATGGGTCTTGGGCGTTCACGCCACCACAAGATTGGAACGGAAGCGTCGAAATGTCCTATCTGGTCAGTGATGGGCAGGCGTTGAGTGGCGCCACGGCCAAAATTACCGTCGATCCGGTCAATGACGCGCCCGTCGCCCAGGCCGATGCCTTGATCGCATACGAAGATCAGCCGTTGATCATCACGCCGCAGGCCATTTTGGGCAATGATGTTGATGTCGATGGGGATGCTTTGTCGGTCGTGAGCGTGTCGAAGGCCATGAACGGCACGGTTGCGATGACCGAAAGCGGCGGAATTCTCTTTACACCAGATGCTAATTTCAGCGGCTTTGCATCATTCCAGTACGTCGTGTCCGATCCTTCCGGCGAAACGTCCGTGCAAAGCGTCGAAGTTTTTGTTCAGGCCGTCAATGACGCACCTGAAGTTGTCAGCGATACGCTGAATGGGGTCGAAGATCAGGGTGTCGTTATCGCTTCGGACGCGTTGCTGTCCAACGACGTGGATATCGAAGGCGATGCCTTGACCATAGTCTCTGTTAAAAACGCCGTGAACGGCAGCGTGGAATTGACGGCGTCTGGGGATGTATTGTTTACGCCGGACGCGGATTTCAGCGGCGTCGCAACTTTTGACTACACCGTGGCCGATAGCGCGGGTGCGAAGAGTGTGGCAACGGCTAGCATTGAGGTGACGCCCATGAATGACACGCCTACGGTTAATGGCGTGGTTGGGCTTGCCGCCGATGAGGATCAGGCGGTGACGCTTTTCGAGAGTGATCTTCTGGGACTCGCTTCGGACGTGGATGGCGATATGTTGAGTGCCTCCGGCGTGACGGTCGTTTCCGGTAATGCTCGGGTTGTCGATTTTGGCGCGGGAAGCTGGGAAGTCATATCCGATGCGGACTGGCACGGTGAAGTTTCCATCGCATATCAAGTGAGCGACGGCGCAAGCCAGGTCGGTGGCATGGCAGTGTTGTCCGTCGCCGCCAAGAATGATGCGCCAACGGTCATTGTCGATGAGTTGAGCGTCACTGAAGATGGTGTGCTTAGCATTCCAGGCTCCGATTTACTGACGAATGATTTTGATGTGGATGGGGACGCACTCGAGATCGTTTCTGTTGGCAGTGCTGTGAACGGCGCTGTTTTCTTGGATGGGTACGGCGTCGTTCATTTCACCCCGGATAAAAACTTTAATGGGCAAGCCCAGTTCGATTATACGGTTAAGGATTCTCAGGGCTCTCAATCCACGCAAAGTGTTTTTGTTGACGTGTCTCCGGTCAACGATACTCCGGTGGCGCTGACCGATTCCGTATCCGCCGATGAAAACGTTGATGTGTCTGGTACGTTGGAGGCTGTGGATATTGAGGGCGACGCGCTGACATTCGAACTGGTGTCACCACCGCCTCAAGGCACGCTGGTTCTAAACCAGGATGGCAGTTTTGTCTTCCAGCCGTCGGGCCAGTTCGAAGCGCTCATGGAAGGCGAAACGGCGCAAGTTTCGTTCATGTACTCTGTTTCCGATGGTTCGTTGATGGCTACGAAACAGGCGATGGTCACTGTTGCAGGTCATGACGAGGTCGTCTACGGGCACGCCATCGACGGCTATATCGAGGGGGCGACCGTTTTTTCCGACACCAACGGCAACGGCATTTTGGACGACGGTGAGGCTTATACAATCACCGGTGAGGACGGTTATTTTGCGCTTGAAGGGGGCCGTGGTCCGCTGGTGATGGTTGGCGGTACGGATGCCTCAACGCTTCAAGCATTCAAGGGAGTCCTCAAGGCTCCCGTGGGCTCTACGGTAATCACCCCCCTGACCACTTTGATGGCTGAACTGATTGAGAGCGGCATGGCTGTGTCTGACGCTCAGGCTGCCGTGACCGCAGCTTTCGGATTGCCGACGGATGTCGAATTGACCGCCTTTGATCCCGCCGCAGCTGTGTTGTCCAACAACACGAACGTGGCTGTGCAAGGCGAATCCGTTTTGAGCGCGGGAATTCTCGTGCAAAATGCGATCATTCAGATTGCATCCATCATTTCCGGCGCCAGCACCCTTACGGTGGCGGATGCTGGCATGGCGGTTGTCGAATACATTGCGGCGTTAATACAGAATCATTTCGGAGCGTTGGATTTAACCGACTCATCTTTTGCGCAGGGTATCATTAATGGTGCTGCGAATGCCGCAGAGCTCGGAACAGATGAGTTGGCGGCTGTTGCCGCTGCTGCGGATGAGGGGGGCGTTGTGGTTGCGGACACCGCAGGTCAATTACTCCAGGTGCAGATCGGCGGTGTGTCTGGAGCCGACTTATTACGCGATTTGGCCCAAGTTGCGCGTATTGCTCAGAACGATGCCGCAGATGCCCTAGCTGAGGCTGTTTCTGCTGGTGACCAGAACTCTCTGGATGCGGCAGTCGATGCATATACGGGGGCGGGATTGGATGCTGCAGTCTCTGATGCTGTTGTGTCGGCTGGGGTTAGCACCGTCAATGATGGGCCAATTTCCGGCAACGATATAGTTGACGGCACGGAAGATGCGGTGCTTAGGATTTTTCCGGAAGAGCTCTTGGGTAACGATGTCGATGTGAACGGAGATGCGCTGAACATCGTTTCCGTTGAAGCTGTATCGGGCGGGATCGTTGAGTTGGATGCTGATGGTTCCGTGATGTTTGTCCCGGAAAAGAACTTCTTTGGCGAAGCATCCTTTGTATATACCGCTTCAGATGGCCGGGGAGGTCTCTCTTCCTCGACGGTAACGATTCAGATCGCTGCCACCAATGATGGCCCGGTTGCGGTAGCGGACACGGGGGCGACGAACGAAGATGCATTGGTGACCTTGGACGTTCTGGCCAACGACACTGACGTCGACCTGAGCGACACGCACACGGTGGACGCGGTGGCGGTGACCTCCGGCCTGGG
>JANLGW010000037.1 GCA_024653965.1 Rhodospirillales bacterium
ATGAACGCGGCGAGGATGAAAAGTCCCATAATTGCCTTACGGTTTAGCCCTTATGACTTGCTCTTGTGTCAGGGGCGGCTTATCTAACGGATAGCAAACGGCATGGGTTCGTTTACCATGACCTAAAGATGGTATTTAAACGAGTGCGCCGCCGGGGTCCAGGGCTAGGTCTAAAGCTTGAGTCCGGGGTGCGCCTTTTTAAGATGAACGTGACGGGTAACGACATGCAGCTTTTTGACATCATTTTATTCGCGCTGATCGCCATTTTTTTGGTGCTCAGGCTGCGCAGTGTGCTGGGTCGCCGCGACGGCCATCAAGGTGGGCCGGAAGATGAGGCCAAAGGCAAACGTCCCGCCCCCCTGCGCCGCGATGCGCTGGGCCGCCCGCTGGATGACAGCGCGGATGGTGACGACAACGTGATTGCGCTGCCGGGGGCGCGCCGTGAAGAAACCCCCGCCGTGCCTGCGCCGGATGAAACCTTCGGTTTTGAGGGCTTGCTGGCGGAAGGTATTAAGGAAATCCGCAAGATCGATGCCGCATTCAATCCTAAAGAATTTCTCCAAGGCGCTAAGCTGGCGTTTGAAATGATTTTGAACGCTTATGCTGCGGGTGATCTGAAAACGCTGAAAAATCTGCTGAGTGCCGATGTGTACGGCGGTTTTGCCCAGGCCATCGAAGAACGTGTGCAAAAAGACCACACCTTGCAAGAAACCCTAGTCGGCATCAAATCGGCGGAATTGATGGAAGCTTACCTCGATGGCCGGGACGCGACGCTGACGGTCAAGTTTGTTTCCGAGCAAATCAGCGCCTTGATGGATGCGGACGGCACCGTGATCGAGGGTGATCCGGCTAAGGTTGTGACCGCCACCGATTTTTGGACATTCTCGCGCTCGCTCAAATCGCGCAATCCCAATTGGACGCTGGTCGGCACCGGCGCGTTGGAATAAGGCTCTTTTGTTATGCGCCATGCGCCGTTGCTGTTGGTTACGACGTTGCTGTTAAGCGCCTGTGCGCCGGGGTTTATGAAACCGTCCCGGCCCCCTGAAAAACCGATTGCCGAAAAACCCGCCGCCGATAAACCCGGCCAAGTGCAATTGCGCCGGGCGTCGTTTGCGGCCCTGGTGGGCTGGGGCAAGGATCGCCACGGCGAAGCGCTGGTCGCGTTGCAAAAATCCTGCGCCTCGATCTTAAAACGCCCCGCAGATCGCCAATTGGGCGGCAATGCTTCCGTGCCCGGCGGGCGTGTTGGCGATTGGCAGGCGGCTTGCAAAAAAGCGCTGGCCTTGAATACCGCCGATCACGCTGCGGCGCGGGCCTTTTTTGAAACTCAATTTACGCCTTATGAAGTCCACGATGCGCTAGCCTCGGATGCTCCGCAAACAGGATTATTTACGGGTTATTACGTGCCCGACCTAAATGGTGCGTGGGTGCGCGGCGGCAAATATCAAACGCCGCTGCTGGCGCGGCCCGACGATCTGGTGAGTGTCAGTTTGGGCGCGTTCGACGACAGCCTGGGCGGCAATACCCTATGGGGCCGGGTGGTGGACGGTAAATTGCAGCCCTATCCCGACCGTAAAGCCATCGAAGGCGGCGTTTTAGGCGCAAAGGCCAAACCGTTGTTGTGGGTGGATAGCCCTGTCGATGCGTTTTTCCTGCATGTGCAGGGTTCGGGTCAGGTGCGGCTGGCCGACGGCACGGTGCGCCATGTCGGTTTTGCGGGCAAAAACGGCCTCACCTATAAATCCATCGGGCGCATTTTGATCGATCGTGGCGAGATACCCGCCGACCAGCTGAGCATGGATGCGATCCGCGCGTGGATCGATGCGCGTCCACAAGAAGGCCAAGCGCTGATCGAACAAAATCCCAGTTATGTGTTTTTCCGCCTGTTGGAAGGCGACGGCCCATTGGGCGCGCAGGGTGTGGCGCTGACCGGCGGCCGCTCGCTGGCGGTCGATCTGCGCTATATGCCGCTGGGTGCTCCGGTGTGGCTGGAAACCCATGAGCCGCTGGATGGAAAGCAGGCTATGAATAAGCTGATGGTGGCGCAAGATACCGGCGGCGCGATCCGTGGCGTGGTGCGCGGCGACATCTTTTTTGGCGCAGGCGTACAGGCGACCAAACAGGCGGGCAACATGAAACGCCCGGGGCGTTATTTCATCTTGCTGCCGAACGGGCTTAAGCCTTAAACGCCTGTTTTGGCGTGGCTTGAAAAACGCCTCCCAAAGGAGCACGCTGACCGCATGACTCAAACGCTCCCTTCTCCGCTGCCCACCGTAGGCTTGTTCGTGACCTGCTTGGTGGACCTGATGCGCCCCAGCGTCGGTTTTGCCGCGCTGCGCTTGCTGGAACGCGCGGGCGCAAAAGTGGTGGTGCCGGAAAATCAAACCTGTTGCGGTCAGCCCGCGTATAACTCGGGCGATTTCAAAGACGCACGCACCATCGCCCGCGATGTCATCGAAGCCTTTGAGGGTTTTGATCAGGTGATCGTGCCCTCGGGGTCGTGCGCGGGCATGATCCACGTGCATTATCCAAAACTGTTTGCGGGCGATAGCGTATGGCAGGTCCGCGCCGAAGCCCTGGCCCAACGCACGATGGAGCTGACCCAATACCTAGCCCGGCATCTCGATTTAAATGAAACCAGCGCCACGTTGCGGGGCAGCGCCACCTATCACGACAGCTGTTCGTCCAAACGCGAAATGGGCGTGCTTGATGAGCCGCGCAAATTGCTGGCGACGGTGGACGGGCTGGAACTGAAAGAACTGGCCGATAGCGAAACCTGTTGCGGTTTCGGCGGATTGTTTTCCATCAAATTTCCTGACGTGTCGGGCGACATCGCCGATAAAAAAGCGCAGATGATCGAAGACACGCAAGCGGACATGTTGGTGGGCGCAGATTTGGGCTGCTTGATGAATTTAAGCGGCAAGCTCAAGCGGCGGGGTCAAGAAGGGCGCACGGGCGTGCGCGTCTATCATATCGCCGAGGTGCTGGCGGGCATGACCGACGCGCCCGGCCTAGGTGATGGCATGAGTGACGGTGATGGTGAAGGTCAGACGTCATGAGCCAAAAACCGCCCGCCTGTAACGACTTTCAATTGGGTGCTAAAAAAGCGCTCGACAACAAACGCCTGCAAGCGCAATTGGCGCGCACCCTCAAAGAAGGTTTTCAGTACAAACGCCGCAAAGGCATGTCGCGCCTGCCCGAATACGATGCGTTGCGCGACCGCGCGCGCGACATTAAAAATCACACCCTCGATCATCTCGACGCGTATCTGGAGCGTTTCGAAGACGAAGTCACCAAAGCGGGCGGCCACGTGCATTGGGCGGAAACTCCGGCCCAGGCGCGCGACATTATTTTAGACATCTGCATCAATGTCGACGCCAAGACGGTGAGCAAGGGCAAGTCGATGATCTCCGAAGAAATCGCGCTCAACGATCATCTGGCGGCCAACGGCATTCAGCCGATCGAGACCGATTTGGGCGAATACATCATTCAGCTGCGCGACGAACCGCCCAGTCATATCATCGCGCCCGCCTTTCACATTTCCAAAGAACAGGTGGCCGATACCTTTCGCGAACATCACACCCACTTAAAGGCGGAGCGTGATCTGAGCGCGCCCACCGATTTGCTCAATGAAGCGCGCGGTGAATTGCGTCAAAAATTTTTGAACGCCGATGTCGGCATCACCGGGGCAAACATCTTGATCGCCGAAACCGGCACCGCCCTGATCGTCACCAACGAAGGCAACGGCGATCTGACTCAATCGCTGCCGCCGGTGCATATCGCGGTGACCAGCATCGAAAAAGTGGTGCCGACGCTGGAAGACGCGACCACGCTTTTGCGCCTGTTGGCGCGTACCGCCACCGGCCAGGAAATGACCGTCTACACCACCTTTTTCACCGGGGCCAAACGGATTGATGAGTTGGATGGCCCGCGTGAATTTCATATTGTGCTGCTCGACAACAAACGCTCCAACATGTTGGGCGGGCCGTTCCACGATGTGCTGCGCTGCATTCGCTGCGGCGCGTGTATGAACCATTGCCCGGTATACGCCTCGGTCAGCGGTCATGCTTATGGCTGGGTGTATCCGGGGCCGATCGGCTCGGTGCTCAATCCGCAATTGTTAGGCATTGAACAGGCGCATGTGCTGCCCAACGCCAGCACCCTGTGCGGGCGCTGCGAAGAAGTGTGCCCGGTGCATATCCCCCTGCCCGATCTGTTGCGCACCTGGCGCAAACGGGCGTTTGAGGCGGGCAAGATCGGCGGCCTGCATCGGTTGGGTTTGAACTTGTGGGCCTGGTTGGCGCATCGCCCGCTGGCCTATCGCTTGGTGACACGGTTTAAGCTGCGCCTACTGCGCCTATTGGCGGGCAAACGCGGACGGTTTAGATGGTTCATCGGCGCAGGCGGCTGGACCAAAACGCGCGACCTGCCCGCGCCTCAAGCCGCGAACAAACACGGCGGCACGTTCATGGACCGTTATAAAAGGGGCGAACGATGAACGATAGCCGCACACGCATCATGGGCCGTTTAAAGGCGGCGCTCGATCAGCGCCACAACCCGACGGTGCGTTTTTCGGGCGCGGACCAGCGCATGAAATCTTTGCCCGCCGGGCTGATCCCCAAACGGGGTCAGGCTGAAGGTCCGGCGCGCATCGCCATGTTCGTCGATGAGGCCGAACGCGCCGAGACCCGAGTTGTGCGGTTGGGCGGCATGGCCCAAGTGCCCGCCGCCGCCGCCAAAATTTGCCAAGAGGCGGGCTCCGGGTCTTTGAAAATCGCGCCGCATCCGGATCTTCAAGGTTTGGATTGGTCGGCTCAGGACGTGGCCTTCGGCATCGGCGCGGGCGACGATTTGGTCGGGCTGTCTCGGGCTTATGCGGGTGTGGCGGAAACCGGCACGTTAGTCTTGCGCTCCGGCGCGGATTCACCCACCACGCTGAACTTCTTGCCCGATGTGCATGTGGTGGTGATCCTTGCTGAAGAAATCAAAGCCAACTATGAAGACGTGTGGGCGATGTTGCGCGCCGCAGCGCCCGATCTTGGCCCAATGTTGCCGCGCACGATCAACTGGATCACCGGGCCGTCGCGCACCGCCGATATCGAACAAACTATTTTGCTGGGCGCGCATGGGCCTAGAAAATTGATGATCCTGCTGATCGATGAAACCGCCTAAAGACAAAATCAAAATAAAAAAGAAAAAAAGCGCGTCCACGCCGGAGGATGACCACGCCCTATGGCAGGCTGTGACCAAAACGGTCAAACCGCTGAAAAAACGCCCGCCCCTGCCCCCTACTTTGTCGCCTGAGGCTGTACAAGAGGCAAACGCCAAACCCACGCCGCTCAAGCGGGTTGTCGTTCGACCATCGGCGCTGCCCCCGCCCCCTGTGCTGCCTGCCGCATTGCCGCAATTGGAACATGGCTCCCAGCCGGGGCTGGATAAAGCCACCGCCAAACGCCTGCGCCGGGGTCAGGTGCAAATCGAAGGCCGCATCGATCTGCATGGCATGGTGCAAGATGAAGCCCGCCCCGCGTTGGAACGGTTTATCGAAAGCGCGTGGCGTGAGGCTAAGCGCGAGGTGTTGGTCATCACCGGCAAGGGTACGCGCGCGGACGGTTCCATCGGGGTGTTGCGTCAAGCGGTGCCGCGTTGGCTGAACGAAGTACCGAACCGCTCGCGCATTACCGCCTTCACCCATGCCGCCGCCAAAGACGGCGGTGAGGGCGCGCTATATGTGCGCATCAAGCGCCGCAGTTAAAATACCGCGCAACAAAAAGGGCCGCACCATCGGTACGGCCCTTGAGTCGTTGAATAGTCCGCTATTAATTAGCGGGTTTCATGATTTTGCGCGCATTCGCGTTTTGCGCCGGACGGGCGTTATGGCCGAACGCTTTGGTCATGGCGGCGATTTCCGCGGCGGAAGCCTCGACCGGTTCTTTAACCACGAACCAGTTGACGCCTTCTGAGCACGGCGGCGTGGTGAGCGAACCCATGTAACGATAGAACGTCGGGCTGGCGGGAATGACCCCACGCAGATCCACCGATGCCCCGGCCACCTTGGCCTCGTGGGCGGTCGCCGTGCCGGCGTTGGTGAACACGTCTTTTAGTGCGGCGTTGGATGCGCCTTCATTGAAAAAGACACCGACCACGGCCAATTGGCCGTCTTCGGCCTTGTGCACGAAGTGCGCTTCCATGGCGAAGGGCTTGCCGGAAATCGGGTGTTCGCTGGGGGTGTGAAAATGCACCTGCGCCAGGGTGTAGGTTTTGCCTTCTGAGGTCATGGTCGAGCCGTTGGCGACGTTGAACTGCACCGTGTGGCCGTTGTTGAGGATTTCCAATTCCGCCGGGCTGTAGTTGAAGTCTACCGTGACTTGGCCGTCGGCGTTGGCGTCGGCTAAGTCCACCGGCGACTGCATTTTGCCCGCGCCGCAGGCGGCAAATTCGGGGGAAAGTTCGCCCCAGTTGGCCGGACCTTCGTGCCCCTCATAGGTCCAGTGAGGTCCGCTGCCGGATGCCATCACCCCCCCCGAGATGACGCTGGCCGTCAAAAGGGCCGCAGCCGCGAACAGAAATGGTTTGTTTTGTATCATCGATAAGGCTCCGTTGAATGAGGTTCGAACCGTCTGGGGAGGATCGCGAAGTATGCCCAGCCGTTTTGAAGGTGAAAAGCACAAAAGTGTAATTCATTTGAATTATCAATATATTAGACGCGCCTCATGCTGCATTGCGGCGGCCTACCTCTGACCCGTTTACCATTAACTAAGGGGAGCTATGGCACACTGCGGCCATGACCCCTTTTGGACGCAAAATGCGCGCCCTGCGCGCCGGCAAAGATGTGACGCAAAAAGACATGGCCCAGGCGCTGGGCGTGTCGGCGGCGTATCTAAGCGCCTTGGAGCACGGCAATCGCGGCCGCCCCGGTCCGGGGCTGATCATGCAAATCAGTGAATATTTCGGCCTCATCTGGGATCAGGTCGACGATCTTAAGCGCCTAGCGCACCTGTCCCATCCGCGGGTGACGGTGGATACATCGGGCTTAAGCCCCACTGCGACCGAGCTTGCCAATGAACTGGCCGCGTGTGTTCATGAGCTGGACGAAGCGACGCTGCAATGGATTTTGGATGAAATCCGCGCCCAGAAGGCCAGTGCGCAAAAAGAAAACCGGGGTCGCGGGCCTGCGCATTAGGTTGGCGCGGGCCTTCTCGGTATCTTGCGGGTGGGCATCGGCGTGTAGACAGGCTTTGTTTAATCCTTTTGATGTATCATAATACTTCTTAAGCGAGGGGGGCCTCTTGAGCGGGACAATGATGTGGCGAAGGGTTTTTTTTCGAAACTGGCCAGCACCCTGCGCGGCGGCGACGCTGCGGCTGAGGTTTTAGGCGAATCCTCCTCAGAATCCGGCGGGTCTGCAACGCAGGCGCAGGATTCTTCCGCCGTCAAAACCACCCCCGCCGTGGCCAAAAAAATCTGG
Source organism: Rhodospirillales bacterium (assembly GCA_024653965.1). Classification (GTDB taxonomy): domain Bacteria; phylum Pseudomonadota; class Alphaproteobacteria; order Rhodospirillales; family Magnetovibrionaceae; genus JANLGW01. Next base: position 7,469 of record JANLGW010000037.1, read on the forward strand.
CCCGCCACGCGCCTAAACATCGTGGAAAGGGTGTGGGGCGAAGGTTTTGTTACTCCTGGCGGCACGGAGCAGGTGAAAAAACTGCTGCCGCTGATGGATCTGGACCAGAAAAAAAGCGTGTTGGTGCTGGGTTCAGGGTTGGGTGGCATCCACCAAACCATCGTGGAGAGCACCGGCGCGTGGGTGACGGGGCTGGAACGCGACTCTGAACTGGCCGAATTGGGTCAGACCAGCATGGCGCGGGCGAACTTAAAACGCCAAGCCCCGATCCATTACAGCCCCTTAGAACATCTTGAATTGAAGCCCAAATCGTTCGATGCCGCGTTATCGTTTGAAGGCACCGATGCGGTCATGGATAAAAAAGCCCTGTTTGCGGCGGTGGCGGACGCGCTACGCCTGCATGGTGAACTCAGGTTTTCCACCCTTGCCCTGCCCGATACCCACGGACCCAACGATTTGGTCAAGCTGTGGCTCGCCAGCGAACCCAAAAGCGCCACCCCGCACCCGTGGCCGGTCGAGGCGTTGCAGGCGTTGCTGGCTTCGCTGAATATGGAAGTGCGCCCGGTCGAAGATATAACGGCGGATTATCACCGCTGGGTGATGGGCGGTTTTATGCATTTTCTCAGCCACCTGAGCAAAGCCGAACTGGTGGCCAGCGCCCAGGATTTGATGAGCGAGGTCGAATACTGGACCACCCGCATCAACGCCATCGATAGCGGCGGCCTTAAGGTGGTGCGCTTTCATGCCATCAAACTGCCGGAAAAACGCAAATCGGTGGCGCAGTTGACGGCTGCGCGCAAAGCGCCGTGATCAGGTTCCTTTGATACTGGAACCGGGGCCTTGAACCTGTTACAACAATTCATCTTTAGCCTAAGGAGACCGCCCCATGCG
>JANLGW010000043.1 GCA_024653965.1 Rhodospirillales bacterium
GCGATTTTAGTTGAGGCTTTGTTCCAGTTTACTGCTGTGTTCACGGGAACATCCCTCACCCGAACAAGACCTCTCTCCGGGAGGTTTTGCCATGTTTAAAAGCGAACGCCCAGGATATGCCATCATCACCATTGAAGTACCGATTGAGGTTGCCGAATGGCTGGCCGCGAACGGTGAGCACCTGGCACAGATCGCCTCGATCGCCGTCGCCAAAATTCATCTGAATTCAGAGGCCACGAAACTTCAACGTCAGTGGAATGTAGAAGCCCGCCGGGTCGAACTGTGGAAATTGGGTCGGATGGGCTATCGTCTATTCCGTCGTTTCAATGGTGGAAAGAATGTTGGCACGCGGATCGAGTTGATCAGTGAAATTTCGACGCACCTGGGGTGTAACGCACAGGCGCTCAAATTCAGCATTACCCGGTTTAAGCGTGACCTTGAAACCCGCGTATTGAAGCGCCGTGGCCGTGAAATGGCCCGCCTTTGCGCGGCTGGTTTGTCAAATCCTGAGATTGCGGCCCGCTACGACGTTCACCCGAACACCATCGTCCGGTGTCTCCGGGAGCATAAAGCCGAAATGCTAGCGTATGCCAGGGACTTCCCGGGCAAGTCTAATGGATTGAAAACAAACAATAAGGGAATGGCCCCCGAGAGTTCTCTGGGATCACGTGATCCCATTTCCTGGGAGGCCGTTAAACAGGCCGGGAGGCGTGCATGAGCCTCGAGAATTTCAGCAAAAAGGCCGTCTTAATAAGCGTCCTTCTTCACAATCAAGTATGTGATTGCTGCGATAGCGGCAAACATTGCGACAGCAAAGGCAATTGCCCATATCCAGCTACCAACAATAAAGCTAGTCAAAATCATGAGCGCGCTAACCAGAAACGCCCAGGCCGCAAAAAGCAGCAAATTGCTCTTAACAAGCGTCCCCATACTTATTACGGCAGCGCCAACAATGGAAAAAATAACAAACGCGATTATGATTATTACCGTTTCAGTCGACATGTCAGTTCTCTTGAAACAATGGGTGTGGGCTGATGAAGGCTCGCACCCATAGTGATAGAATCTATTCAGGACGTCACGTTAAGAGTTTCGCCCCTGGGGAGGTCGTAGCCCCCAAGGGACTTTGGGAGCGCGGTCCCGAGGCTTCGGGTTCCATCCCGCCCTCGGGCCGCCTCTTCCCCCTCTCCGAGCCCGCCCCGGTGGTGGCGTCTGCCCCCGCCCTAGCCCTTGCAACGCACCGCGCTCCTAAAGCCGGTGCTACCTTTGCCGTCATGCGAAAAACAATGCTTACCCCAAGCTCTAAGTGTCTTTGGGGCTAGGTGGGTCAATTATTTTCAGAAGATGCTCTCCAAGCTCTTTGCGCTTTGCTCCAATCTTATCGAGCAGTTCTTCTTCTTCTGGGTTGGTTTTCTGGGGATCGTACGGCCAAGTGCCGTTCACGTTGTGGGCATCAACGATACCTGCAAGTGTGATGAAAGCAGACAGCATTTTAATCGTCTCGACATCTTGCGTCTTAATGACTTCGAGATCAGGCAACGCATCAGGAATACAGAGCTTGCCACGTCGCTTGCTTTGCGGTTTCCCTGCCTCGCTCAAGATGAGCAGTTCGATTGCTTGAATTGCATTGCTCAGGGTGGCAGCACCAGCAGTACGCAGTGCAGAGGCATTTGCTTTATCTCTTTTGGCTGCATCTTCGAGTGGCATTTTTGCAGCTCGATAGACAAACCCTGCCGTGACAAGGACTGCCAAAGCGGCCACGACCCCAGTGAACACTGTTTGAAAGCGTTCAATAATACACGCGGCTTCCGAATTGGGAGCAAAAATGGGAATTACAGCCAAAGGAGATGCCAGCATTACAATTACTGCAGTTGCGGTATTCAACTTAACTATCCAAGGCACTCGCTTTATCCAAGTCATAATCGTAGCCATACGCAACTCTCCCGTAATAGTGGCGAGGGAGGTGCAGTATGACCCTCCCCCTACCGAAGGAAAACACCAAATCCGACAATTTCGGCTGGAATACGGGGCCCCGGAAGATTTCTACCCGCGAGATCAATGACCCCCTGATGGGTGTACACTATACTCACACAAGCAAGAACATATCAAGAACATATATTGACACCACCTTCTCGCCCGCGTACGGTTTTGGGGTCGGATTTGGAGTCCCACGTGAATGCCTGAACCCTTTAAAAACCTCATGAGCCTCGAATTGATCCAAGGCATGGCCGAGCAATTGTCCGCCCAATGGCCAAGCTTCGATCAAGCCGCGTTTGTGCGCAGCGCGTCGCATCAGCTTGAAAGCCTGGAACTTAAAGCGCGCGCGCAGCAGATCACCGGAGCGCTCGCCCGTCACCTGCCCGGCGACTTTACCCATGCGAGCGACATTTTGTTGAACAGTCTGGCACCGGCTGAGGGCTGCGACGTCAATGCCGCCGCTCCCGAAACCACTGGCCTTGCCGGATGGGCCATCATGCCGCTGGCCGATTATGTCGCTTTGCGCGGTCTGGGGCATTTTGAGGTCTCGCTCAACCTATTGAAGGAAATGACCAAACGTTTTAGCGCCGAATTTGCCATTCGGCCCTTTTTGCTGGCCGAGCCTCAACGCACCATGGATGTACTCAAAACCTGGGCCGACGACAGCAATCTTCATGTGCGCCGCTTGGTTTCCGAAGGAACCCGCCCCCGCCTACCGTGGGCCATGCGGCTGCCCGCCTTCATCGCCGACCCCGCCCCCGTTTTGCGGCTGCTGGAAACCTTAAAAGACGATGATGAAGAATACGTGCGCCGCTCGGTCGCCAACAACTTGAACGATATCGCCAAAGATCACCCTGATCGCATCGCCGCGATTGCCGGGCAATGGCTCAAGGGGGCGTCAAAAAGGGGCGCGTCAAAAAACCGCGAACGTCTGGTGCGTCACGCGTGCCGCACCTTGATCAAACAAGGCCATACACAAACGCTTAAAGCCTTAGGTTATCAGGCGCCGAAGATTGTCTTGGATCGCCTGTCCATCCCTTGCCCGCAGGTCAAGTTCGGCCAGGCGCTTGAATTTGAGGTGTCGTTCACCTCGACGGACCAAAAAGATCAGCCCCTGATCCTCGATTATGCCGTCCACCACCGCAAAGCCAACGGCGGCATGAGCAAAAAAGTCTTTAAGTGGAAGACCATAACGCTAAAGGCCGGGGCGAAATTGAACGTTGCGCGCCGCCACGCCATGCGCCCCATCACCACGCGGGTTTATTACCCCGGCACACACCGCCTGGAAATCCTCGCCAACGGTAAGTCGCTGGCCGGGGCGGATTTTGAACTGCTGATGTGAGCCGCATTCCCCTTTTCCTTCAATTCATTAAAGCGTCCGTTGGTTCATCTTGTGCGTGAGAAAATTCAAGGGTCGCGCGTGCGGCGCAAGAAATAACTCATCATACATATGATAAGTAGCGTATTGAATTAATTGATGAAGTTAAATTTACCTTCATCAATTCAATGGAAAATATTTAGGATTTTGGATACTCTAAGAAGACGAAAACACAACCTAAAATAAACAGAAAGCCATCCCCATGCCGATCAAATGCACCAAGGCCTTTTTAATGACGGGCGTGGCGTGTGCCCTGCTCGCCCTGCCCGCGTATTCAGCTCAGATGGACGGCCAAATGGATGGTGGCCAACTCAGCGGAACAACGCGGGCGCGGCCCGTTTCCGAATTGCTGTTGGCGCCTGAGGCCCAAGCCTTTGGCGAACTGACGGCTCAGGAAGTACAGAAAAAGGCTAATGCCGGCGACGTCCAGGCTCAGGCAATGATGGGCGATCTTCATCTGCAAGGCGACGGCGGCGTAATGCGCAACCACTTTCTCGCCGCGCACTGGTACATGAAAGCCGCGCAAAATGGCAACGCCCGCGCGCAGTACAACATCGGCATCTTGTACCTGCGTTCCCAGGGCGTGGCGCATTCTTATCGGGATGCCATGGTGTGGCTGGGCAAAGCCGCGCGCGCCGGCGTGCGGGAAGCCTTCCCGGAAATTTACTATTATTATGAAGCGATCCGCCCCAACTCTGCCAAACTTGCCGAGTGGCAGTCCGTGGAGAGCCGTCTTGAGGAAAGCCTACAGTCGGCCGAAGAAAACTTCACGGACTTGCTGGCCAAAGCCGAAAGCGGCGATGCCGTGGCGCAACGCCGGGTGGCGCTGCGTTATGAACAAGGGCGCGACATCGGGCTCGATCTAACCCTCGCGGCCAAGTGGTATCAAGCCGCCGCCGATCAGGGCGATGCACGCGCGCAGGATAATTTGGCGGATCTTTATCTTGCGGGCAAAGGAGTGGAACAATCCCCCACCCAGGCCGCGCGGTGGTATCAAGCCGCTGCGGATCAAGGTCTTGCCCGGGCCAAATACAGTCTGGGCAATCTCTATATCAAAGGCGAAGGGGTGGAACAAAGTTTCGAAAACGCCGCCGCTCAGTTCGAAGCCGCCGCTAATGATGGTTATGACCGCGCCCAATACGCGTTGGGCAACCTCTATCGCCAAGGCCAAGGCGTCGACGAAGATCAAGAAGCCGCCGCGCGGTGGTTTCAGGCCTCCGCGCAACAAGGCTATGCCCCCGCCGAGCGCAATTTGGGCATCGCCTATCAATTCGGTCACGGGGTCGAGGCGGATGATGTCCAGGCCGTGAGCTGGTACGAAAAAGCGGCCATCCAAGACGACACCAAGGCTCAAGAAAACTTGGGCTTCATGTATCAGGCGGGGCGCGGTGTTGAAAAAAACTATGCCCTGGCCATGGAGTGGTACCAAAAGGCCGCCGCGCAAGGCTCCGCCCGGGCGCAAAACAGCATCGGCGTCATGTATCAGTTCGGCAAAGGGGTCGAGGTTGACCTAGAGCAAGCGCGGTATTGGTACCAGATGTCGAACGCGCAAGGTTACGAACAAGCGCAACTGAACCTGCAAGCCTTAGGAGACGGCCAATGATGAATTGGATCGCATCAAAACTATCGGCTTTTCGGCGCAACGAAGCGGGCGTCACGGCCATCGAATACGGGGTCATCATGGCCCTGATTTCCGGGGCGCTGCTGATCTCGTTGCCGAGCATCGGAACCAGCATTTCCGACCCGATGGATCAACTGATCGCCGCCTTGGATAATGGCGGCGCCAGTTCCGGCGATGACGGGGAAGATGACGGCGGCTCCGATCACGGCGATGATGGGGGCGATGATGAAGGCGACGATGAGGGTGACGACGGAGGCGACGACGACGAAGGCGATGATGACGGAGGCGATGACGATTGATTTTGCCCGATTGATTGCACTTAAGACTTCAAAATCCTAAGCGCGTCGGTCGGGTCGTGCTCGGCGCGGCGGCTTTGAGCGCCCTCACCGTCAGCAGTGGCTGCCGCCGCCTTGGCCGCACTTTCTTCGAGATAACGCTGGGCGTGTTTGACCCGGTTCGCCTTGATTTCGTGAACCAGTTTCAACACCAAGTCGTGCATGCGCGGACCGTCTTGCGTTTTTTCGCCCGATTGAATCAATTCGTCGATCATGTGGTTGAAGGCTTGGCGGTAAACGGCGTCTTCTTTGCGGATAAATAAGCTGTGGACGATGACATGGGCGCACTGGCTTAAAGCGCCAGGCGAATGCGCGCGTCCCACCAGGGATTCCAAACCGATGTTCGGATCGTCAAACACGATATCCCAATCGATGGTGCCGTCTTCTTTGTGTGGCCAACTCATGTGCTATCCCCCACTTGAGTTATGTATGGGCGTTCCGATTCCTATCATAGCATCTTGCGCCGTGAAACAACTGCGCGTTTAATCCGCCCATGAACGAAACCCCTGCCCCCAAACCCGGACTTGAAGGCCTGTTGGAACTGATGGCGCGATTGCGCTCCCCGGTTGGCGGCTGCCCGTGGGATATCGAACAGACCTTCGCCACCATCGCGCCGCATACCATCGAAGAAGCGTATGAGGTCGCCGACGCCATCGACAGCAATGATTTGCGCCATCTGAAGGACGAGCTGGGCGACTTACTGTTTCAGGTGGTGTTTTACGCCCAGATGGCCAAGGAACAAGGCGCGTTCGATTTTCACGATATCGCCGCAGGCATTACCGAAAAGATGGTGCGCCGCCACCCCCATGTATTTGGGGCGCAGACCGGCATCGAAAGCGCCGAAGCGCAAACCGTCAATTGGGAAAAACTCAAAGAACAAGAACGCAAAGACAAAGCTGAAAATGGCCGCCACGGCGCACTCGATGACGTGAGCCGCGGCCTGCCGGCCCTGCTGCGCGCCCAAAAGCTGCAAAAGCGCGCGGCGCGGGTGGGATTCGACTGGCCCGACGCCCAAGGGGTGTTCGATAAATTTAGCGAAGAAATGGCGGAGTTGCAGGCCGAAGTCGAAAGCGGCGACAAACAAGCCCTGGAACACGAAATGGGCGACGTGCTGCTGACGTGCGTCAATTTGGCACGCAAGCTAGGCGTGGATGCCGAAGCGGCGCTGCGCCACGCCAACACGCGTTTCGAGACCCGCTTCGCCCGCATCGAAAACGCCCTGTGGGATCAGGGCCGCGAAGTCCACGGCACGCCGCTCGATGAACTGGAAAGCCTATGGCAAGACGCGAAAAAGCCTGAGAAAAAGCAAGATTAACCTTGCGGTTCGCCGCCTTATCGTGATCATAGACCCATGATTGATGTCCCCGCCCCCTCAAGCCCCGTATGCCGCCTTTTGACGAAGGCCGCCTTACTGCTGGGCGCTGCCATGATTTTGGCGTCGTGTTACATGCCGGTGCGCTTCGATTCCGAAATCATCGTCGATCGCAAGGGCTATTACGACCTCAAGTTTGAAGGTTATTTGGCCGAAATGACGCTCTATCAGGGGCTGGTGCAGGGCAAGGTTTCGCCTACAGAAGAAAAAGAAAAAGCCGCCATCATCGAACGCGACTTCACCCGCGATGCCGATGTGAAGGAGTTTTCCTATTTCCGCGAAGGACATTTCAAGGTGCGCTGGGAACGCGCGGGCGATTTGATCGAGGCGAAAACCGTCACCTTCCTGCGCCGCAACGAATTGATCTTACAGCTGAAGTACGTTGAAAACTCAGGTTACGTCGTGCTTGAGGGCAAGTCCTTAAAAAAGGAAAACCGCGATCAAATCGCGAAAATGGGCCTCAACATGCAAGGCCAGATCCGCCTTAAAACCGATATGGAAATCAAAGACTCCAACGCCACGTCGTCGAAAAAAGACCCCAAAGACCCGCGTTTTACGTGGCTGGTGTGGGACGTCGCCAGCATTCACAGCCCCCGCCCGCGCGCCATTTTCATACTTGAGTGAGTATGGCTTGAATAACTTGAATGGCTTAATCGTGCTGCGTTAGACGCCGCAGCAGGCTTGACGTATCCCACCTGCCCCCGCCCATGGCCTGAATTTCCTTGTAAAACTGATCGACCAGCGCGGTGACGGGCATTTGCGCGCCGTTGCGCTCGGCTTCGGCTAACACGATGCCTAAATCTTTACGCATCCAATCGACGGCGAAGCCGAAATCGAACTTGTCTTCGACCATCGTTGCCCCGCGGTTTTCCATCTGCCACGACTGCGCCGCACCTTTGGAGATGACGTCGAGCACTTGGCGGGTATCTAAGTTGGCCTTTTGCGAAAAATTGATGGCCTCTGCCAACGCCTGAACTTGGCCCACGATGGCGATTTGGTTGACCATTTTGGTGAGTTGGCCGCTGCCCGGCGGCCCCATCAGCGTCACCGCGCGGGCATAGGCGGCGATGACCGGCTGGGCCTTGTCGAACGCGGACGGATCGCCGCCGCACATGACGGTAAGAATGCCTTTGATGGCTCCGGCCTCGCCGCCCGAAACGGGGGCATCGATGAAAGCTATGCCCGCTTTCTGAGCCTCGCCGTACAGTTCACGCGCAACGGAGGCCGACGCGGTAGTGTTGTCGACAAAAATCGCTCCCTTCTTCATGCCGGCGAACGCGCCATCGTTGCCCAACACCACGGCACGCAGGTCATCGTCGTTGCCGACGCAACTGAATACGATTTCAGCGCCCCCGCCCCCTTTAGCCGCTTGGGCGGGGCTAGCGGCAGAACCGCCGTTGAACGCATCCACCCAAGCATCTGCCCTGGCCTGCGTGCGGTTGTATACGGTGACGTCATGGCCGTCGCTTTGCAGGTGCCCTGCCATGTGATAGCCCATGACACCAAGACCGAGGAAGGCAACTTTCATGGGCGGAGCTCCTTAGACGTTCAGACAAACAATGGGCAAAGGGCATCAAAAGTGGCTTCGTCGGGGGCGATTAACAATCGTTCGCCATGCCCATGGTGCCGGGGGCTGTAAGGTTTTTTATCGCCGATGGTGCGGGCATATCCGCCCGCTTCCGTCACCAAAAGTGTGCCAGCGGCGTGGTCCCAGGGCATCATCTTGCCGCCGTAGAGGGCAAAATGGATCTTGCCCAGCGCCAAGTCCATGTATTCCCGTCCGGCGCAGTGGTAACGCACCAAGTGTTTGGGCAGGCCCGCCTCGCCCGTTTCTTGGCGGGCCATCAGCTTGGCTTTGATGCCGTCGCCAACCGATCCCATCAGGTTGCTCAGCACACCCGAACCGTTGGCCAGATGTGTTAAGCTCATTTGCTGCCCCGAAACGAAAGCTCCTTTGCCCCGTTCCACCGTGGCGCAGGTTCCCGAGATGGGGTCTAAAATCCATCCCAATCGCGTTTCGCCGTTTTCAATGAGCGCGACCATGACGGCAAAACACGGTTTGCCGCGGGCGAAATTGCGCGTGCCATCCACCGGATCGACCACCCACACCGGCCCGTCGCCGCTTAATTTATCCAAAATTTCAGGGGTTTTGAAACAGCCTTCTTCGCCGATCACGGCGCTGTCGGGCAGTAAACGCAACAGCCCTTCGCGAATGCGGTTTTCGGCTTCCAGATCGGCGGCGGTCACCAGATCGCCGTGTTTGCCTTTGTGGCGCACGTCGCCTTCGCTTAAGCGACCGAAACGAGACATGACTTCTTGCTCCGCAACATTGCGGAGCAATTCTTCAACAGCGGGAATAAGCGAATCCATGGCCGCCATTGTGGACCAGTAAGGTCACGGTGAAAAGGTATCGCGATCGCGTTTGAAACCGGCCTTCAGCGCATCGAGATACAAATACGTCGATGCGTCGCGTTCGCCCTTTTGTTTCAAGGCGCGCACCACGAAGGCGCAAAACGCCACCGCTTCCGCTTTGCCGTGAAGACCGAACGTCTTTGCCACGTCGACCAATCCCTCATGCGTGACTTTTTTTGCCATCACGTTCAATTGGGATTTAACGAGGCGGTTCTTTTCTCGCCACCTGCGTTGTGCCTCTGGGGTTGCCATGATTTTTTCCCCTCCTAGTGACTTCTTGTGAGCCCACTTAAATTATCCACTAGTAGAAGTTAATATTTCATTATGAAAATCAACGATTCGACCATAAACGAATCGAAAAAAGCCGATTCGAGCCGTTCTCGAATCGATAGGGATGGCTCAACCCCGAATCGAAGCATAAGCGATTATAATGAATGAAGTATTCACGCCGCAGTCAGGGTCGGATCGCTTTAGGGAAAGCGCTTCGCGGACTGCGGGAAAGTCGTTTTGAAGACTCTATGCGGGGTATTTTATTTGGGGCGAACAACCCAAACAAAGGTGATTGTTTAATCAGTTGGCTGTTTGCGGGGCAGCGAGAGAGATTGCCAGCTGGAAATTGCCGTTTGGATCGTCACTGGTTGAGAGAACGATCCCAAACATTTCCTGACTGGTGTTCATTCCCTTACTTTCCAGAAGCGCTTTGTATTTCCCTGATGGATACAAGCCCCAGGTAATTGTCGATAAAGGACCTTCAGCACGCCCCTTTTCCTTGAGGGATAGGCTGCTGTTTTTATCGTTGAAGAGCTGTTCAAGCTTGGAAACAAAACCTTCCTCCCCCCACCTCCGCACAAATATCGAACACACGCCATCTGTGCGGACGATCAACACAGCATTACCAAGTTGTGGTGGCAATACCCAACCATCACCTTTAGAATTGCCAAGGAAAGCTTGCGAAGCGTTGGAGGGCAATTTGGGGAAAGATGGCTTCTGCTTGGATTCCAATTCCGCCTTTAATACAGCAGGTTTGCCAGGATATTTGAGGCATGTTCGCGCAAAGGCAACCAACAGCATATCGCTCTTGGACATGTTTTCTTGAGCTTCTACTGTTGTAGAAACGAAAATAGACAACGCCACAACAACTGCCAATAACCGCAACATTTTCACCCCAGCCCTAAGATATAGAACCTCAACTTTCAGCTACCATAAGATGAATTTATCTAAATGGCACGGACAAAGTGAGGGGGTGATTGCACGACTGGTTAACGTGGCACGAACCCAGGGTTTGGGTTATTTGGCCCGATTTTATTTGGAGCGCATCTGCTCGAAGCGCTGTTTGTTGGCAGGCTCCAACCGGACACAAAGCGTGATCTGCCCGTCTTCGGCGTCGCTGCGTTTGACCACATCGCCGTGGGAATAAAGCCACGCCAGCATCTTGCCTTCCGACGGCGCCAAGGTGACGTCGAGGGTCTGGTGCGCATGACTGAGCAACCCTTCCATGACGCTCAGCAGTTCATCGACCCCTTCCCCGCTGACGGCGGAAATGAGCACGATGGGGCTATCGGCGCGTTTAACCTGATTGAACTGGTTGGCGTGGTCTTCTTCGCTCAACAGGTCGGCTTTGTTGCGCACCTCGATCAATGCGCCTTGCAGGGCTTGGGCGTCGAGTCCAAGCGTTTTGAGCACGCCTGCCACGTCGGCGGCCTGAGCCTCGGTATCGGCATGGGCAATGTCGCGCACATGCACCACCACTTCGGCTTCCAGCACTTCTTCGAGCGTGGCGTGGAAGGCTTCGACCAGTTCGTGCGGCAAATCCGAAATGAAGCCCACCGTGTCGGATAGGATGATGGTGTTGCCGTTGGGCAGCTCCAGCGTGCGCATGGTGGGGTCCAGGGTCGCGAACAACTGGTCTTTGACGAACACGTCGGCGTTGGTCAAGCGGTTGAACAGCGTCGATTTACCGGCGTTGGTGTACCCCACCAGCGCAACGATAGGATAAGGCACCTTGCGCCGCGCGGCGCGGTGCAGCTCGCGGGTGCGTTTAACCTCTTTGAGCTGGCGTTTGAGTTTGTCGATGCGCTGATCGATCAAACGGCGGTCGACTTCGATCTGTGTTTCACCGGGGCCGCCCATGAAACCCGCGCCGCCGCGCTGGCGTTCCAAGTGGGTCCAGGAGCGCACTAGGCGCGAACGCTGATAGGTCATATGCGCCAATTCGACCTGAAGACGCCCTTCTTTGGTGCGCGCGCGTTCGCCGAAAATTTCCAAGATGATGCCGGTGCGGTCCAACACCTTGCATTCCCAGGCCGTTTCGATGTTGCGCTGCTGTACCGGGCTTAGGTGCGCATCGATGATGGCGAGGCCCAAGTTTTGAGCTTTGATGATGGTGCCCAACCGCTCCAGCGTGCCTTTACCGAAGTACGCATTGGGGCGCAAATCGGTGAGGCCGACGATCTCGGCGGCGCAAATGTCTAAATTGATGGCTTCGGCCAATCCGACGATTTCATCCAGGCGCGCTTGGTGCCCGCGAATAGCGCCTTGACCGGCGGCGGAACTGCGCCCTTTCAGGAAAGGATGCACCACCAGACAGCGGCCAACGCCGCCGTCGCCGTCACCTTCGTCAGGCCCTTCATCAGGCATGACTAAATCGAGGAATTCGTCATCCTCGTTATCATCGGGATCTTCGATGAGTTCGTCTTCAAGCTTTGCCCCGGCCCCCCCCTTGGGTGTCAGGTCAGCCAAAATGGGTCACTCCGGATCGTTTTCGACGATTTCCGGTTCAAACAGCTGAACCGGCGTGGACGGCATCACGGTGGAAATGGCGTGTTTGTAAACCAACTGCGTATGACCGTCGCGGCGCAGCAGGACCGAGAAATTATCGAACCACGTCACGATGCCCTGCAACTTGACGCCGTTGACCAAAAACACGGTCACGGGGGTCTTGTTTTTGCGAATGTAGTTGAGGAAGACGTCTTGGACGTTTTGTGATCTTTCCGAAGCCATTTGGAGCCCCTGTTTTTATCCGGCCTGTTGTTTAAGGCCTGTTATAGATACATTTTTTCAGGCCGCAACACCCTTTGCAACCGTCCGATCTCTTCCATTTTTTAAGGCTAGCTGCGGATATTGTGTCCCCCGCAATAGAAGCCCCCCCTTAATGGAACGCCAGATATTACAGGTTCTTGGCTAGATTGGAAAGGATTTGCGCGGTGCGGAAATGGAGCCTGGGTTCGCAGCCCTTGAATTCCCCTTCGCGGGGATCTTCGTCGCGCACCAAAACGCCCAAACACCCGGCGTTTCGCGCGCATTCCAGGTCAATCGCCGCATCACCGGCGAACCACACGTCGCCGCCCATGGTTATCCCGCTGCCCGCCAGGGCCAAGGCCACCGGGTCGGGCGCAGGTTTGTCGCGCTCGGCATCACCCGCGCCGATGACCTGGCCAAACAGCCCATCCCAGCCGAGCTTTTTCGCTTCAAGCCTCAGCAGGCGACCATTTTTGTTGCTCACCACGCCCAAATAAATACCCGCGTTCTTCAATTCCTTGAGCGCCTCGGCGGCACCGTCGAGCGGGTTTAGGCGGTCTAGGTGAATGGCTTCAAAATGGCGGTAAAATGCTTCACCGGCGCGTTCCCACGCGTCGCCGAACAAGGCGGGAAAACTGTCGCGCATGGATTTGGCGACGCGTTCACGGGTCTCGGCCATCGTCCAGGGCTGCAATCCAAATTCGGCAAAGGTGGCGTTCATCGCGTCTTGGATGATGACCCAGCTATCGATCAGGGTGTTATCCCAATCGAACAGGATGGCCTTGGGCTTTGCAGGTTGGTGCGTCACTTGTGGTTCTCGATATGCTGGCCGTATAGCTTCAACAGCTTGAGCACAAACGGGCCGGGTTTACCCTCGCCCACGCTTTGCTCATCGATTTTCACCACCGGGCGGATAAACGCGGTGGTCGAGGTGGTGAACGCTTCGGTAGCGGCTTTAGCCTCGGCGACGCTGAACGGTCTTTCAACATAGTTAAGGCCATCCTTGGCGGCCAATTGCAGCACCGTTTGGCGGGTGATGCCGCCCAAAATGGCGCTGTCGGTATGGCGCGTGACCAATTCGCCCGCCTTGGTGACGATCCAGGCGTTGGATGACGTGCCTTCGGTCACATTGCCATCGGCATCCACTTGCCAAGCCTCAAACGCGCCTTTGCTCATCGCCTCGGTCTTGCCCATGGCGCCAGCCAGCAGCGACACCGTCTTGATGTCGCAGCGTTTCCAGCGAATGTCTTGAATGGTGATGACGCTGACCCCTTGGGCGGTGCGTTCAAAATCAAAGGGTTTGAGCCGCTTCGTGGTCATCACCAAAGTCGGCTGCACGTTTTGCGGAAACGAAAAATCGCGGGGGGCTTGGCCGCGCGACACCTGGATATAAAGTGCTCCGAACGTGATGCGGTTTTGCCGCAGCAGTTCGCGGATCACCAGCTTCAATGCCGCACGCGACATGGGTTCGGGAATGGAAAGCTCACCCAGCGATCGGTCCAGGCGGTCGAAATGGCCGTCGCCATCCACCAAACGCCCATGTTGCACGGCGATGACTTCGTAAACCGCGTCGGCAAACTGAAAGCCGCGGTCTTCGATGTGCACCGAGGCGTCGCGATGCGGCACATAACGGCCATTAACGTAAGAAATGCTGGACATGTTTAGAAATACTCAAGCTGAACGGAAAACATTTTTTCCACGGTGGAAATCGCTTCTGCGGCGGCGAAGACCACCACGCGGTCGCCCGCGTTAATCACCGTATTGCCGCGCGGATTGATGATTTCGTCGCCACGCACCACCGCGCCGATCACCACACCGTCGGGCAGATCGGCTTCACGCAGCGGGATGCCGACCATCGGCGATGTGGTGAGCGCTTCGGCCTCGATCAATTCGCCAAACCCTTCGCCCAAGGTATGGACCGAGTGAATGCGGCCCCGGCGAACATGCTGGATGATGGTCGAAACCGTGATGTTGCGCGGATCGACCACCACGTCGATGCCCAACGAGCCGATCAGCGGTTCGTATTCGCCTTTGTTGATCAAGGTGATGGCGCGCTGCGCCCCTTCGCGTTTGGCCAATAACGACGACAAAATGTTGGTTTCGTCGTCATTGGTTACGGCGATGACCGTTTCGGTCATGATCATGTTGGCTTCTTCCATCATCGCACCGTCGAGAACGTCGCCGTGCAGGACCATGGTTTTGGACAGGCGGCTGGCGCACTCTTCGGCGCGGAGGGCGTTGTTTTCGATCAGTTTGACGTTGAGGCGGGATTCACTGCCTTCCAGCGCTTCGGCCAGGAACATGCCGATGTTGCCACCGCCGAAAATGACGATGCGGCGCGCTTCTTTTTCTTCATGGCCGAATGCCGCCATAGCGCGGTCTTGTTTTGCGGCATCCACCACAAAATAGACGTTGTCGCCGACGCGCAATTGGCTGTCGGAATTCGGGATCGTAAAACGTCCCTCGCGACCGATGCCAACGATGGTCACGGAAATATCCGGAAAGAGTTGCGTAATCTGGCGCATCGGGGTGTTGAGCAGTGGACATGTTTCGCTGCAGCGCACGCCGAGCAATTTCACCTTGCCGCCGACCAGGGGAATGGTTTCAAACGCGCCGGGCATGGCGAGACGGCGCTTGATGGCGCGCGCGACTTCGATTTCCGGCGAAATGATCACATCGATGGGCATGTGTTCGCGGGAAAACAGATTGGCCCACATGGGCTGCAAATAGGCCTGATGGCGCACGCGGGCGATCTTGGTCGGCACGCCGAACAGGGAATGCGCCACCTGACAGGCCACCATGTTGGCTTCGTCCGCCGCCGTCACGGCAATGATCATGTCGCTGTCGTTGGCGCCCGCACGTTCCAAAACATCGGGACGCGAGGCATGCCCGACCACGCCTTGCACATCCAAGGTGTCGGAAATACGCCGGATCAGTTCCGGCGACTGGTCGATCACGGTGACGTCGTTGTTTTCGCGCGACAGATGCTGGGCAATGTGAAAGCCCACCTGTCCCGCACCACAAACGATCACTTTCATGTTCAAATCCCTTCTTTTACAGAGCTTTTTGAGCCTTAAGGCTTCTTCACCACGTCATCGCCGCCCAGCCCAAGCGACTTCAATTTGCGATGCAAGGCCGAACGTTCCATGCCGACGAATTCCGCCGTGCGTGAGACATTGCCGCCAAAACGCGTCACCTGGGCGGTCAAATAATCGCGTTCAAAGGTTTCGCGTGCCTGCTTTAGGGGCAATCCCATGATTTCCGCCCCATTGCCGAGACCGGCCGCCAACGCCCTGCCATTCGTCACTTCGTTGGGCAAATGCTCGGCAGTGATAGGCATATCTGTCCCGCCTGGCGCCATAATCAGCAGGCGTTCAATGATGTTTTTCAGTTCTCGCACATTGCCCGGCCAATCGTAGGCCTGCAAGGAGGCGATGGCGTCCTCGGACAGTTTGCGCGGCTGCTGGCCCGCGCGTTTGGCGGCGCGGCCCATGAAATGTCCGGCCAACATGGGGATATCTTCGCGCCGCCGGGTCAACGCCGGCACGTCGATGGGCACCACGGCCAAACGGTAGAACAGGTCTTCGCGGAAGTTTCCGGCTTTGATTTCTTCTTGAATGTCGCGCGTGGCGCTCGCCACCACCCGCACGTCGACCTCGATTTTATTCGAGCCGCCGACCCGTTCGAAAATTTGCTCTTGCAAGACTCGCACAATTTTTCCCTGGGTTTCCAAGGGCATATCGGTCACTTCGTCTAAAAACAGCGTGCCGGTATGCGCGGCCTCGAAATAACCGACCTTGCGCCCGCCTTCCCCGTCTTCCGCCGGGGTTTCGTTGCCGAACAGCTCGATTTCCATGCGGTTGGGTTCCATGGTGGCGCAATTCACCACCACAAACGGCCCGCCCGCACGGTTGGAACGGTCGTGCAGCATGCGCGCCACCACCTCCTTGCCGCAGCCACTAGGCCCCGTAATCAACACCCGGGAATTGGCCGGGGCAACGCGTTCGATCGCTTGGCGCACATGGGAAATGACGCTCGATGCGCCGACCAGATCGTCGCCTGAATCGGTGCGCAGGCGCAGCTCTTCGTTTTCGCGCCGCAGTCTGGCGGCTTCAATGGCGCGTTCCACCACCAGCACCATGCGGTCGGTCTTAAACGGTTTTTCGATGAAGTCGTAGGCCCCATCCTTGATCGCTTTGACGGCGGTTTCCACGGTGCCGTGGCCGCTCATCATCACCACCGGCAGCCCGGGGTGGCGCTTTTTGACGGTGGAAAGGATTTCGAGGCCGTCCATACGGCTGCCTTGCAGCCAGATATCGAGCAGCACCAAATTGGGGCGACGGGTTTCAATCAGTTCCAATGCCTGGATATCGGACGCGGCTTCGCGGGTAACGAAGCCTTCGTCTTCCAAGATGCCGGAGACTAAAGTGCGGATGTCCGCTTCGTCGTCGACGATGAGGATGTCTTGCGCCATGAACGTCTTATACTACCTATTTTCAGCAAATGGCTATTCTCACTTTAGCCATGGGGATTGCATGGGGGGACATGCTGAGGCATATCGCCCGAACTTATACAGGCGGGAACAGCAGCATCACACGCGCCCCGCCGCCGTGCTCATCAGAGGGTCTATTTTCCAGTATCAGCTCACCGCCATGATCTTCCATGATTTTTTTGACAATGGCGAGGCCTAAGCCGGTTCCCCGTTCCCGGGTTGAAACGTAAGGTTCCGTCAAACGGCCCAAATCGGCCTCGGGCAAGCCGGTTCCATTGTCTTCGATGGTGATCAGCGCGCCCCCGGCTTTGCCTAACCCGTTTTTCCCGTCGGGTGCGAGCAGACGCAGGCGAATCCACCCCGCATTCCCCTCGCCGCCCCCCTCGTCGTTCGTTTTACCCAACCGTTCTTCCACCGATTCTGTAGCATTTTTTAATAAATTTGTGAGGGCGCGCGAAATTTGCTGGGCATCGCAGTTGATCAAAATGTCGCCGTCCGGCAATTCGCTTTGCACCGAGATGGAGGTGTCGCGGTTTTTTTCCAAAAACACCGCCTGACGGCAAAGTGTCGGCAGGCTTTCGGGTTTTAGCACCGCCTGAGGCATGCGCGCAAACGACGAAAACTCATCGACCATGCGCCCCAGTTCTTCAACCTGACGCACGATGGTATCGGTGCAGGTGACGAAGGTTTCGGGGTCTTCCTTGATTTGCTTGAGATACTTGCGTTTAAGGCGCTCGGCGGACAATTGGATGGGCGTCAGCGGATTTTTGATTTCGTGCGCGATACGCCTCGCCACCCCCGACCAAGCGGCGGTACGCTGCGCCGACTGCAATTCGGTGATGTCGTCAAAGGTCAGCACGTAGCCGATGACATCCTCGCCCAAGTATTCAGCGGTGGTGCTGGCGATCAAGGAACGCTGGTGGCCGTCGATTAAGATGGGCACCTCGGCACGCGCCACTCGGTCCGGGCGATCCATGGATTCGGCCAAAATCTCCGACATTTCCGGCACGACCTGAGACAAATGTTGACCCTTGGCCGCTTCCAAGTCCACACCGAGAAGGTGTTTGGCGGAGCGGTTGGAAAGATCGACCCGTCCTTGCGCGTCTAGGCCGATCACCCCCGCAGAAACGCCGCCCAGCACCGTTTCGGTGAACCGGCGGCGTTCATCCAACTGGCGGTTCATCTGCATCAGGCCGTCTTGTTGCGCCGCCAGCTTCCCCGTCATGGTGTTGAATGCCTCCGACAACGTCGCCATTTCGCCGATGGTTTCGTCAATGGTCACGCGTTGGCTTAAATCGCCGCCAGATACGCGTTGCGCCGCATCGATCAGATTGGAAATGGGGCGCGCCATCTGGTTGGCGATGGTCATGCCGATCCATACCGCCGCCATCAAAAGCAACAACGCCACCACCGCAAAAATGGCGACGAAGGTGATTTGAATGGTGCCGGAGCGTTCTTCCAAACGTAAATAACTTTGCGAGGCTTCGCGCACGCGCTCCATGTTGATGAGCACCTGCACATCGACAAAACGCCCCACCAGCAGATACGCGCCCACGTATCGGTCCAATTTCACCAACGCGCGCACTCGGTCCGTATTGCGTGCGGTCAAGACGATGATTTCGCCGGCATCGGCCCGCGCGAGGGCGTCGGCTGAAATATCGGTCAGTTCGGGTGACAGCACGCTGTAGGCCGATTGCGCCAGAATTTGACCGTTTTCGCCCACCATTAACGCCTCGGTCAGGCCCCTTACCCCGGCCTGGGTGGTTAACGCGCGTTCCATTTGCAGGGGCGATGAAGAAAGGCGCGCCGCCTCGCGGTTTAGATCGTTGGCCATGGCCAGCGCATCGGCGCGGATGTTATGGACGTGCTCGTCCAGATACGCGCTGGCGACGGCCTGGGAAGCCTCCACCGCCGTGCGCACACGCGACGAAAACCAGCTGTCGATGCCGAAATTGAGAAAAAGAGCCGCAAAGATCGCCACCAAAATAGCGGGTGTCACGGTGAGCAGGGAAAACATCACCACCAAGCGCACATGCAACGCCGAACCGGCCATGCCCCGGCGGCGTTGCGCCCACATGGCGACCAAGCGTTGGGCGATAATGACGCCCAACAACAGCAAAACCACCAAATCGGCATAAAGTAAGTGAAGAACCTGCTGCGCGTCTGCAGTGCCCGAACCGGTGGAGGTGCCGGTAAACAGGCCGAACGTGGTGACGCCTAAACCTACCGCCAGTGCCGCCAAAACAAAGGCAAAGCGGCGGCTGAGGAACAATTGCCCCAGATGTTTGGCCAGATAGCGGCGGATTTTGGACAGGGTTTCACTGTCCTGCCCTGAATCTGGCCCTGAATCCGGCGTGGAGGGGATGACCGGATCGGTCATTTATTTGCCCCCACCGCGCATCACCGGGATTTCCAGATCGCGAATTTTTTTGCGCAGGGTATTGCGGTTAACACCCAGGATTTCGGCGGCGCGCACTTGGTTGCCACGGGTTGCATCCAAGGTGAGTTGCAGCAGCGGGCGTTCAATTTCACGCACCACCCGGTCATACAGTCCGGGCGCGGGCAAGGTATCGCCATGAGCCCTAAAGTAGGCCTTCAAGTGGCGTTCGACCGATTGGCTGAGGCCGCCGCTGTCGCCTTCCACCTGCGCGGGCGGGGCTTCGGCCAATTCGGCCTCGATCACGCCCAAGCCGATTTCATCTTCGGCGCACAGCGCGGTCAGGCGTTTGACCATATTTTCCAGCTCGCGCACGTTGCCCGGCCAAGTATGGCGTTTCAGGCGACCCATGGCCTCAGGCGTAATGGTTTTCCACGCTAGGCCTTCCTGCGCCGCCTGGGCCAAAAAGTGCCGCGTCAGTTCGGCGACGTCTTCGCTGCGTTCGCGCAACGGCGGAATACGGATCGGCGCCACGTTCAGGCGGAAATATAAATCTTCGCGAAAACGGCCCTGGCGGATCAGTTGTTTTAGGTCGCGGTGGGTGGCGGCGATGATGCGCACGTCGGTTTTGATCGGGTTACGTCCGCCGACGGTGGTGTATTCGCCTTCTTGCAGCACCCGCAGCAGGCGGGTTTGCGCCTCGGGCGGCATGTCGCCGATTTCGTCCAAAAACAAGGTGCCGCCTTGGGCCTGTTCAAAGCGTCCAGCGCTACGGCTGGTGGCCCCGGTAAATGAGCCCTTTTCGTGCCCGAACAACTCCGATTCAATCAAATCGCGCGGGATCGCCGCCATATTGACCGCCACGAAGGGTTTGTTGCGGCGCTTGCCAAAGTCGTGCAGCGCGCGCGCCACCAGTTCCTTGCCGGTGCCGGACTCGCCGGTGATGATGACGCTTAAATCCGTCTGCATCAGCCGCGCGATGGCGCGGTAGATGTCCTGCATCGCCGCAGAACGCCCGATCAGGGGCATTTCTTCTTCGTCTTCGGCGCTGCGATCTCGTGACACGCCCCCCTTCGATGCCTCAAGTCCACGATGAACAACGGATAATAATTCATTGATATCAAAAGGTTTTGGAAGATATTCGAAAGCGCCACGTTCAGAAGCCTTGACCGCCGTTAGGATGGTGGTCTGCGCGCTCATGACGATGATGCGCAAGTTGGGGCGGATCTTCAGCATACGCGGCACTAAATCGAGGCCGTTTTCGTCGGGCATCACCACGTCGGTGATGACCAAATCGCCTTCCCCATCGGACACCCATTTCCACAAGGTCGAAGCGTTCGACGTGGTGCGCACGTCATATCCGGCGCGCGAAAGGGCTTGTTCCAGCACCATGCGCACGGAATTGTCGTCGTCCGCGACGAGAATGGTTGATCCAGCCGTCATTTGTGGAGGTTCTCCTGAGCGTATGGGTCCGCTTCATCCGAGGGGGGGTGTTCTTTGCTCATGGGCAACAGCACCCGAAACTGCGTGCGCCCAGGGCGGGACAACAAATCGACGACGCCGCCGTGATCACCGACGATTTTCGCCACCATGGCAAGGCCCAAACCGCTGCCGCTGGCTTTGGTGGTGACGAACGGGTCGAACAGGTGTTCTTGCAATTCATCGGGAATGCCCGGTCCATTATCTTGAATGGTGACGGCCAACGGCAGATGCACGCGGCTTTGACTGCCGGGCATGGCAAAACGCACGCCGTGCTGGTAGGCCGTTTTGATGACGATTTCCCCGCCCTCTTTGGGCACCGCTTCGGCGGCATTTTTGACCAAATTCAAAAATAACTGGATCAACTGGTCGCGATCGCCCAGCACCGCCGGCAACGACGGGTCGTATTCCACGATAAAACGCACCGATTTGGCGAAACCGTGTACGGCGATTTGTCGCACACGATCCAAAACCCGATGGATATTCAAGGGGATGGCGTGAATGGGCGCGGTGTCCGAAAACACTTCCATGCGCTCCACCAAGCCTTTGATGCGGTCGGCTTCTTCTTGAATCATGCTGGCGAGTTCGCGGTCTTGGTCATTAAGGCCGTGTTCCAGCAATTGCGCCGCGCCGCGGATACCCGACAGCGGGTTCTTAATTTCATGGGCCAGCATGGCCGACATGGCGGCGATGGAGCGTGCGGCGTCGCGGTGCGTCAGGCGGTGATCGATCTGGTCGGCGATGGAACGTTCGTGGAACGATAGCACCACGCCCCCCACCAATACGGCTTCGATCATGGGCGCGGCCTGGACGTTGACCAAACGCTGCCCGGTGCGCGGCGTATCCAAGGTCAGGCCATGCTCGGTGATCGCGCTCATGCCGCCACGGACCTGCTCGATCAGGGGAAATACCGGGCTGTCGGTGGGCAGAATGTCGGTGATCAAGGCCTTGGCTAGGCTTGCGCGGCTCATGGCGAACATCTGTTCCGCCGCCGCATTGGCGTATAACAAGGCGTTGTCGGCACCCACCACCAAGATCGCGGACGCCAGCGCGTTCAACACCTGGGTCGGCTCAAACAGCGCCGTCCCCGGAGGATGGTGTTGAAACGCGACAACGCGTTTGCTCATGGCGGGCATATTCCTTATTTTACAACGGGTTATGTTACGCCGCTTTGCGTTCGATCAACGGTTCAAAAAACGCACGGATCAAATCGGGTACCCGTTCGGGTTCATCGCAGGCAAAAACGATCGAACGAAACTCGGCAGAACTGGGTAATCCCTTGGAATACCAGCCCAGGTGTTTGCGCATGTTGCGCATCCCCATGACGCTTCCGTAATGCGTTAACATTGCATCGTAATGCCTTAAAATAACGTCGAGTTTTTGTTCAAGTCCAGGATCGGGTAGACGTTCGCCGGTCTTCAGAAAATGCGCCACCTGGCCGGGGAACCACGGGCGGCCATAACTGCCGCGACCGATCATCACCCCGTCGGCGCCGGAGCGTTTGAACATTTCCGCTGCATCGTCATAGGTGTTGACGTCGCCGTTGCCCGTGACCGGCAGCTTGACCGCCGCTTTGACCTCGCCGATGAAGTCCCAGTCGGCGTGGCCCTTGTACATTTGCTGGCGGGTACGGCCATGTACGACGATGGATTGAATACCGCATTCTTGGGCGATGCGCGCCAGATTGGGGGCGTTGCGGTTGTCGTCATCCCAGCCGGTGCGCATTTTCAGCGTTACCGGGGTCGACACCGACTTCACCGCCGCTTCCATAATCGCGCCCGCCAGACACTCATCCTTCATCAGCGCCGAGCCGGAATAACCGTTCACCACCTTTTTGGCGGGACAGCCCATGTTGAGGTCGATGATCGCCGCCCCCCGGTCTTCGTTCATTTTGGCCGCTTCCGCCACCACTTGCGGGTCGGTTCCGGCCAATTGCACCGCCATGGGAAACTCGTCCGCGCACAGCGTAGACATGCGCATCGTTTTTTTGCTGGCGCGGATCATGGCCCGAGACGCGATCATTTCCGACACCACCAAACCGACACCAAAGCTTTTGACCAAGCGGCGATACGGCATATCGGTTACACCGGCCATGGGGGCCAGCATCACGTTGTTGTCCAGTTTGACGGGGCCGATGGTGTAGGTCATCCGGGGGGGATCCGATTGAGGGGTCAAAATGCGTGCCCATTTATTGTGCAAAATGCTCCAAAAGGCAAGGCTTTGAACAGCCCTTGTGCATAATTTCCCGGCAATGGTGGTGAATTTAAAGATTTAAGCGAGAATGACCCCGGTGACGACCTTGACGCCCAGGTAACCCAAGGTCAAAAGCAGATACGCCAGCAGCCCCAAACGCGCCGCTTTGCGCCCGCGCAGGCCGGTTTTGTGCTGGGCGAACAACAACGCACCGATCACGACAAAAGCCAGCACGCTCAAGATCGTTTTGTGATCAAATGCCAGCAACTGCCCGGTTTCGCGGTACTGCGCCGCCATGCCGGTAATCAGCCCCAGCCCCAAAATCCCCTCGCCCCAGCCGAGCAGCATGGCGGCGATGTGTTCGCAATCGGCGACCGAGGGCAACGTGTGGGTCAATTTGGTCGGACGTTTGGCCTTGAGCGCGCGATCTTGTAAAAATGCCGCCAGCGCCGCCACGGCGGCAATGGTGACCAAGCTATACGTGACCACCGACACCAAAATGTGCAGCGCCACCCAGGCATCTACCGGAGTGTCCGGCACCAATTCCGTATTGGGCGCCAGCGCCGCCAATACCGCCAAAACCAACATATAAGGAGCCAAAAGCTGAGTCAGCCGCCAAGCGTGATTAACCGACCAGGCCAGCATGGTGAACAGGCCCAACGTGACGGCGATGGATACCCACAGCGCCGTCGCCAGCCCGGCCTGCCAGGTTCCGGTGACGTGCGCCAAGGCCCAAATCCCCGGCCCTAGCGTGGCAAGCAGCAACGCGGCCCAGTGGGTAGGGTCGAGTTTCGCGCCTTCGCGCCGCTGCACAAAGACGGCGGGCAACAGACATACAACGGCGATCAGGGCGTAAAAGATGTTTTGCGACATGTGCAAAAGATCGCTGTTTGCGCCCGCATATGCAAGGTGTCTCTTTGAACGCGCTTGGAAAATTCGATCAAGATGATAGCTTAAGCCCATGACCCAGAAGCATAACCCGCAAGATTCTAGGCAAACCGTTGTTTTGATCGTCGCCGCCGGACGCGGTCGGCGCTTCGGTGGCAGCTTGCCCAAACAATACGCGCCTTTAGGCGGTGAAACGGTGCTGCGCCGCACGGTGCAAGCCTTTTTGACACACTCCGGCATCGATGCCGTGCGGGTTGTGATCCATCCCGACGACGCAGATTTGTATCACGCCGCGACCGTCGGCCTGGACCTGCTGGCTCCGGTCTTAGGCGGAGCGACCCGTCAAGATTCCGTGCGTTTAGGTCTGGAAAGCCTGCAAGGGCTGGGTTTTGCCAGGGTGTTGATCCATGACGCCGCGCGCCCCTTTGTCAACGTGGCGGTCATTGATGGCGTGCTGGACGCACTCACCCGCCATGCCGGAGCGCTGCCCGCCCTGGCAGTGGCCGATACCTTAAAACGCGCCCAAAACGGGGAAATCAGCGATACCGTCTCGCGCGAAGCCCTATGGCGCGCGCAAACGCCGCAAGGCTTTGTTTTTGCGGATATTTTAGCTGCGCACCAGCGTTTTCAAGGCGAACAACTTACCGACGACGCGCAACTGTTTGAACGCGCGGGCCTTAAAGTGGCAATCACGCCCGGCCATGAGGACAATTTCAAAATCACCACCGAAGAGGACCTGATGCGCGCCGAACGCCTGCTGAACCTTAATGCCGAAACCCGTATCGGCACCGGCTTTGACGCCCATCGCTTCGAGGCGGGCGATCACGTCACCCTATGCGGGGTAAAAATCCCCTTTTCACAAGGGCTTAAGGGTCATTCCGATGCCGATGTGGCGCTGCACGCCCTAACGGATGCCTTGTTGGGCGCCATCGGTCAAGGCGATATCGGCCAACACTTCCCCCCGACCGATCCACAATGGAAAGGCGCGTCATCAGACCGCTTTTTGGCCCACGCGGCGAATTTGGTGCGCGCCCAAAGCGGAACCATCGTCAACGTGGGCGTCACCATCATCTGCGAAGCGCCCCGGGTATCGCCGCACAAAGACGCCATGCGCACGCGCATTGCCGAAATCCTTGGCATCGCCGTCGGGCGGGTATCGGTCAAAGGCACCACGACCGAAGGCATGGGATTTACCGGACGCGGCGAAGGCATCGCCGCCCAAGCGCTGGCAACCGTAGCGCTGGCAACCCTGCGGGGCGCCCGTCCTGCCCATTCTGATTAACGGCGATCATGTTGGTATTGTTGATTAATATTTTTTTATACGCGCAATGGGTGATGGTTATTTTTTTACCTTTGGAGTAGAATCGCACCAATAATAAGAATAATGCACGGCTTTTGAGGATTAGACCGCTGTCAATGTGACGGCGCGTCTTGTTTTGCGTTTTTAGCAAAAGCCCAAAAGCTTTGGGTGACGACATTTGGGTGGGTTATGGAAAAACTGGCGCTAGACCAGGTTGATATATTGTTGATCGATCCCGATCGGGCGGTGCGATCGACCATTCGCAACATTTTGATCGATAACGGTTTTCGCAATGTAACCATGGGCAGCGGCCTTGCGGACATTGAATCAAAATTTCAGATCAATATGCCGGATCTCTTAATCTCCGACATCAAGCTCGGCGACGGAAGTTTGAGCGATTTCGTCTATAAATTGCGTCACCACGACGTCGGCTCCAACCCATTTTTACCAATCATTGCAACCGCATGGTCGCCAACGTCAGACGACGTGCGCAGCGTGGTGCAATCGGGCGCGGACGACATCGTCGCCAAACCGCTTTCGGCGGGTCAATTGTTGCAGCGCATTATGATGCTGATCAAAGCGCGCAAACCTTTCGTGGTGACCAGCGCCTACATCGGTCCCGACCGGCGCAAACCGGGCGAAGACGCCGAACGAGGCGAGCATATCGAACAGATTATGGTCCCCAATGTGTTAAAGGCGAAAGCCACCGCCGACGGGCGTTTGAACGTTGCACAAATTCAACGCGAAATCGACGCCTGCAGCAAAAAGGTCAACCTGCAAAAGCTTGACCGCCACGCCCACCAGGCCTTGTGGCTAGTAGATCGTATCGTTCCAGGGTTAGCCTATGGCTCGCCCGACGAGGCCACATCCCGTTCATTGGAGCGTTTGTTGTACGTTGCCGAAGATACCGGCAGACGCATGGTCGGCACTCCCTTCGCCCATGTGGATGAGTTGTGCAAATCCCTAATCGAAGTAACGGGACGCATCTTGAACGCCGGGGATTTTCCCTCGCCCAAAGACGTCGCCCTACTGCAACCCTTGGCCAAAGCCATTCAGCGCGGTTTTGACGAAAGCGATAGCGAAACGGTGCAGGTAGCGCGGAAAATTTCTGAATCCGTATCCACCAAACACTGATTTACGCCAAACACCGAGTTACGCTTGGGTTTCTACGCTTGAGTTTCGTGGGCAATCCATTTTAAGAAATCGGCGTTGCCGCCGGTAATGTCCAGCGCCACCACGCAGGGGCAGTCGTGGCTGTGCAGGGCCTTGATGCGCTGGGTTGCCGCGTCCACCAAGTTTTGGCGGGTTTTCAGCACCAAGGCCACTTCGTTCCCACTTTGCACTTCACCGTTCCACCAATAAAACGATCGCATCGCGCCCAAAACGTTTGCACAGGCAACGAAACGCTCGCCCACCAAGGTGCGGGCAATGGTTTCGGCCTCAATGGCAGTGGCGCAGGTGACGTATAACCACTGCACCGCTTCAGAATTGCTCATCGGGTTTACCCTCCAGGCAACAACGGGTATCTTGCGGGGCGCCTCAAGTCCAGCGTAACATGGGTAACGTAACCATGGACTGCGCTTTGCGCAACGATCAGGAGGATACCCCCATGGGGAAAGCGGCCGAGGCCAACGCGGACGATGACGCCCAAGCCCACCCCACGGCTGTGCAACGCGCATGGTTGCGCCGCGGGCTTGACCAGCCGGGCGGCAAGCTCCCCTTGTTCGACGACGAAGGGCAGCAGGTGTGCGAACGCACGGTGCGGGCCTGTATCGACAAAGGCTGGGCGGAACCTTGGTTTTCCAACCCCCTGAAACCTGATTGGGTCGTCTGCAAACTCACCGAAACCGGGCGTTCCGTAGCGGCCTAATTCTTTTCATATCCGGCTAACGGCAAAAATCGCGGCCCGTTTTAAGGACCGCGATAAGGTTTTGGAGTTTTGGTGCGTTGCCCAGGTCTATTTGCTGTGTGGAGGCAGGAGATGGAGCCTAACCCAGGTTCTTCTTTCAGACGTGGCGCGATTTTCCGAGTTTACCAATTCACGAATGCGTGAGCATCGGTCCCTCAACTTCATTGCAAAAGCTAAACGGTTTGACTGCGCCTGCAGTCCGGTCACCTAAAAAAACAAAACTCTTCCTAGGGTAAGGCCAGGGTAAGGAAGAGTTTTTGGCATATTTCAAAAGCCTTTAACGTTAGCTCATGTCAATAGACACATAGCCTTGCTCGATGGCATAACGCAGTGCCTCAAAAGCTATTTTAGCTTCTTCATAGGCTTCGCGGTGGGTGCGCAATTGACTGACTTGGTTTTGATCCAGCGGTTCGCCCTTGTCGACGCCGGCGGCGTGAAACGCGGCTTCCAAATAATGGGCGCGCAGCCGAGCGATGGCTACGGCAAACGCTAAAACGGTATCTTTTTCCAAAACCGGAATGCGGGCGTGGATGATCTCCCGGTTGGCGATCCGAATACCCTGCTCGATTTCATTGAGAAACCGCATCATCTTTTTGTAATCGTCGCTGTGTGTGTCTTGAACGCTCATCAAAGGGGCTCCTGGATCGTCGTGGGCGTGGATCGCTTCCAAGCCCATAGAAGACAAGATACGCATTCTAGCCTCTACAACACTACATTTTTTTTGCCCCCCTGTGATGGTCGTCACAGCCCGATGCGTAGAGGCATGACAAAGTCATGGTGTGGAGAGGCCATCGGCCTTTCCC
The DNA here is from genome assembly GCA_024653965.1 of Rhodospirillales bacterium. Taxonomy (GTDB): domain Bacteria; phylum Pseudomonadota; class Alphaproteobacteria; order Rhodospirillales; family Magnetovibrionaceae; genus JANLGW01. The sequence goes on from JANLGW010000043.1 coordinate 27,552, forward strand.
TTCCCTCAAGAGCACAAACTCAACCGGCTGTCTTCGCGACAGCCGGTTTTTTTCTATGTTTTTTGCATTTTTTATTAGGGTGTGATGGCCGTCACAGCATGCCGCGCAAAAGCATGAGACCTTAAGGACTGTGGAGAGGCCATTGGTCTTTCCCTTCCCTCAAGAGCACAAACTCAGCCGGTCGTCCCTAGGATGACCGGCTTTTTCTTTGGAAAGGGTACGAGGGGCGGCTGCGGCGGTGGTATTGCGCACAAAAAAAGGCCAGATCCGAAGATCTAGCCTTTCTTTGGTCGGAGCGACAGGATTCGAACCTGCGACCCCTTGACCCCCAGTCAAGTGCGCTACCAGGCTGCGCCACGCTCCGAAAAAGTAAGCTTCCGAGCGAAGACTCGGAAGCGGCGCGAATATACGCGGGCAAGTGCCGCGTTGCAACGGCGGAAGCCTTAAGCGACGGATTTTTTCAAAAAATCGCGGATTTGTTCCAATTCGCTCAACGTTGCGGCAAGTTCAGCCATGCTGGCCGACATCGCCCGCCCGGTTTCACTCTCGGCCTCGATTTCAGCGGGCGCGGGCGCAGCGGGAACCTCAGGCAGCTTATGGAGGCCACCCTGCCCCAACATACGCTGCACGCCTTTGATGGTGTAGCCTTCGGTATGCAGCAACGATTTAATGCGGCGGATCAGTTCGACGTCCTGCGGGCGATAATAGCGCCGCCCCCCGCCCCGTTTGATGGGCGAGATTTGGCGAAACTTGGTTTCCCAAAACCGCAGCACGTGCTGGGGCAAATCAAGCTCGTCGGCCACTTCGCTGATGGTGCGAAAGGCGTTGTCGGACTTTTCGGTCATGACGCTCTCAAGACAGTATCAATCGGCGGTTCAATAACGGCGGGTATGCTCTTTAAGCAGCGGAACCCGGCGAACGCTTGGCATTGATGCGCGCCTTCATGACCTGCGACGGACGGAACACCAAAACCTTACGCGGCAAAATCGGAACTTCCTCGCCGGTTTTAGGATTGCGGCCAATACGCTGGCCCTTGGATCGCACGGAGAAACTGCCGAACGAAGAAATCTTTACGGTTTCATCTTTGGCAAGCGCATCGGTGATCATGGCAAGAACGGATTCCAAAAGGTCGGCGGATTCATTGCGCGACAGGCCGACTTCTTGATACACCGCTTCGCTGAGCTGAGCGCGCGTTATGGTTTGGTTGGACATCCACCCCACCCCTTTCCTAGGTCTGAGGCAAGAAGCGTATCGCGGCAGACAAAATCCGTCAATATCAAAGGGATGTAAGTTTCACTTGAATCATTGATTCAATACAATTTAAGCGCTTACCAACGCACCAGCGCAGCGCCCCAGGTAAGCCCGCCGCCCATGGCTTCCATAAGCACCAACTGGCCTTTTTTGATGCGCCCGTCGCGCACCGCTTCGTCCAATGCCAGCGGCACCGAAGCGGCGGAGGTATTGGCATGGCGGTCCACCGTGATGACCACGCGGTCTTCGCTCAGGCCCAACTTTTTTGCGGTGCCGTCCAAGATGCGCTTGTTGGCCTGATGCGGCACCAGCCAATCGATATCACTCTTTTCGTAGCCATTGGCGGCCAACGCTTCATCCACCACGGCGGCCAAATTGGTCACCGCATGGCGAAAGACTTCGCGGCCCAACATGCGCACATGGCCCACGGTCGAATTGGTTCCTGGCCCGCCGTCGGTATAAAGCAAATCGCGCAGCTTGCCGTCGGAATGCAGGTGGGTGGACAAAATGCCGACCTTGTCGCCCGCCTTCACTTCTTCGGCCTGCAACACCACCGCCCCCGCGCCGTCGCCGAACAATACGCAGGTGGTGCGGTCTTCCCAATCGATGATGCGCGAAAAAACTTCCGCGCCGATTACCAGAACTTTTTTAGCTTGGCCCGCGCGAATGAAGTTGTCGCCGATCGACAGCGCGTAGATGAAGCCGGAACACACCGCCTGCACGTCGAACGCGGCACCCGTGTCCAGGCCCAGCATGGCCTGCACCTTAGTCGCTGTGGAGGGAAAGGTGTTATCCGGCGTGGTGGTGGCGACGATGATGAGATCGAGTTCCTGGGCGCTAATGCCCGCCGCTTCCAGGGCGTTTTCCGCCGCCTGAAAGGCCAGAGCGGCGGTTGTTTCGCCTTTGTGCGCGATGCGACGCTCGCGGATGCCCGTGCGGTCGACGATCCATTCGTCGGAAGTATCCACCGTTTGCGCCAATTCGGCGTTGGTGACGATGCGTTCCGGCAAGTGCGAGCCGGTGCCGATGATGCGCGAGCAATAAGCCATGGTTAATCCGCTGCCGTGGGGTCCAAGATGGTGTTGTGGTGTTCAGAACTGAAGCGTGCGTAATCTTCCTTGATGCCTTCGTTCAGCTTATCAACGACCAATTCGTGGGCCACTTTAATGGCGTGAAAAAAGCCTAATCCGTCGGTGCCGCCGTGGCTTTTGACACAAATACCGCCAAGCCCCAGAAACATCGCGCCATTATAACGTCTTGGATCGAAACGTGTGCGGAAACTGTCAATGGCGGGTTTGGCGATCAGCGCGCCAAGCATGCCCCAGATCGAGCCTTTCAGCTCTTGTTTTAGGGCATCTGAAAATAATCTAGCGACGCCTTCAACGGTTTTCAGCGCAACATTGCCGGTAAAACCGTCGGTGACGATCACGTCGACCTTGCCTAGGCCGATGCTGTCGCCTTCGACAAAACCGCGAAAATCGATGGGCAGGCGCGTTTCATACAAAATGGCCGCTGCCTGCTTGACCGAATCATTGCCCTTTAGCCCTTCGGTGCCGACATTGAGGATACCGATGGACGGTTTGTCGATGTGCAGAACGTGGCGCGCAAACACTTCGCCCATGACCGCAAACTGCACCAAGTTTTCTGCGTCGCACTGAATGTTCGCGCCTAAATCCAGCATCACGCTTTCACCGCGCAAGGTGGGCAGCAAGGAGGCGATTGCCGGACGGTCAATGCCCGGCAACGTTTTCAGCACGAACTTAGCCATCGCCATCAACGCGCCGGTATTGCCTGCCGAAACGACGCCGTCGGCTTCACCGTCGCTGACGGCGTTGATGGCCAGACGCATGGACGATTCCCGCCCCGAACGCAACGCGGTGCCGGGTTTTTCTTCGGCGCTGACGATGTCGTCGGTGTGGCGCAGTTCGCACACGTCGGAAAGCCCCGCGTGCTGCGCCAGCAGCGGGGCAACTTCATTGGCACGACCGAAGACAATAAACTTGGTGTTGGGAAGTGCTTTGTGCGCGAGCGCAAGACCCTCAACGACCATATCAGGCGCGTGATCGCCGCCCATGGCATCAATCGAAAGCGTGGTGGATTGCGACACGGCTATTGGGTCCCCGAGCCTCTACGCGCTCCTAACGATTAGGCGGCGTCTTCAGCCGAGACGACCTCGCGCTTGTTGTACTGGCCGCAAGCTTCACACACATGATGCGGACGCTTCAGTTCGCCGCACGAGGGACATTCTTCGTAGGCGTTGCTCTTCAGCGCGTCATGGGCGCGGCGCATGTTGCGGCGGGAGGTCGATACTTTATGTTTAGGGACAGCCATCTGTCATTCCTTAATGGTTCCGGCCCCGGACAACATTGCCCAGGGGAATTGCCTAGGGGGCGCTTTCCCCCATTTGGCCCCCATCGGGGATAGGGGTGCTTACTTACTACAAAAAACGACTGAGGGGCAAGGGGTTCGCCCCGGTCATTCGTCCTTTTCTTTTGGCGACTTTAATTTCGACAGAACCGTAAAGGGGTTCTTTTTTGCGGCAATCTCAGCGATTTCACTCGTTGTGTCCGTCGAATAGCCTTCAAACGTAGCGCCTTGTACGCGGGGAAAGGGGTCAATTTCAAGCGCCAAATGCTCAACACACGCTTCGCCGATGTCGATTGTGCCGTTTACCAGCGGCTCAGGCGGCTCGATATCGCCGTCCAAATCGACGAATTCTTCTTCGTCATGGCCCCAATCTGAGTCTGCGTTATCGCTATAAGTCGTTGTAAATTCAGTTGAAATCACTGATTTTATGGGTTGCAGCGTGACTCCACAGTGCTGTTCGAGTTGGGCCGAATAGGCAAAGTTCGCCAAAACGTCGCCATTGGCGATAATTTGCAGCGTAGCGCGCACGCTCAACGCTTCCAACGCATCCACCCCCAACCGTGACGTCAAAGCCGCCAATTCGCTGGGCGATGCATCGAACGTAAAATCCGTTTGTGCAACCGACAGCTCTGCGACGCCAACGATTCGAGAGAATTCTGGCTTTAGGGCATCGATGTGAGCATCGGCAGAGTCGGTTTTGGAGCGCATGTATTCAGTCCTCTGGCGTTTGCAATGACGGTGTTTGGGGATCTGCAAACTCGAACCGTCCGGCCAGGATATCGTCATCGGAAGCCGCCGCCAACTGGGTGGCTAAATCCATGGCCCGCCGCGCCAGGGGCAAAGGGTCGGCGCCGGCAACCGTGCGGTAGATGTTGCGGTCGAACGCCGCCGCCAGACAGTTTAGACGGTTGTTTTCATCCGCTTCGAATAGGCAGTCGGTATAGGCTTTGACGCGGCCCAAATGGGCGCTGGCCATGGGTTTGATCTTGTGTTTCATGCCTTCGTCGGAAACGCCCAATTCCCGCAAATTGGTATCTACGTCGGCGAACATGACGTCAAACAGCTCTTGCGCTAGGTTTTGGGCCACATTTTGCTGAGGGCGCGCCACCATGCCAATGCGCCGGTTGAGCAGCGCCGCCATCAGCGAAATCAGATCGAAGCGCCCGTCCACCGTATCGGGAACCAAGGCTTTTTCCGGCCAATCGGCGTAATAAAGCTCCCGCCTGCCCTCTTTTACGGCGGCGCGATAAAGGGCTTCAGCCGCCGGATCGAAACGGGCTAGACCAAAAACTCTCAACAAAGCCTTCATCGACGCGTATCCTTAACAAACCGGCCCGTTATGGGGTAAAATTTGACATCCGCCCCGGCGGGTGGCTTTATCTGGGGCAATTGCAGCCCCATATCATGATCATCTATAAAATATCCGGGTGCGCGACATATACGCCCACCCCCCCTTTGAGGCAACTGTCGGTACATGAACAAAAAGAATAAAGCTCTATCCGCCCTCACGCGCACTTTGGCTCGCACTTTGACTGGCGCTTTGATCGGTGCCGTCGTTTTGGGCGCCTGCTCCCCCCGGGTGGACAACCGCGGTAATCAAATCCATGCGGAAGATGTCGCGACCATCGAAGCCGGTAAAACAACCCGCAACGAAGTGCTGGATACTTTGGGTTCGCCCTCAAGCCAGGGCAAGTTTGGCAAAGATGTCTGGTATTACTTTTCCGAACGCACCGAAACGCTCGCGTTTTTTGCCCCCGAGGTTAAAGAACGCCAAGTACTGGCGATCGAGTTCGACGAGGCTGGCGTCGTCTCAAAGGTCGGCTCCTTGGACGAGACCCAAGGCGAAGTCGTTGAGCTTGCCCCCGGTGAAACGCCCACGGCGGGCAACTCGCTGGGCTTCTTCCAGCAGATGATCAGCAACCTAGGCCGCTTCAATAAGAAAAAATAGAATTGACGTTCCGCCCAATCAAAAACCCCCGGCAGCCGACGCTGCCGGGGGTTTTCTTCGATGCGTCGAATTAACCTGCGAGCAGCGCCAGCAGCAAGATCGCCACGATGTTGGTGATCTTGATCAACGGGTTGACCGCCGGGCCGGAGGTATCCTTGTAAGGATCGCCCACGGTATCGCCGGTCACGGCAGCCTTATGGGCATCCGAACCCTTGCCGCCGTAATTGCCGTCTTCGATGAACTTCTTGGCGTTATCCCACGCACCGCCACCGGCAGTCATGGAAATGGCCACGAACAGGCCGGTCACGATGGTGCCGAGCAACATCGCGCCCAAGGCGCTGAATGCGGCGCCTTGCCCTGCGAACGCATTGACCACGAAATACACCACCACAGGAGCCAACACCGGCAACAGCGACGGCACAACCATTTCTTTGATCGCCGCCTTGGTCAGCAAGTCGACACAAGCCGCATAGTCCGGCTTGGCGGTGCCTTCCATGATGCCTTTGATTTCCTTGAACTGACGACGCACTTCGACCACCACCGCACCACCGGCGCGGCCTACGGCCATCATCGACATGCCGCCGAACAAGTACGGCAACAGACCGCCGATGAACAGCCCGATCACCACATATGGGTTTTTCAGACTGAAGTCCACGGCCACGTCCGGGAAATAGTGGCCCAAATCTTCGGTATACGCCGCGAACAGAACCAGCGCCGCCAAACCGGCGGAACCGATGGCATACCCTTTGGTCACGGCTTTGGTGGTGTTGCCGACCGCATCGAGCGCGTCGGTGGTTTTACGCACTTCTGCCGGCAGGTCCGCCATTTCGGCAATGCCGCCGGCGTTGTCGGTGACCGGACCGAAAGCGTCCAACGCCACCACGGTACCCGCCAGCGCCAACATGGCGGTTGCGGCGATCGAAATGCCGAATAGCCCCGCGGTCGTGTAAGTGATGACGATGGCTGCGCAGATCACCAACACCGGAAGCGCCGTCGCTTCCATGGAGACAGCCAGACCTTGGATCACGTTGGTGCCGTGTCCGGTGGTCGAAGCCAGGGCGATGCTTTTCACCGGACGGAAGTGAGTGCCGGTATAATATTCGGTGATCCAGATCAGCAGACCCGTCACGCCAAGGCCGGTGAGGGCGCATACATAAAGGCTACCGCCCGAGAATGTGATTCCGGTCGAGGTGGTGAACTCGGTGCCCCAGCCGACGGCCAGTGAAATGATGCCGCCGATCAACAATGCGGAAATTGCCGCTGCAACGATGAAGCCCTTATACAGCGCGTTCATAATGTTATTGGTCGGTCCCAATTTAACGAAGAACGTGCCGATGACCGAGCCGGCGATACACACGCCGCCGATCAACAGCGGAAACAGCATCAAGGTTTCTTGAGCATCTCCGGTGAAAAAGATGCCGCCCAACAACATGGTGGCGACGATGGTCACGGCGTAGGTTTCAAACAGGTCGGCCGCCATGCCGGCGCAATCGCCGACGTTGTCGCCGACGTTGTCGGCGATGGTGGCAGGATTGCGCGGATCGTCTTCAGGAATACCCGCTTCGACTTTACCCACCAAGTCGCCGCCTACGTCTGCGCCCTTGGTGAAGATGCCGCCGCCCAGTCGGGCGAAGATGGAAATCAGAGATGCACCGAAGCTCAACGCCACCAGGGCTTCGAGAATCTGGCGCATGCCTTCGGCGGAAGTCGGGTCACCGCTCGCACGCAGGAACATGTAATATCCGGCCACGCCGAGCAGACCCAAACCGACGACCAACAGGCCGGTGATGGCGCCAGATTTGAACGCGACGTCCATGGCTGGGCCTAAACCTTTGGTGCGGGCAGCTTCGGCGGTGCGCACGTTGGCGCGGACCGAAACCATCATGCCGATGAACCCGGTCAAACCGGACAACAGCGCGCCGATGGCGAAGCCGACGGCGACTGTCCCGCCTAAGCGCAGGCCGAGCAGTGCGCACACGACAATGCCGACAACGCCGATGGTGGTGTATTGACGCTTCAGATACGCGCCAGCGCCTTCTTGAATGGCGGCGGCAATTTCTTGCATGCGTTCCGTGCCAGCCGGTGCGGCAAGTACGGCGCGTGTTGCGTATGCGCCATAGAGCACGGCCAAAACACCGCACGCGATGACTAAATAGTAGAGACTTTCCATGAACACACCTTCCCCTGATTACCCCAAACAAGCCCACAACGGACACGAGACTCAGCAGGTCCGCGAGCACAGCTGCAGAAGGTTGCCAGATCAAACGATTAAGATCAAACGGTTAATGGCGGAACACGTCGCACGGCAACGTTTACCCGAGTAAGCTTAGGGGAAAATCAGCCCGTTACTGCTGCTCGGTGCTGGTCATGGCCTGAATTAACGCGTCGTTGACCACCCCTTTGCCCAAATGGCGGTCGGCCACCATCATGATGCGGTATTTAATTAAGGTGACGTCCAGGGTTTTGTTATTGCGCAGCGTGCGCGGGATGTAATAGGCGAAATCTTCGATCAGCGCATCGCCCAGCTGCCGTTTGGAGTTGGCGACCGTGCGCTCGTTATCCACCCCCAACACTTCGATCTTGTAGTTGATCAAGATGGTGCCCGCGACACCGTCATCTTGAAAGACCGGCACCTGAATGGGGTCCATTTCGATATATCGCGGGCGATTGTCGAAAAAGGCGCTCGCTTCTTGCACCGCCGGATCGACGGCGGTGGCGGCAGCAAGTTCTTCAGGCGTTTTTTCAAAAGGGCCGATTTCAAGATAACGCAGGATGCTGACCGTACCGCCGGCCAACATAATCAGCACGGCAAGGGCGATAACGAGTTTTTTCATTATTATTTACCTACCTGTAACACCTTGAAAAATTGACCTTCTTCGGGATGGATTATACGCCACTGCGCGCCGGAAAAAAGACCCTATTCGTATTATAGGTGTACATATCCGCCGTGCCCTAAGTCCATGGGGCGGCCAATTTCATCAAGCACCCGTGTTTTTGGCGCGCCTTCGAGGATCGTGCCGATGCGCGTCACCCGAAGCCCTTTTTCAACGGCCAGGGCCTCGATGGACGAAGCATTTTTTGGCGCGGCGGTGAACGCCAGTTCGTAATCGTCCCCGCCCGTCAAAACGGTTTTCAGTAGCGTCTTATCCGCTTTCACCAGGTCGCGCGCGCTATCCGATAACGGCACCCGCTGGGCTTCGAGGGTCGCGGCGACGTTCGACGCTTCACAGATATGCCCGACGTCCGCCGCCAAGCCGTCGGAAATGTCCACACATGCCGAAGCAAACATATGTTCGGCTAAGGCCTGGGCGAAAACAAAACGCGCTTCGGGACGGGCGTAGCGTTTCGCCAAAAACGCGTCGGCGGGCAGTTTTCCGGTCAGGCACAGCAGCCCCAGCGCGCCGTCACCGATGGTGCCGGTTACGTATACATCGTCCCCCACTTTTGCGCCCGAACGGGTGAGAACCTTGCGCAACGGCGCGAATCCAAGCGCGGTCAGGGTGAACGCCATCGGTCCCGGCGTCGTTACCGTGTCGCCCCCCAGCAGCGTTGCACCGCTGCCCGACAGGGCTGCGCCAAGCCCCTGGGCAAAAGCGGCGATCCAGGTTTCCGGCGTATTTTTGGGAAACTGCGCGGCAAGGAACACCGCGCGCGGGCTAGCCCCCATGGCGGCCAAATCCGACAGGTTCACCCCCACCACCTTGTAGGCGATGTCTGCGGGCGAGAGATTTTCTAAAAAATGCACGCCTGCGACCAAAGCGTCGGTGGTGACCACAAGTTTGTATCCCTGCGGCACATCCAATACGGCGGCGTCGTCGAGCAGTCCCAACGCCGCCTTGTCGCCTGCCGCCAACGGCATGAAGTACCGTTTGATGATGTCGAACTCGGAACCGTTCGGCGATTGATCCGTCATAGGGGAAACCCCCTTTTCAATCCATGCGCCTCAGTCCATGCGACCGTCGCGCAGCACATGCGCCAGCTTATCCAGCACGCCGTTGACCATTTTAGGCTCGCCACCGTTAAAAAACGCGTTGGCGACGTCCATGTATTCGTTGATGATGACCTTGGCCGGGATTTGTGGGCAATGGCTCAGCTCGAATGCCCCCGCCCGCATGACGGCGCGCAGCAACACCTCCAGGCGGGGCACGGTCCAGTTCGGCCCCAAAGCACCGCTCAGCATGTCATCGAGCGCGGTTTTATGTTCGATGACGCCCCGCACCAAGGCGATCAAAAACGTCTTGTCAGGGTCGTGAAACTCGGCCTCGCCCAGGTCGTCGCCGTCTTCGCCCTCGACCGTTACGGTCCAGCGTTTTTCGATAAACGAACGCAGCACCGGGTCGGCATCGCCTTCGACCATGTCGAGTTCATAGAGCGATTGCACCGCAGCCATACGCGCGGCGCTTCGCCCTTTGGCGTCGAATTTTTCCGAAGTTCCGGTTGCGTTCGTAGTCATCAATCGATGCCATAACGAAGCTGGTTGCGCACACGAATTACGGCGAGGCATGCCGTCGCCGCATCGCCGCCTTTATTTTTTTTGGACGGGTCGCAACGCACCAACGCCTGGGCTTCATTTTCCACCGTCAAAATGCCGTTGCCGATGGCAAGGCCTTTGAGGGACAAGTCCATCAAGGCGCGGCAGCTTTCGCCCGCAACATAGTCGTAATGACTGGTCTCGCCGCGGATCACGCAGCCCAGCGCCACGTAACCGTCGTAACGACGCGCCTGGTGCGGATCGCCTTTAAATGCGGTATCGGCCAGGTTGACGACCGCCGGGATTTCCATGGCGCCGGGGACTTCGATTTGGTCGTAGGTTGCCCCCGCTTTGTCGAGAACGGCGCGCGCGCCCTTAACCAGTTGGTCGGTGAGGTGGCGGTAAAAGGGGGCGACGACAATCAAAATGTGGCCAGGCATGATGGGCGCTCCTTCAAGCAGGGATCGACTGATGGCCGGTTACGGTAAGGCCGTACCCTTCCAGACCGATAATGGTGTGTTGCGTGTTGCTCAGCAACGTCATTTCCTTGATGCCTAAATCCAGCAAGATTTGCGCGCCGAGGCCGTAGTTGCGCAGCTCTCGTTCCGCGCCCGCATCACCGGCGGCATCCGCTATGTTGGCGTGGACGCTAAACGCATCCGCGCGGGGGTGGCGGATCAGCACGATCGCGCCGCGTCCCGCATCCGAGATGGCCTGCATGGAACGCTGCAATACACCCGCCTTGTCCGTCGCCGCATCGCCCAACACATCGTTCATGATGTCCATGGCGTGCATACGCACCAACACCGGGCCGCCTTTGGTCACGTCGCCTTTGGTCAAGGCCACGTGTTCGATGCCATCGATGCCGCAGCGGTAAATGGTCATTTCAAATACGCCGCCATAGATGCTGTTGAACGCTTGGGCGTGCAGCCGTTCGATCATGTGGTCGTGTTTCAAACGATACGCGATCAGATCGGCGATGGTGGCGATCTTCAGTTTGTGTTTTTCGGCGAACGGAATCAGATCCGGCAGGCGCGCCATGGTGCCGTCGTCGTTCATGATTTCGCAGATCACGCCCGACGCATTGAGGCCCGCCAAACGCGCGATATCCACCGCCGCTTCGGTATGGCCCGCACGCACCAACACACCGCCGTCGCGCGCTTCCAGCGGGAACACATGGCCCGGCGTGGCGATATCGGCTTTGCCCTTGGCTGGATCGATGGCGACCGAAATGGTGCGCGCGCGGTCCGAGGCCGAAATGCCCGTGGTCACCCCTTCACGCGCTTCGATCGACATGGTGAAAGCGGTGGAATGGCGCGATACGTTCTTTTGCGCCTGATGCGGCAATTCCAATTCTTCGACGCGTTGGCGGGTCAGCGTCAGGCAGATCAGCCCGCGCCCGTACATGGCCATGAAGTTGACGGCTTCCGGCGTCGCCATTTGTGCGGGAATCACCAGATCGCCTTCATTTTCGCGGTCTTCGTCGTCAACCAAAACGAACATGCGACCGTTGCGGGCCTCTTCGATGATGTCTTCGATGGGCGACAGTTTATCTTTGAATGGCACGGGCAGCGTTCCTTAATTTTTTGACAGGTTATTCTTTGCCGAGCAGGCGGGCAACATAACGCGCCAGCATGTCGATTTCCAGGTTGACCTTAGCCCCCGGTTCCAATGCGCCAAGCGTGGTCGCGGTTTGGGTATGGGGAATCAGATTGATGCCGAATTTGGACTTTGCAACTTCATTGACCGTCAGCGAGACGCCGTCGATGGTGATCGAGCCCTTAGGGGCTAAGTATTTGGCGAGTTTTTTCGGCGCGCGGAAGGTGTAACGCTGGCTATCGCCATCGGCTTCGCGGCGCACCAGTTCGCCAACACCATCGACGTGGCCTGACACGATATGCCCGCCCAGTTCGTCGCCAAGACGCATGGCGCGTTCTAAATTCAAGCGCGCGCCGACCGCCCAAGAGCCAAGCGTGGTTTTAGAAAGGCTTTCGGCGGAAACTTCGACGACGAACCAGCCTCGGCCATTCTCCTGCCCCCCATCATGCCCCTTATCCACCACCGTCATGCACGCCCCAGCGCAAGCGATGGAGGCGCCAATATCGACGGTGCTTAAATCGAACGCGGTTTCGATTTCAAAACGACGCCCCTCGCCCTCGCCGCTGCCCGTAGGCTGGGCGGAACGCACACGTCCGATATCGGTGATGATGCCAGTAAACATAACGGATTAAGCCTTACGCGTATCGTAGAGTTCCAATTGGTCCGGCCCTGCCTGTAGCACGGCTTGGCGGGTCAGTTCCAGTTTTTCCATAGCTTTTGCGTAAAATGCGGGCACGCCATCCGATTTTAGAACCTTTGGCGCGCGAAACCAGGCAATTTCGTCGACCAATCCGGCCTCTAAAAAGGCGCTCGCCACGGTCGGTCCGGCCTCAACCAGCACCCGCGTCAACCCGCGCATCGCCAATTCCCCCGCGATCCAGCCCGGTTCTGGCTGGGCGGAAGGGGCGCGGATGACGGTGACGCCCAAGTTTTCCATAGCTTCAGAGCCCGTCGCATCCTTGCCGCACATCACCCACAACGGCGATACATCCAATGTTTTCAATAAATTGGCATTCACGGGCAAGCGCAACTGCGAATCCAACAGCACGCGCACCGGACTTTGCCCTTCCAGGCCTGCCAAACGGCAGGTGTACTCAGGATCGTCGCTCAACACCGTGCCGATGCCGAACAGCACCGCGTCATGGTTGGCGCGCAGCAAATGGCCGCGATTGCGGGCCTCAGCCGAGGTCACCCATTTATCGGCACCCGTGGCATCTGGCCCCGGAATATGGCCGTTTTGATCCGTCGCCAATTTCAAGGTGAACATGGGGCGGCGCTGGGTGCGGTTTAAGAAAAAGCCCAGGTTGGCCCGCCAGGCTTCCTCGCGGCACACGTCCCGGGTGACTTTGATGCCCGCATGGTTCAAGATTTCCAGACCCCTGCCCGCAACACGCGGGTCCGGATCGTCAATCGCCACCACCACCCGTTTGACGCCTGCCGCGACTAAGGCGTCGGCGCACGGCGGGGTTTGGCCGATGTGCGCGCACGGTTCCAGCGTGACATAAGCGGTTGAGCCCTTGGCCCGATCGCCTGCACCGGCCAGCGCTTGGGCTTCGGCGTGGGGGCGGCCGCCCGGCTGAGTCCAGCCGCGTGCAATGACAAGCCCGTCCTTGACCAAGAGACAGCCCACCGCCGGATTGGGATAAGTATTGCCAAGCCCGCGCCGCGCCAACGACAGCGCCGCACGCATGAAATCTAGATCACGCGGGTCAGTCGCGTTCACCTAAAGTCCCAATAAACTCGTTAAAGTCATTGATTTCATGGAAGTCTTTATAGACGGAGGCAAAGCGCACATAGGCGACTTTGTCCAGATCCATCAGCCGATCCATGATCAGCTTGCCGATCGCCTTGGACGGAATTTCCGTCTCGCCCGAGGTTTCCAGATGGCGCTGGATGGAGTTCACGATGCGCTCGATCTGGTCTTCGTGGACCGGGCGTTTACGCAGCGCGATTTCCATCGAGCGTTTGACCTTTTCGCGGTCGAACGGCGCTTTGTCTCCGTTGGATTTGATCACCGTAAGTTCCCGCAGATGCACCCGCTCGAACGTGGTGAAGCGCGAACCGCACGACTGGCAATAACGCCGACGGCGAATGGCGGCGTTATCTTCGGTGGGGCGCGAGTCCTTCACCTGGGTGTCTTCATTGCCGCAAAACGGACAACGCATCGTCTTTCTCCCCCTGCTCTCAGCTTAACCGTAGATGGGGAAGCGCGCGCACAGCGCTTCGACCTTCTGGCGTACGGCCGCTTCGACTTTACCATTGCCTTCTTCACCGTTGGCGGCCAAGCCGTCCAACACTTCGCAGGCCATCTGGCCAATTTGCTTGAACTCCGCAACGCCGAAGCCGCGCGTGGTGCCCGCAGGCGTGCCGAAACGCACGCCGGACGTGATCATGGGCTTTTCCGTATCAAACGGAATGCCGTTTTTGTTGCAGGTGATGCCGGCGCGATCCAGCGCGTGTTCGGCGGCATTGCCTTTCAGGCCCTTGGGCCGCAAATCGACCAGCATCAGGTGCGTGTCGGTGCCGCCGGTGGAAATGGCGTAACCGCCGTCCACCATGGTCTTGGCCAGCATCTGGGCGTTATCAATGACACGCTGAGCATAGGCTTTAAAGCTGGGACGCAGCGCCTCGCCGAAGGCTACCGCCTTGGCGGCGATGACATGCATTAGCGGCCCGCCTTGCAGGCCCGGGAAAATGGCGGAGTTGATTTTTTTCGACAGTTCCTCGGAATTGGTGAGGATCATGCCGCCGCGCGGACCACGCAAGGTCTTGTGCGTGGTGGTGGTGGTGACGTCGGCAATAGGCACCGGGCTGGGATGCAGCCCCGCCGCCACCAAGCCCGCAAAGTGCGCCATGTCGACCATCAGCAAAGCGCCCACTTCGTCGGCGATGGCGCGGAAGCGCGCAAAGTCGATGTGACGCGGATAAGCCGAGCCGCCCGCGATGATCAATTTCGGTTTGTGTTCGCGCGCTAGGCTTTGCACTTCGTCAAAATTGATGCGCAGATCGGTTTCGCTGACGCCGTACTGAATGGCGTTGAACCACTTGCCGCTTTGCGCCGGAGGCGCGCCGTGGGTGAGATGCCCGCCCGCCGCCAGGCTCATGCCCAAGATGGTATCGCCCGGCTGCAGCAGCGCCATAAATACGCCGCCGTTGGCCTGTGCGCCCGAATGGGGCTGAACGTTGACGAACTTACAGCCGAACAGTTGTTTGGCGCGGTCCTGCGCCAGTTGTTCGGAAATATCGACGTATTCGCAGCCGCCGTAATAACGCCGCCCGGGATAGCCTTCGGCGTATTTATTGGTAAGCACGCTGCCTTGCGCTTCCAGCACCGCCTTGGAGACGATGTTTTCCGATGCGATCAGTTCGATCTGATTTTTCTGACGGCCCAGTTCCTGATCGATGGACTTTTTGATGTCCGGGTCGGTCTCGGCCAGGGTCTTGGAAAAGAATTGGGCCAGTTCGTCATTGGGATAAGCGGTCATGGGTGCGGCTCTGCCTTTTGCTTAAGAAACAAAATTAACGCGGGGGATTGGACAATTTGTCCACGCGGCGCTGGTGGCGGCCGCCTTCAAAATCGGTGTTGAGGAAGGTGTTCACGCATTCTTCGCAAAGATCCGGGCCGATCATGCGCCCGCCGAACACGATGACGTTGGCGTCGTTGTGTTCGCGTGCAAGGCGCGCGCAGGTAACATCGTGTACCAAAGCAGCGCGGATTTCGGGGAAACGATTAGCGGCGATGGAAATACCGATGCCGCTGCCGCACATCAAAATGCCGCGTGTCGCCTGCCCATCTTTTAAGATGTGCGCCAGCTTATAGCCATAATCGGGGTAATCGACGCTCTCGGTGCCATTGACGCCCAAATCAAGGATTTCATAGCCCTTGTTTTGCAAATAAGCCGCAATGTGGCTCTTCAGCGCTAACGCGCCGTGGTCGCAAGCAATGGCGATGGTTTGCTTCGTCATGGCGAATGTCCGTATCCCGTTCGATGATGTGATCACAAGAGGAGCGTTTAGTTACCATATCTCGTATAGCTCTGCCAAGCGGGCACAAGCTTTCGGTGCTGTCACAAGACTTCTTTTTTCTCGCTTGCGTTTAGGCGAAACGGCCCGCCGAATGATCCGGCGGGCCGCTTTAGAGGGGCGCACAACGGGCCGCGAACGAGCAAATTATTCTGCCGTTGTCGTCGGTTGGCATTCTTCGAACACGCGGGTCTTGCAATTCTCGCACTTGCCCTTGCGGCGCAGGCGCTGCTGCAGGGTGCGGATCGCTTCGCTTTTTTCATCGAAGAAATGATTGTTGCCGATATCGCGGATGAAATGCATGCGGCTCAGCTTTTCGTAGACCTTTGGCTTGAGATCGGAGAAATACAGTCCGCCGTCCATTTCCGTCAGGCGTTCGGCTTCGTGGTGCAGCATTTCCGCGCCGGACAAATCGATGAAGTTCACGCCTGAGCAGACGATCAAAATATCGACGATGCCTTCCTTGGCGGTGATGCGCTGCAGTTCCCGTTGCAGGTGATTGAGCGAGCCGAAATAGATCGACATATCAAAGCGAATGATTTTCAGATTGGGGCATTCGCTCAGCGGCCGGGTCGTGGTGTCTACGAGATGTTTCTTTTTGTAGACCGGGTCATAAGCCGGCGCCAATGAGACGATTTCCGGATACGAGGTGCGCCCCAGGAAAATCACCAACGACAGCAGCACGCCCAAATAAATGGCGAATTCCAATTCCAAAAACAGCGTCGAGGCCAAGGTGGTGAGCAAGATCGCGGTTTCCGACTTGCTGGAGCGGATCACATGCACGATCTGCTTTAAGTCGATCAAGTTGTACGCGACGAGCATAATCACGCCGGCCATCGCGCTGATGGGCAGATAGACAGCCAACGGAGCCAACAGCATTACCATCGCCATCAAGATCACAGCAGAGAATATGGCCGATATGGGCGTCACCGCGCCCGCCGTGTAATTGACGCCTGAACGGGTGAACGAACCGGAACCCGCATAGGATGAAAAGAAGCTGCCCGCGATATTGGACAAACCCTGACCGATGAATTCCTGGTTGCCGTCGATGCGCTGGTGGCTTTTGGCGGCAATGGAACGGCTGATGGACACGGCTTCGATCAGACCGAGTAGTGCTACCGCGAAAGCGTTCGGCGCCAGCAATTTGACGGAAGTGAATGAAATGTCGGGGATCGACAGCGGCGGCAGCTGCGCCGGGATTGCGCTCACCATGGCGATGCCCGCGCCCTCGCCGCCCAAAAACTGGGCCAAAACGCCGCCCGCCAACAAAGCGATCAAAAGATTCGGCAGCTTCGGTTTTATTTTTTTGATCAAGATCGCAATGACCAGCGTCGCCAGGGCCGTGGCCAGAATGCTCGTCTGCACCTGATTTAAGTTCAGATACAAATCATGCCAGGTCAGCAAAAACGATTCGCCCTTCGGCACATGCACGCCCATCACGTTTTTCATCTGGCTGGTGGCGATCAAGATCGCCGCCCCTGCCGTAAAACCCACGACCACGGTATGCGAGACGAAGTTCACCAAAACGCCTAGCCGCGCCAGACCGAAGGCCAATTGGTAAACGCCCGCAAGGAACGTCACGGTCAACGCCATCTGCACGAATTCTGGCGTGCCGACTTCGGCATAGCGGCTGACGGTGGAGAAAATAACAATGGAAATCGCCGTGGTTGGCCCCGAAATCAAATGCCGGGATGATCCGAATAGCGCCGCCACGATGGGCGTCACCATGGCGGTATAAAGCCCGTATTGCGGCGGCAGTCCGGCAATGATGGCAAACGCGACGCCTTGCGGCAAAACGATGACGGCACCCGTGAGGCCGGCAATCAGGTCCGCGCGCAAACTGTTTTTATTGACCAGATGCAGCCATAAGAAAAACGGAAAAATGGATTCTTTGGAGGGGCGAAACATCCAAAGCTGAGAAAGCGCGCGTGCGACCATATCGTTAAGCCTATCGAATGCAGGCCCCCAATGGTAAGCGGCCCGAATGCCATCACATCCGCACGGGAACGGTCATTTGGGGTCACTGCGCCGACGTGCGCACCGCCAGCCAAAGGGGCGCGCCGAAAATAGCTCGGATCAGATCACATGATCGAAGGTAGTGCGGTCTGCAAGGTCGACTTAGACGAGAACGTCTTTCGGGGTCGGGCGGCCTGTCCAAATCGACTTGATTAGCCCATAAAAAGGTTAATAAATCGGCAGACTTAAACCGGGTGCGGCTCGCGGCCCTGCATATTGTGGGGATGTTTATAACAGTTTTATCGAATATTCAACCGGACACTTTGATTTTTCGGCAAAAAAATGCACTAGGGTCGGATCATTTTTAAGTGAGATCGTTTTTCTGCCCCGCTTTGGCGCGATTTTTTTCCAACACATAAAGTAATTTGCGCACGGCCAAGCGTTTAATGATTTCCATGCTCTGACGCGGGTCGGCGATCATGATGACCTCGGTACCCGTTACGGGGTCGATGGCGACGACGCGCAAGATGTTGCCGTGGCGCTGCATTTCAAACAGCACCTCTTTCATGGGGGCCCGGGGGCTCCGGACCGGTGGGCCGGGACGTGTCGGTTTTTCGACCATAATGGCCATAAATACGCCTTCTCGATGCACAAGAAAAGATTTCTATTGGCTTTAAGCGCTTGGGCGATATGTTAAGAGCCTTGTTTCAATAGGGTTTATGATCGTGAGCACATCTTCTTCCCAGTTTCCATTGATCCGCATGCGCCGCAATCGCAGCCACGCGTGGATGCGCCGTCTGGTGCGCGAAACGACGTTGACCGTCGACGATCTGATCTGGCCGTTGTTCGTGGTCGATGGCCAGAACGAGCGCCAGCCCGTAAAATCGATGCCTGGGGTGGAGCGTCTGTCGCAAGATTTGATCGTTGAAGCGGCAAAACAAGCGGTTGATCTGGGCATTCCCGCCATGGCGGTGTTTCCCTATACCGATCCGGCGCTGAAAACGCCCGATGCGCGCGAAGCGCTCAACCCCGACAATTTGGTATGCCGCACGGTACGCGCCGTCAAAGACGCGGTGGGTGAGCAATTGGGGATCATCTGCGACGTGGCGCTGGACCCCTACAATTCCGACGGCCACGACGGTTTGGTCAAAGATGGCCGCATCCTCAACGACGAAACGGTCGCGCTGTTGTGCCAGCAATCCATCGTGCAGGCACGCGCGGGCTGCGACATCATCGCCCCTTCCGACATGATGGACGGTCGCGTCGGCGCGATCCGCACCGCGCTGGACGCGGAAGGCTTTCAAGACGTTAAAATACTGTCTTACGCAGCCAAGTACGCGTCGAGCTTTTATGGTCCGTTCCGCGATGCGGTCGGCTCGGGCGGCGCGCTTAAAGGCGATAAAAAGACTTATCAGATGGACTTTGCCAATTCCGACGAAGCGTTGCGCGAAGTGGCCCAGGACATAGCCGAGGGCGCAGACATGGTCATGGTCAAACCCGGCCTGCCTTATCTCGACATCGTGCGCCGCATCAAAGACGAATTTTCCATGCCCACCTTTGCCTATCAGGTGTCGGGCGAATACGCCATGATTCAGGCGGCGGCGGCCAACGGCTGGCTGAACGGCGAAGCGGCGATGCTGGAAAGCCTGATGGCGTTCAAACGCGCAGGCTGCGACGGTATTCTCACCTACTACGCGCCAATCGCGGCAAAGTTGCTGAACGACTGACGCCCCTTCCCGGCTTGCTTAAGCTATTGCATTGTTATATTTGCTACATTTACAAAGCATTATCCTTTATGATGGTACGGTGATTTTGACATGAGCAGGGGTGCCTAGCGTCAGAGAGGAACCGATTTTGCTGCGCACCGTATTACAGATCAAGTGGGCGGAACTCCTCAAACCGTTCTATTGGATAGCGCCGCTCGTGCTCAGCGCCATACTGTTGGCGATGGAGCAGTTTTCCTACCTGCTGTTTCATTCCGTTGCCGAGGGCCTTTCCATCATCGTCGCTGCCATGATGGCGGTCACCGCCTGGCAAACCTACGACCTTTCCCGCGATCGTTTGTTCATGTTCTTGGGATGTGGTTTTTTCTGGGTCGCCGTCATCGATATGGCCCATGCATTTGTGTTTAAGGGCATGAATATTCTGCCCATTGAAAGCGCCAATCCGGCGACGCAATTGTGGATCGGTGCGCGCTACCTGGAAGCCTTGACTATTTTGCTGGCACTATTGCGGCTGAACGCTCCGCCCGCGCCGGGATGGCCTTTTGGGGGCATCGGCGTCGTTGCTTTAGGCATCATCGCAGCCGTATGGGTGGGCATCTTTCCCGACGCCTATATCGAACCCACCGGATTGACGCCGTTCAAGATCATCAGCGAATACATCATCATCGCCATCTTAGCCGGTTGCCTAATATTGCTCGGCCAGAGGCAGGACCAACTGCCGCCCACGGTCATTGCGCCCCTGGGCATGGCGATCATCTTGACCATAGGATCGGAACTGGCTTTCACCTTTTACGTCGGTGTTTATGACCTTTCCAACTTGGTCGGCCACATTTTCAAATTGTTTGCGTTCTGGTTCGTGTTGATCGCCATCGTGCGCACCACGTTGGACCGACCATTCTCCGAGTTGCGGGTGCAAACGCAATTGCAAGAGCAAACTGCGAACGATCTGCGCGAAAGCGAGGAGCGGCTGCTGACCATCATGGGGAATGCCCAAGATGCGATCGTCATGATCGACGCCCGCGGTCGGGTAATGTTTTGGAATGCCGCCGCCGAACGCATGTTTGGCCACACCGAGACCGAGGCCATGGGCCGAGACGTTCATGAGCTGTTGGCGCCGCCGGAAAACATGCCGCTGATCAAAAAGCGCCTCGCCGCGTTCGGCCAAACGGGGCAAGGCCCGGTAATCGGGGTAACGGTTGGCCTTGACGCACGGCGCAGAGATGGCGTCACGATCCCGGTGGAATTGTCCGTATCGTCCGTCCACTACAAAAACGAATGGGCCGCCATCGCCACGGCCCGCGATCTCACCGAACGCAGAGAAGCCGAACGCCAATTGCGCCAGCTGCAAAAATCGGATGCCATCGAAAGCATGGCCGCAGGAATTGCGCACGACTTTAAAAACATGCTGCTGCCCATCATCAGCCTGACCGGCATGTGCTTAAGTTCGCTGCCCAAGGATTCACGCGAACATATTCGACTGGAAAAAGTTCTCGAAGCGGCAAACCGCGCCGCCGATCTGGCTAAGCGCATCCTCAATTTTTCCCATGAAGACAAGCCCGTCGTCGAAGAAACCGATCTGTCTGAGTTGGCCAGGGAAACCGCAGAGTTTCTGCGTTCCACGACATTAAAAAACATCGCCATCACAACAGACATTGAACCCGGCCTGATCGCCGCCATCGATGCCGAGCAAATCGTCAACGTGCTGGTCAACCTCGGCAACAACGCCGCCGACGCCATGGGCGATAAAATCGGCGCGATGGCGATTGGCCTAACCAAACATACTCTCACTTACCGCGAAACGCTGGCGATCCCCCGACTAAAGCCGGGCCGGCCTTATGGCGTGTTGACAGTAAGCGACGAGGGCATTGGCATGGATGAGCCGACCATCGCGCGGATATTCGATCCGTTTTTCACCACCAAGGAAGTCGGCCACGGCACCGGGCTGGGCCTGCCCGTGGCCCACAGCATCGTGACCAAACATGGCGGCGCAATCGGCGTCAAAAGCACGCCGGGCAAAGGGACCAAGTTCACCGTCTATCTGCCCTTGGTGGGGGCGTAACGCATAAAAAAACGGCGCCTGCAAGGGCGCCGCTTTTTAATGACTGAATTTGCGACTTACGCCGCCCTATTATGCAGCCTGGCCCTTCAAGTCCAGCAGGCGATCCACATCCAGTACCACCATCAACTGCTTGTCGAGACGATAAACGCCGCTGGCGAATTCACGCCACAACGGATCGAGCGTGCTGGGATTGCCTTCGTAAGATTTCTTCGACAGGCTGATGACGTCGCCGACGCTATCCACCAGCAAGGTATACAAATCGTTTTTGTGTTCCACCGTCACGGCCATCATGTGTTCACGGCGCTTGCGCTTGGCGGACTCGATCGCTTCGTGGGCACGCTCTTCGGCGGCGGCGGCGTTTTCCGCATCGGTCTTGGGCGTACCCCCGGCGGCGACAGCGCGCGCGTCGGCTTGAGCGGCTTCATCGACGATGCGCTGTTCCAACTGCGCGGCGCTTCGAGCGCTGGCGATGTCGCGACGCTCCAAGCCCAAACGCACGCGCACGTCGATAACGGTGACGATGCGCCCACGCAAATTGATGGAACCACGCACTTCGGGCGGGGCCAGAGGAATGGAAGCGATGTTTTCCGGCAGCAAGATGTCTTGCACGATGAGAACCGGGATGCCGAACAATTGATCGGCGATATTAAAGGTCACGAATTCAGATAGGTTCTCCGCCACTTGGGCGGCGGCATCTTTGCCCCCAGCCTTTACCAATGCTTGACCTGCCATCGAACCCTTACTCCCTTTTGGCCCCAAATTGTGCGGGCGCGAAACAAAAACACGTTTTCCAGATTGGGGGATACCCCCACAAAGCGCAACAAAAAATGCCGCACCCAGAAATGTCGACCCCGGAAATGTTGATAAAGTGTAACCGATTGTTCCGAATGCGGCAATCGCGCCCTTGGCGACCTTACGGCGATGTTCTCAATCGAATAAATTAAGGACGGATTGTGCGTTTGCCGGTTGCTTGCACGGGGGTGGGCTGTAAACTGAGGCGCAGAAATATTTGGCTGAGTGTTTTAATCAGGTAATTGGGGGTGCTGAAATGACAACCGCTCGCGAAGGCAAAACCACCGCCGCAGCATGGCTGCCGATTGCGGTGACACTGGGAGCAACCCTGGGGGCGATCTTAAGCCTAGGTGCGTGCAGTCCGACCAGCAACGTTATCACCCATACCGCCCAGGCCGCATTTGAATCCCGTTTGACCGAAGAACAAGTGGTTGACGCCAAAATCAAGACAGGCATTTTGGATCGGATGATCGGTATCGATAAAATGCTTGCTTTGGATTTAAGCGTCGACGTGTGGAAAACCCGCGTGATGCTCACCGGCACGTTAAGCTCCACCGACTTGCGCAATCGGGTCGCGCGCGCCGTGCAGCAAGACCCGCGTATTTCCGAGTTTTACAACGAAGTACGGATTGTTAGCGAGGGGGAACAAACCTCGCGCCGCGAATGGAAAGAAAAGGCTCAGTCCGGCGCGCAAAAGGCGGCAGAATCCTTTGAAGACTTTTGGATCGAAACCAAGATCAGCGCCCAGCTTATCGGCGCCAAGGACGTCAACTCCGTCAATTACCGCTGGCGCTCCGTTTTGGGCACGGTCTATCTTCTAGGCGAAGCGCAATCGGCCAAAGAACTCAATGCCGTGATAACGATCATCAAAAACACCGAGGGCGTCAAATCGTTGAAGACCTATGCGCCAGTACGTGGATAAACTGCGAGGAATAAGTGCTAGTCCATGAACATCACCTATAAACACATCAAGTCCGCCGCCGAATTAATCGAAGGCCGGGTGCTGCGCACGCCGTTCGTTCCGTCGATGAAGTTTTCCGAACTCACCGGCGCAGACGTTTGGCTGAAGCTGGAAAACCTGCAACACACCGGCGCATTCAAGGTGCGCGGCGCATTGGTCAAACTTCTAAGCCTGAGCGAGGCCGAACGCAAAGCGGGCGTCATCGCCGCGTCGGCGGGCAACCATGCCCAAGGCGTTGGTTACTTCGCCCGCCAGTTGGGCATCCCCGCCATTATCGTCATGCCCAAAAACACCCCGTTTACCAAAATTTCGCGCACCGAGGCCTTGGGCGCCAAGGTGGTGTTGCACGGCAACGGCTTCATGCAAGCACGCGACCACGCCTTGGAACTCAGCAACAAAGAAGGTTATGCCTTCGTCCATCCCTACGACGACGAGCGCGTCATCGCGGGCCAGGGCACGGTGGCCATCGAAATGCTGGAACAAAAGCCCGATCTGGACGCCATGATCGTATCCATCGGCGGCGGCGGCTTGATTTCGGGCATGGGCATTGCGGCCAAGGTGATGAAGCCGGAGATCGAGGTTTACGGCGTGCAGGCGGCGCTGTTTCCATCCATGTTCGACGCCTATCATCAAGTGGTGACAGAGTATTCCGGCGACCAAACCATCGCCGACGGCATCGCGGTCAAGGAACCCAGCGTCCGTACCCACGCCATCATCGACCGGGTTGTGGACGACGTCTTTTTGGCCGGCGAAATCGAAATCGAACAGGCTATTCAGGACTACCTGGAAATGCAGCGCATCATTGCCGAAGGCGCGGGCGCGGCCCCGCTGGCGGCGCTGATGCGCAACAAAGACCGGTTCAAAGGCAAAAGCGTCGGGCTGGTGGTGTCGGGTGGCAACATCGATTCTCGCATGTTGTCGTCGATCTTGATGCGCGGTCTGGCGCGCGAGGGCCGTCTGGCGAGCCTGCGCATCAATATCCCCGATATGCCCGGCGTGCTCGCCATCATCGCCAAGATTATCGGCGACAGCGGTTCCAACATCATCGAAGTGCATCACCAGCGTCTGTTTTCGGACGTGGCGTTGAAACAAACACAAATCGACGTGGCGGTCGAAACCATTGACCGCAAACACGTTCAGGGATTGGTGGATAAATTATGCGACGCGGGCTTCGACACCAAGGTGATGAGTACCACCGCCGTCGAAGGCGAAAGATAACCCGAAAACCTAGCCTTTATGAGCCGCTCGAAGTTGTATCGAAGAGGTCTGGCGTATTTTGAATGCCATCGCGCAATTCAAGCTTACGGGCCTCTTGTGCACTCGGACGATATCTTTTGGAAAAAGCGCCGGTCGGCTTATAGGCACGAGCATCTTCAATCATATCTTCGGCGCGGCGACGCAGGTGGTCCGATTTGTCGAGGTGTTGCCAAACTTTCATGGTCTTTATCCTATCCAAAAGCTGCCTTACATCCGGATAACGCGTGATGGTGCAGTTTTAATCCTCCCTACGCCTTTGATTTTGCATCTTTGTCGGCTGGACGCATATGATGGGCGTCACATGAGAAGGATGAATGATAACGCATTGAAATTATTACTTTTTTGAAAAGATCAAGCGCGTGGAGCGGGTATCGTTGACTTCGATCACGCCATCGTAAGGCTGCCCGTCGGCCCAAAAGGAATTACTCACGAACAAGGTTCCGGGGCGCATTTCGGCCGCTACCTTGGCATGCAGCTTGGGCATCGGCACGGGTGACAAAAAAGCATAAACCACGTCAAACGCCGCCAAATTGGTCTTCCACAGGGTTTGAAAGCGGACCTGCGCGTTGGGCAAAAAGGCCGTGCGCGCCTTGGCGATCAAGTACGGCCCCGGCGCGGTTTCCACGCCGACGATATCCCAATCGGGCCTAGCGCGGGCCAGATAGGCCAATGTGCCGCCTAACCCGCAGCCGAGATCCACGAACGCCGGGCGTCTGCCAACGGCTATGGTTTCCCCGTCAAGCACCAAGGCCAGCGCCGCCCAGGTGGTGCGGTTGCTTAAATACAGTGGCACACGTTCCGAAAAGGTATTGGCGTAGAACAGGAAAATCAGGGCAAAGACCGCCGGATAAACCCAAAGCGGCGGGTGCAGAAACAACGCCCCGACCATCAAGGCGGCGGCCAAAACGACGAACAGAAGGCGTAGTCTCATGTTCATCCCTCTATTCCCTGCGGCTCATTCCCCGCATGGCCGACAAAAGCCCCTCACCCCGCCTCGCCGTTGAGCAAACGGTAACCACCTCGGAAATACACCAGCGGTTCACGCCCCGGATCGCTTTCAACATGGGTAACCAAGCCAATGACGATCAGATGATCCCCCGCCGTGTATGTGGTTTCGATGGCGCATTCGATGATGGCGGCGGCGCTTTCCATCACCGGGGCGCCATTGAGACCTTCGCGCCACCCTGTGGCGGGAACAAGCCCCTCGCCCGGGCGGGCAAAGTGACCCGAGAGGTCGCGCTGATCTTCGGCCAGCATGCTGACAGAAAATCGCCCAGAATCAATAACGGCGCGAGACCTGGGCGATTCCAGGCCCAAACAAATCAAAATCAGCGGCGGTTTGAGCGAAACCGAGGTAAACGAATTCACCGTCATGCCGATGGAAAACCCATCGCGGCGCTTTGCGCCCAAGACGCATACGCCGGTGGTGAAACTGCCCATGGCATCGCGAAAATCGCGCTCGGAAACATTTGAAGAAGGCACGCTTGAATTCTCCGCGTTGGGCTTAAAGGGTGGGGCTTTGTCTGATGGTGCGCCAAACGCACAAAAACGAGAAGCCCACAAATAAGGCCCACAAATAAGGTATGTCTCGAGCAAGGCAAATAGATATTTGCCTTTATGGGCCAACCCTTTATCATATCAATCCGCACTTCACCTGAAAAAACCGTTTAGCTTCATCAAATTGATCGACTCCCCACCCCTTTAATGAGCGATTATCCAAAATCAGACGCCAGCCATTTTGGGGTTCGGCAGGAAAGCACTTGATCTTGGTGTGATCTAGCCGATAACCTCAGTTCGGGCGCGCATTGAACGACAAAGGCACAAATAAAGAATGCTTTTTATTGCTGGTTTTTTAGTTGTTATCGGCGCGGTTATCGGCGGCTACATGGGGGGCGGCGGTCACCTTGAGGTATTGTGGCAACCCTTTGAATTTATGATTATTTTTGGCGCTGGCATCGGCGCTTTTCTCATCTCGTTTCCCATGTCCGTCATCAAGGGCGTGGCCGGTAACTTCGCCAAGCTCATCAAGGGCGCAAAATATTCCAAAAACAGCTATATCGAACTGCTGACGTGCATGTATTCGCTGTTCAAGCTTGCCAAGTCCAAGGGTGACTTGGCGCTGGAAGGGCACATCGAAAACCCGCACGAAAGCACGCTTTTCAACCAATTTCCCAGCTTTTCCGCCGACCATCATGCCTTGGAATTCATGTGCGATTATCTGCGGTTGCTGACGCTGGGCACGTCCAACGCGCACGAAGTCGAATCGATCATGGACGCGGAACTGGAAATTCACCACAACGAAGGCCACGCCGTCGCCAGCGCCCTGTCTACGCTGGGCGATTCGCTTCCCGCGCTCGGCATCGTGGCCGCCGTGTTGGGCATTATCCATACCATGGGGTCGATTACCGAGCCGCCGGAAGTTCTCGGCCACCTGATCGGCGGCGCACTGGTGGGTACGTTCAGCGGCATCTTGTTCTCGTATGGCTTCGTCAGCCCCATGGGCCTGTCCATGAATGCGATTTTAAGCGAAGAAGCGAACTATTTTGTCAGCATTAAGTCGGGTATCATCGCACATATGCAGGGTTATGCGCCTCAGGTATCGATCGAATTCGCGCGCAAAACCATCCCTGGGCATCTAAGGCCCACATTTATGGAACTTGAAGAAGCCATCGAAAACGCCGGCAAAATCGAGTGAACCGGAAACTGACGGGACTCATAGGCGATCATGGCTGACCAGCAACCCATCATCATCAAAAAGATCAAGAAAGGTGGCGCAGGTGGCCACCACGGCGGCGCATGGAAAATCGCTTACGCCGACTTCGTGACCGCCATGATGGCGTTCTTTTTGCTGTTGTGGCTGTTGAATGCGGTGTCGCAAGAGCAATTGGAAGGCATTGCCGACTACTTTGCGCCCACCGTTTCATCGACTTCGCAAAGCGGTTCTGGACAAATCTTAGGCGGCACCACCGTGGCGGTCGATGGATCGCTGGAAGATACGGTTTCGCGCCCCTCCGTAACCATGGACCTGCCCCCACCCAAGGCCGGTTCGGGTGGCGAAGCCATGCAGGACGCCCCGGTACAAGCCGAAGTGGATGCTGAGGAAGCCAAGAAAAAGGCCGAACAGACGCAATTTGAAAAAGCCCAGGAGGATATGAAGGAAGCCTTAAAAAACATGCCTGAATTCCAACAACTGGCGCAGAGCATGATGATTGACAATACCCCGGAAGGGCTGCGCATCCAGATCGTTGATCAAGACGGCCTGGCGATGTTTCCGTCTGGCCGCGCGACCCTATTCGACCACACCGAAAAAATGCTGAGTTTGGTGGTGTCCATCATCAATCAAATGCCGCAGCAGATCGCCATCAGCGGCCATACCGACGCAATCCCCATGGGTGGCGGTGATCAGACCTACACCAACTGGGAACTGTCCGCCGATCGCGCCAATGCCGCGCGCCGTTATTTGTTGAGCGCGGGCGTTTCTCAAGACCGCCTTGAGCGTGTGGTGGGGCGGGCCGCGACCGAACCGCTGCTGCCCGAAGATCCGACCAATTCACGCAACCGGCGCCTATCCATCGTCTTGTTGCGCGGCACCGGCGCGGATGCCGCAGCCCCCGTAGACGTTCCCCGGCCCAGCATCATCCGGCCCGAAGATAATAAGTGATCGGCCTAGGGCTAGCCCCCGGCCCGTGAAATCGTGTACGCTTTTGTCCATGAAACACGAAGCCGCCCAAAAAACGCATTTCTTTTTCACCACCACGCCATTGCCGTGCCCCTATTTGAATGGACGCACGGAGCGGCGCATGGTGACTGAATTGATGGGCGGCGATGCAACGGATTTAAACGACCGCTTGTCGTTGGCTGGATTTCGCCGCAGCCATACCATCGCCTATACTCCGGTGTGCGATGGCTGCGCGGCATGTGTATCGGTGCGCGTTCCGGTACGCGACTTCAAACCTTCAAAGACCCAACGCAAAATCGTCACCCGCAATGCCGACTTGACGGCTGAAGACTGCGCGCCGGCAGCCACACCTGAGCAATATGCCCTGTTCAAAAACTATATCGACACCCGCCATGGGGACGGCGATATGGCCTTAATGAACGAAACGGACTATCGCGCGCTGGTCGAAGAAACGCCGGTGCGTTCCAGCCTGATCGAATTTCGCGATGCTCAAGGCGCTCTGCTGGCCGGGTGCCTTACCGACCGCCTGCACGACGGTCTTTCTGCCGTATACAGCTATTTTAACGTCGAGCAAAATACCCGCAGCCTCGGCACCTTCATGGTGTTGTGGTTGATCGAACGCGCGCGCCTTCAAGGGCTCGACTTCGTCTATCTTGGTTTTTGGGTTCAGGGCAGCACAAAAATGGACTACAAACGCAACTTCCGCCCCCTGGAGGCCTATACCCCATCGGGATGGAAGCGGCTCGACGATGCCCCCCGAAAAACCGCCTAATCCAGACTCTAGGCTTGGCTCTCTGGCGCGCCCAGATGGCGATCCATAATCTCTTTCAACAAACTCAGCTTGATCGGTTTGGTCAAGTAATCATCGAACCCTGCCGCCATCGCTTTACTGACCTCGTCAGGCATGGCATCGGCGCTGACGGCAACAATTGGGGTGTGGGCAAAATCGGCAAGCGCCCGCAATTGCTGCATGGCTTCCACCCCGCTGATGCCCGGCAGATTGATATCCATGAGGATCAAGGCGGGGTGATGTTTACGGGCAAGCTCCACCCCCTCTTCGCCCGCGCTGGCGACGATCAACTCCGGTCCGCCGGGGATGATCAAAAAATATTGCTGCATCAACGCGGCGTTGGCGGAGCTGTCTTCGACGTACATGACACAAGGTTTGCCCATTGGTTTAACCATAGGTTCAACCGGGGGCGGGGCGATATCCGCCACAGGAGAAACGACCTTCTGAATCGTATTCTGTGGCGCAGGTGAAATTGGCTCACGTTGCGTTATGGTTTGATCGCTGGAAATGGGCATATCGATCCAAAAAGTACTGCCGGTGCCGACCACACTTTCAAAATCAATCGCACAGCCCATGACATCGAGTAGTTTTTTCGTAATGGTCAAGCCGATGCCCGTGCCTTCGATGGTGGAAGCCTCTGCCCCCAGACGGATGAAGGGCTGAAACAAGTCGGCATGTTTTTCTTCTGCGATGCCAACCCCGGTATCGGTGATCACGAGGCGCACCCGCTCCGGCGCCATGCGCGTGCAGGTAAACTCCACACGACCGCCGGGACGATTGTACTTGATCGCGTTGCTCATCAGGTTGGCGATGGCCTGACGCAACAGCAAGGGGTCAACATGGACCAGCCCGCTCCAGCACGGCCCGCTGCTGCGCTGGACG
The DNA here is from genome assembly GCA_024653965.1 of Rhodospirillales bacterium. Lineage (GTDB taxonomy): Bacteria > Pseudomonadota > Alphaproteobacteria > Rhodospirillales > Magnetovibrionaceae > JANLGW01. The sequence continues at coordinate 57,311 of JANLGW010000043.1, forward strand.
CTAACGTTGTATCTGTCTGCCAATAGTTTTACCGTCTCTTGAACGGCGGCAATAATTAAATCCAGACTGACGTCTTCGAAGTTGATTTCCAGATTTCCGGTTTCAATCTTTGAAAAATCCAAGACCTGGTCGATGAGTTCCAAAAGCTGATTACTGGATGACAAAATATGCCGCACCGCATCCCGATAGCGGGGGCTGTCCGCGTATTTTTTAGCGTCCAGTTCCAACAATTGAGCAAAGCCCATGATGGAGTTCAATGGGGTACGCAATTCGTGACTCATGGAAGACATGAATTTGGATTTTGCGGCGTTGGCAGTTTCCGCTTCTTCTTTGGCGTGACGCAAATCTCGAGTTTGCTCGCTGACGCGCTGCTCCAAACTGTTGCGCAGTTTTTCCAATTCCACCGCGTTGTCGCGGAAGGTTTTGACCGCATGGGCCACACGCCCAATCTCATCGTCGCGCTCCAGATACCCAATGACGATATCGTGCCGCCCTTCCGCCAGTTGAGACATCAGTTCGTTTAAGGCGTCGAGCGGTTGGGTAAGGTGGCGCACGGCGAAAAAAACAGATGTCATCACCACTAAGATCAGCAGCACGATAATGGCCGCAGTGGCGAAAATGCCCTGAAGCAGAACCGCATCGGCCTGGGATGAGTTCAGCGCGATTTCGAAATATCCGATCAGACGCGTCTGTCCGTTTTCAGTCCACTCGATGCTATGACGTGCAAACGCCCCGCCCTCGCCGAAACTGCCGATGCTGGCGATGATGTCACCATTGAGCTGGGTCAGCCGCGCGCCCAATACATCCGGAATTTTTATCAGGCTGTCCAACTTGGCGGCGATGGCGTCGTGATCGGAAAACCACAATGGCCCCGCTAACACGGTGGCGTTGTGGTCGGCCAGCAAATTGGCGTGTGTGTTCAAGGAAGCGGTACGGTAAGCATAATCGTTACGAATATGCAGCACCGATTCAAGAATGTACCCCGCCATGACGATGGCGAACGTCAGCAGCAACAGACGCGTGGTGATGCTCAGCCGCTTGCGCCGCTTGTTCGATGTCTGTTGAGGGGCGTTTTGAAGGTTCACAGCAGAGCCAAAGTCCCAACCCGTTCCGTTCCCGCCTAAACGAGTGAAATAATGAGAACTATTGCCGGCTCTGGCAAGGCCTATCCGAAGTTATGGGCGAATGAAATGGGTGGTGATGACCTGGGATTTGCGCGGCCCGGTTACCCGCCACACGCTCAACCACGCCTGATCGGTAAGCACACGAAACAATCCTTGGTAAATATCCTCGCCGCAAGAGTGTTCGACGCGCACCATGCCTTTCGACAAATCCAGAACATGAAAGAACCGCCCGTCGGCAAAACGCACTTCCGCCACTCCCCCGTCGGCAAGGAAGCCGTAGATATATTCGCGTTCCGTTTGCAGGGTGATCGCGCCTAGGTCCAATTCGCCTTCCTCGCGGTAACGCAGCCCAGGCTGACCGTTCATCAACTCGTCGACAAAACGCGCAGCGCCCTTCGCGGTTGCCGTTTCCTCACGCAGGGCGTCGAACACCTTGCGTTCAAAAAGCCACGCGCCATGCAAGTATTCCAAAAGATTGTGAACATGAACAGGGGCAGTCGCTGAGGACCGCCCCTGTTCAACCCCCCGCTCAATTCGATCCCGATCTTCGGGGAAATTGACGGCGTCACTCAAATGGTATCGCCCGACTTGCCCAGTATTTTCCAGGCCAATGGCATGGCCATTGCGGCCAGCGCCAGCTTCGTTACATCGCCCAAAATGAACGGCGTAAAACCCCATTCCAAGATGGGTTTGTCCCAACCGAACAGCACGCCCAGATAGATAAGGCCCGGCACATAAATGATCAGATTGCCGATCAACAGCGCCAATGCTGTACCCAGCATGGTGCGGTCCCAGCCTTTTTCGGCCAGCCAGCCGATGATCGCGGCGGCCAGCAGATAACCGAGCAAATAACCGCCCGTGCCGCCCATCATATAAGCCAAGCCGATGCCTTTTTCCGGCGTGCCGGCAAATACCGGCAGCCCAATTGCGCCCTCGGCCAGATACAGCGCCAACGTAGCGCCGCCCAAACGCCAGCCATATGCCATGCCCAACATCAGCACCACAAAGGTCTGCATGGTCATCGGCACGGGGTAAAACGGCACCTGAACTTTAGCCGACAAAGTCAGCAGCAATGTGCCGACAACCGCCAAAACGACATTGCGGATCGCGCGGTTGACGCCTGTGTTGGTGGACCAAACGATGTCCAATAACGTCGATCGAGAGCTGGGGTAGTTCATGTGTGTCTCCTACTCCCCCGCCTGGGCTCTAAATCTAAATACGGCACATTACGCGGGATGATTCTTGAGCTGGGAGATTATGTCCCAACTTTGCGCGTGACTCAAGTAGACGACTTCAAGAGAACCGATTGGAGGTCGGGAAGCCCCGCGGCGCCATTGCTCCAGCCTGGGCGCGTTTGCCCAGCCAATGTTTTAAGTCCGTTTCCGTGCGCCAACCGCTACCAAACGGGAAAATCAAGCCCTCGGCCAGCGTAATGGCTTTGACGTCGCGCAGTAGCGCGCCGCCGCCCTTCTTGTATTTCTGCAAGATAACGCCTTTACCGCGAGTCATTTCCGGCATTTCATCGAGCGGGAAAATAATGATCTTACGATTCGAGCCTACCGCCGCGACATGGTCCGCGCCTTCCGGCACGACGCTGCATGCTGCGGCTTCTTCCGCGCCACTGACATTGAGCACCTGCTTGCCGTTTTTGGTCTGCGCCAAGACTTCGTCTTCGGGCACGATAAACCCGCGCCCGGCATCGGACGCCACCAGCAATTTACGCCCCGGCACATGCACCATCAACGTGGTGACGTCGGCATCGTTGGGCAGATCGACCATTAGGCGCAGCGGTTCGCCATGACCGCGCCCACCCGGCAGCTTATCGCAGGCCAGCGTATAAAAACGCCCATTGGTGGCGAACGCCAAAATCTTATCAGTGGTCTGTGCGGCGATGGCGAAGCGTTCTTTATCGCCTTCTTTGTACTTTAAGTCTTTAAGTTGCTCGGCGTTCAGATGGCCTTTGATGGTGCGGATCCAGCCCTCTTGCGAACACACAACCGTCACCGGTTCGCGTTCGATCATCGCTTCCAAAGGCACGATCACGGCGGTGGGGGCGTCGCCGATGATGGTGCGGCGTTTACCCAATTCGGTTTTCTGGCCAAAATTCGTTTTGATTTCGGTCACTTCATCGGAAATGGATTTCCACCGCTCGCCTTCGTCCTTCAACAGCGTTTTCAACGCCTTTTGCTCTTTTTTAAGCGCGTCGTTTTCGGTCTTGATTTCCATTTCTTCGAGCTTGCGCAATTGACGCAGGCGCATATTCAAAATGGCTTCGACCTGAACGTCGGTAAGCTTGAACGCCTTGACTAGCGCCGCTTTGGCGTCGTCTTCCTCGCGGATGATGCGGATCACCTCGTCGAGATTGAGGAACGCGATCAACATGCCGCCAAGAATTTCCAAGCGGCGTTCGATCTGGCCCAAGCGGAAATTGGAACGCCGCACCAACACATCCATACGGTGTTCCAAAAACGCCCACAGCACCTCGCGCAAGCTCATCACACCCGGCGTGTTTTCCGCGTTCAGCACGTTCATATTGAGCGAAAAGCGGCTTTCCAAATCGGTCATGCGGAACAATTGTTCCATCAGCATTTCCGCTTCGACCTTGCCGGTACGCGGTTCCAGCACGATGCGAATGTCTTCGGCGCTTTCGTCGCGCACATCGGTGAGGATCGGCAGGTTTTTGTTGTTGATCAGCTCCGCAATGCGCTCGATCAGCTTGGACTTTTGCACCTGATAGGGAATTTCACTGACCACGACCTGATAGGTGCCGCGGCCCAAATCTTCGACTTCCCACTTGGCACGCACCCGGAAACTGCCACGCCCGGTTTTGTACGCTTCCAAAATGGCGGCGCGGCTTTCGACCAGGGTGCCGCCGGTGGGAAAGTCGGGACCGGGCATAAAATCCACCAGCTTATCGATGGTGGCGTTGGGGAACTTGATCAGGTGCTTGAGCGCGTCGCAGATTTCGCCCACGTTGTGCGGCGGAATGGAAGTCGCCATGCCCACCGCGATGCCTGCCGAACCGTTGGCCAGCAAGTTGGGAAAGTTCGACGGCAAGACCACCGGTTCGCTTTCTTCGCCGTCATAGGTGGGGCGAAAATCAACCGTGTCTTCATCGATGCCATCCAGCAGCGCCATCGCCACGGATGTCATGCGCGCTTCGGTATAACGCATGGCGGCGGCGTTATCGCCGTCGATGTTGCCAAAATTGCCCTGCCCGTCGACCAGCGGATAACGCACCGCAAAATCTTGGCTCAAGCGCACCATGGCGTCGTAAATCGACATATCGCCATGCGGGTGATATTTACCCATAACGTCGCCGACCACACGCGCGCATTTTTTAAAGCCGGACTTCGGGTCCAGCTTCAATTGCGCCATCGCATAAAGCAGACGACGGTGTACCGGCTTCAGGCCATCGCGCACATCGGGCAAAGAACGCGACATGATGGTCGACAGCGCATAACTCAGATAACGCTCGCCCAGCGCATCGGCCAAGCGCGTTTCCCGGATTTCACCAATTTTGACGGGTTCGGCCATGGTCCAGTAAAATTCCTCAAAGAATCGATTCTGTTGTGGCGATTATACCCGAGAATGCCCTGCATCAATGGTGTAAGCTTTGTCGGCCTTTCAACCAGCGAGAACCGCAAAAAATGACCCATGAAGCAGTGGAAACGGCCTGGATCCTCGAACCCGACGGAAAGGCCGTGCATTTGCGCACCGATCAGGTCGGCGCCAGCATGACCGACCCCCGGCCAACGTGGTTGTTGCTCAATCGCACCGCGCCGGGGCTGGAAGACTGGCTGATGGATAACGCCATCGTGCGCCCGGAACTCATCAAACCGCTCTTGATGGAAGACACCCGCCCGCGTTGCGATCAATTCAAGGAAGGCGTGCTGCTCAACCTGCGCGGGGTCAACCTAAACCCCGGCGCCGCCCCCGAAGATATGCTGTCGCTGCGCATGTGGATCACGGACCGCGTCATCGTCTCGCTGCACCGCCAACCCATCATGGCGATCAACGACATTATCGATTCATTAAACAACGGCGAAGGCCCCGAAGGAATCGGCCATTTTTTGACCATGGTGGCGGAAAACATAACCGAGCGCTTAGACCCCGTAGTGCAGGATTTGGAAGACCAACTGGACCAGTTGGAAGACCTGCTCGATGCCGCCGACGCACGCACCAACCACCGGGCGTTGCTCGATCAGTTGGCCGATATCCGCCCGGCGGTGACGACATTACGCCGCTTTATCGCGCCCCAACAGATCGCGTTATTGAAATTGTCTACCTTGCAGGTCACATGGCTCGATGAATTGGACCGCATCAGCCTACACCACACTGTTGACCAAGTGACGCGCATCGTCGAAGATCTGGATGCTCTGCGCGAACGCGCCACCATCACCAAGGACGCCATTCAACAGAATATGTCCAACGCCATGACCCAATCGATGAGCAGGCTGGCGGCGATGACGGTGGTATTTTTACCGTTGGGATTTTTCACCGGCTTGTTCGGTATCAACGTCGGCGGAATACCGGGGGTCGGACACCCCTGGGCTTTTACCATCGTATTTGCCAGCTTGGTCGCCCTAGGCTTGGCCCTGTGGGCCGTCTTGCACGCCAAACGGCTGCTTTAGTTTAAGAATACGCCTCTTCGCTCTGTTCGGGCAGGACAAGGCTTAATACATTTTGGATTTGCAACAATAGCTCATCGCCATTGACCGGTTTATGCAGCAGTGAATAACCATGGGCGGAAATCTTCTGCAAGCGTTCCGGCGATGTATCGCCGGTCAGTAAAATGGCCGGTATATCCTTCTCATAATATGCACAAAGATTGGAAATCGCCTCCACTCCCGTTTTGCCGTTCGCCAAACGATAGTCGGCAATGATGATGTCTGGCGCGTCCTCGGGAAAGCCTTGCATGGTTTTGGCATCCAAATCATCGACATGCGCCGCCGAGGTCACTTGATTGTTACCGGCCAATACTAAAAACAGACCCTTGCGGATCATTTCTTCATCATCAATAACGACAATGGATAGGTTCTCGACTTTGCAAGATTTTCCCAAAGCCGCCCGGTCGTACCCCTTCGCCATCGGATTTTGATCCAACGGAACCGTTATGCAAAACATCGAACCCCGCCCATGCTGGGAAACGACCCCCAATTCATGGTTCAAAAGCGCCGCGATTTTTTGCACGATGGACAAGCCAAGGCCCAGGCCGATCGCAGAATTTCCAGGATTTACGCCAAGCTGATAGAATTCCTCGAAGATCTTAGATTGCTGATCGTCGGGAATGCCTTTGCCCGTATCCCATACTTGCAATTGCACTTCGGCGCCTTCCTTGCGGCGACAGCCGATGAGAATGCGCCCCGTTTCGGTATTCTTGATCGCGTTCGCAATCAAGTTGCGCATAATATTTTCCAACAAAATCGGGTCCGTAAGCACGCCCTGAGAACAAGGAACAAAACTCAAACCGAGCCGTTTTTCGTTAGCAATCGGAACAAACTCATCCGCAAGACGCTCGAACATCGCACTAAGCGGAAACGCTTGTTTGTCGATATGGATCACGCCCGCCTCAAGACGGGAAAGGTCAAGCAACCGGTCCAGAATCTGACCGAGCGATGCCGTTGATTGGTCGAGCAATCGAATGATTTTCTGATCGGCGGGAAGGTCCTTGTTGCTTCGCAACGCATAAATGAAAAGTTTAATGGCCTGAATAGGTTGGCGAATGTCGTGACTGGCCGCTGCCAGAAAACGCGATTTGTCTTTATTGGCTTTGTTGGTTTTTTCAACCAGCTCCTGCAATCGTTCCTCGCGCTCGCCCAGCCTTGCGACAAACGTCTGCAATGACCTTCCCATATCGGAAATTTCATCGTCTCCGGCCAGCGGGATTTTACCCAGATGATCATTGTTGGCGACGGAGCGCATGGCACGCTGCATGGCGACGACACGGCGACTGAAATGAGTGTCGAGGTAGAGCGCAACCAGCAATGCAAACAAAATTGCCAAGATCGAAAATATACCCAGTTGTACAATTTCCGTGTGAATATCGGACTGAGTTTCCGATATCAGGCCCTCGATTTCACTCGTCACATTATTGGTGAGATTGGCCACGGAGAAAGTCATGCGATCGGCACGATCACCGTGCTGTAAAAGCAGACGCTCAATTTCAACAGTATTTTTCGACGCCCCTTCAGGGGCCATATCGGCAGCCTCAAGGGCGATGATCAAATCGCCAAAACTTTTCAGCAAATCTTCTTTGTTTTGTTTGATGACGGCAATTTTGCCTGCGTCGTATCCCAGGGCGGAAATGGTCTGAAGTTGTTTATCCAGCCAATTGAATTGATCAGTAATGCGATTGATGAAGGCGTCGCGGGTCCATCTATCGGTCGTGCGGATCAGACTAGACGCCGCATTCGTAATGCTCTCGCCTTGGCGCGAAATCTCATAAGCCGCAATCAGTGCGGGAAAGCTTTCCTGATGCAGCCGGATCAGACGGGATTCATGATCCAGCAATAGCGCAATATTCCACAAACTGGTCGAAACGCCCGCGATCGCCAAAATCACGAAAGCCACCAAAATCCGATAGCGGATGCTGCTCAGAACTCTTTTCATCCCCCCTCCCCAACGGCCCAAGCGCGCCGGATAAAATTAATGGCTGATTGAGCGAACACCCCCTTGGGTAAACCATATACATTCTTTGAACTATATAAAATATAACCTTTAGTTGATAGCTTAATTGCCCTCATGCATTCTTTATGCTCTCACCGCCTTTATATCGTCGGCTAAGGCAATTTTTCGCCAAAAGGATTTAAAATGAAGATGATAGCGTGGTCTAAAGTGATGGTTGCAGCGGCGCTCACCCTCCTCCTTATGGGAATGGATATCCACGCCGCACAGGCTGGTGCGACCCTGGATGCCACACTGGCGAGGGGACGCTTGTTGTGCAGCACGGCAGGCCATCTCCATACGGACCCCATGAATTTTCAGACCCCAGGCACCATTGCCGGCTTTGATCGCGATTTTTGCCGCGCCATTGCAGCTGCGGTGTTGAGGGATCGTTCCGCCATTCAATTTATTCAATTGGTGCCCAAAAATCGTTTTCAAGCCTTACAAGAAGGCGCGGTGGATGTTTTGGTACGCTCAACCACCTGGACCTTAAGCCGAGATACAACGCTTGGCGTGCATTTCACCGCCGTAAACTTCTACGATGGTCAGGGCTTTATCGCGCCCAAAAACCTTGGCATCAACCGCCTGTCCGAACTTCGTGAAAAAGGCAAAACAGCTACGGCCTGTGTAGAAAAAAGCACAACATCCAGCGAGAATGTGGCGCAATACATTCGCGCCCACGACCTGCCTATCGAAATGATGGAATTCAATGCCTACGAAGAACTCCGCTACGCCTTTATTTCCGAACGCTGCAACTTATACACCACCGACCGGTCCTTTTTGACGGAGGTCCGCAATAACGATATGCCCAAGCCCGATGATTATGTCATTTTGGAAGACGTCATTTCCAAAGAACCGCTGGCGGTTGCAGTTCGAGATGACGACGCCCAATGGTTTAACATCGTGCGCTGGGTGGTCTTCGCCACCATTCAAGCCGAAGAATTGGGCATTACCTCAGCCAATGCGGACACGTTGCGCAACGATGGCACAGCCACCCAAAAGAATTTTTTAGGCGCAGAGCCGGAATTTGGGAAAATGCTGGGGCTTAACGACGATTGGGCCTACCAAGTGATCAAAGCCGTTGGAAATTATGGCGAAATTTTTGAGCGCAACCTCGGCTCGGGAACGGCTTACAATTTGGATCGCGGTCCAAATAAGTTGTGGACCAAGGGCGGCCTCATGTACGCACCGCCGTTCAATTAAATTTAACCCTGCATCGGCTCATATCCGTTTCAGCACATAAACCCCGCCGGTGATCCAGCCGTGTTTTTCTTTTCTCAAGTTGGTCTTTTCAAAATACTCGATGTCGAAGCCGAATTGATCGGCAAGCGCTTGGATATAGTCCTCTGAATGGGCATAGCGGCTGGAGCTTTGCAACACGAAATCGCCGCTGTCGGCATGCTCCGTTGAAAAAATGAACAAGGCGTCGGGGGCAGCGCGGTTGCGCACAGCGGCAAACGTCTCCAGCAGGTTTCCGACATATATGAACACATCGGCGGAAATGAACAGATCGACCGGGGCATTGACCCGGTTCAATCCGTTGATCAGGTCATCGACATGCAGATGATCGTAAACGCCCTTGCCTTCGGCCTCGCGGATCATGTTTTTTGACAGATCGATGCCGATCAAGGTATTGGCGATGTCTTTGAAGTGCAGGCCGATCAAACCCGTGCCGCAGCCTAAATCGACCACCGTGTCATAGGTTTTTGCCGCAAGCCGTAAATCGGTCATCACCTGTTTGAGCAAGGCCGGCATTTTGTATTCAAGCTTAACCTGTAGATCGTCTTCAAAACGATTGGCGAATTGATCGAACAGTTCTTCGACATATTCTTGGGGCGCGCTATCGGTCGTCTTGCCCTGCAACGCGTTCAGGTTATGGCGGGATGTGGCGTGGCCGGGATCTAGGTCCAAGATTTTTTCAAGGCTGGCGATCGCTTCGTCGGCACGCCCCATCTCGCGCAACACATTGGCGATATTTTGCAGCGCCATGATGGAATTGGGGTCAAGGGCGGCGGCTTTTTGATAACACTCAAACGCCTGCTCCAACTGCCGGTCGGCGTTTAAGGCCGCGCCCAAATTGTTGTGAAACAACGCCGTATCCGGCTCAAGGGCGATGGCTTTGAGAAAACACGCAATCGCCTCGCTCAAACGATTCAATTCGTGATACGCCGTGCCCAAATTGTTGTGATAACTCGCCACATTGGGTTTGAGCGCGATGGCTTTGCGATAGTTTTCCACCGCTTGTTCCAAACGCCCCAATTTGCGCAGGGCGCTGGCGCAAACCTCGTATACATCGGCCATATTGGGGTTGAGGTTTAACGCCTTGGCGCAACTGGCGACGGCTTCTTCAAAATGGCCGCGCAAGATCAGCGCCCTGGCCAAATTGCCGTAAGCGCTGGCGTTATCCGGCTCGAACGCCAACGCCTTGCGGCAATGGGTTTCGGCTTCTTCCGCGCGCTCCAACTGCACGCAAATATTGGCCAGATTGCAATACGCTTCGGCATAGTCGGGCAATTCGGCCACGGCCCGATTGATCAGCACTAAAGCCTGTTCGGAATGCCCGGCCTGATGGGCCAACAGGCCCAAATAATGCAACGCCATCGGGTGATTGGGGCTGATGGATAAAATCTCGCGATACAGGCGCTCGGCTTCCGGCAGGCGCCCGGCCTGATGAAATTCCAAGGCGCGATCGAGGGTTTGTTCCAGCTCTGGTGTATGCACAAATGTCACTGTCGTCACCGATTGTTAGATTGATTTTGCGCCACCTTAGCATTCGCATGGATAGCGATTAAAGGATTAAACACCCTGCTTCGCCAGCCGTTCCACCAATCTGGCCCGCGCCTGGGGCATGGCGCGATCATGCGGCGCAAACAGGTGACGCTCGATAAAATATCCGCTCAGTTTCAGCCCTTGGATAATGTCGCGCAGGCTGACTTGCCCGCCGCCGCCCAACCGCAAAAAACCGGGCAGCGCTAAAAGCTGCGCCGCGTAAGGCTCGCCCGCGCTTGCGCTCACCGCGCGGCCCGATTTGGGTGATACCCACAGCAAATCTTCGGTCACGCCGGTAGACGCGCAATGGCTCAAATCCAGACGAAAGCCCAACTCGCTCAGCAGGCCCAGCTCCCAGCGCACATAAAGCTGCCCCCACGCGGTCGCATCGGGGGCGATATCGATGTGCTCAAGGGCGTCCAGCAAGGCTTCGAGCGCTTCCAGCGTTGCCGGGTGCGGCTCGCGTTCGGGCAGCGCCGCTTCGGCCACCGCCAGCGCCGCGCTCATGGCGGCCAAGCGGTTGGCATTGTCCATCAACGCGGCACCATGGGCGTGTGTGCATTCCAAGGCAAAATTGCCCAGATGTTCGGCCAGACGCGCGCGCCAGGTGGTGTGAACCCGATTGCCCGGTTCGATGGTCGAACGGTGACGCTTGGCAAAACCGCCCTTGACCAGCCCCGCATGCACGCCGTGATCGCGGGTCAGCACATGAACGATGGCCGAGGTTTCGCCATGCCGCCGAGCGCTCAAAACAATTCCGTCGTCGTGCCAATCCATTGATGCATCCCCGGCTTCAAGCCGCCTTACGCATCGAAATCCAAGCCCCAGTCACGGTAACGCTCCGGGTCGTCGCCCCAGTTTTCGCGCACTTTGACGAACAAGAACAGATGCACACGGCGATCGAGGATTTCTTCGAGTTCCTTGCGCGCCTCGGCACCGATCTTTTTGATCTGCTGGCCGCCCTTGCCCAAAATGATCGATTTTTGGCTGTCGCGCACCACATAGATAACCTGCTCGATCTTCACCGAGCCGTCTTTGCGTTCTTCCCAGGTTTCGGTTTCCACCGTGGTGGCGTAAGGCAATTCTTGATGCAATTGCAGATACAGCTTTTCGCGGGTGATTTCAGCAGCCAGCAGACGTTCGGTCATGTCCGAGACTTGATCTTCGGGAAAGTGCCACGGCCCTTCGGGCATTTGTAATGCCAGAAAATCCATCAGATCGTCCACGCCCTGCCCCTTCAGCGCCGAGACCATGAACACTTCGTCGAATACGCCGGTATCCACCAACTGCTGCGTCAGCGCCAGCAATTCGGGCTTGTTGATCTTATCGACCTTATTGAGCACCAGATGCGCGCGGCGGCTCTCGCCCTTCATGCGCTCAATGATGGCCGCGCTGTCGCGGTTGATGCCTTCGGTGACGTCGATCAGCAACAGGCTCACGTCGGCATCCGCCGCCCCACTCCACGCGGCGGCGACCATGGCGCGGTCAAGCCTGCGGCGCGGCGCAAAGATGCCGGGAGTGTCGATGAAAATCAGTTGTGTAGCATGGCGGATGGCAATGCCCAAAACCCGTGTGCGGGTGGTCTGCACCTTGTGCGAAACGATGGATACCTTGGTGCCGACCATGCGGTTGACCAAGGTCGACTTGCCCGCGTTGGGCGCGCCCAGCACGGCGATGAAGCCGCAACGCTGCGGATCACCCGCCTCTGTGGGGGCCGTCAAGATAGGCTCCCCAGCGTGGCGAACAAGGCTTCGGCTGCGGCCTGCTCGGCGCTGCGGCGCGAGGCGCCGGTTCCGTTTTTCATCCCGTGATCCTTTATCGTGACGGACATGGTGAAAAGCGGCGCGTGGTCGGGGCCTTCGCGGTTCACCAATTCATAAGTGGGCAGACCCAGCCCGCGCGCCTGCGCCCATTCTTGAAGCGCGGTCTTGGCGTCTTTGGGCGGCGATAGGTCTTCTTCCATCAGCGTTTCCCACTGTTGGATGATGAAGCCCTTGGCCGCGTCCAATCCGCCATCGAGATAAAGCGCGCCCAGCACGGCTTCCATCGTATCGGCCGCGACGGACGGTTGCGAGCGTTTGGCCGTTTCCTTGTCGCCGTGTTGCGCTTGAATGAAGCGATCGAGCGCGATGCCGTTGGCGACGCGCACCAACGTATCGCGCGACGTCAGGCCCGCGTAACGACGCGCCAACTCGCCTTCTTCTTCACCCGGGTAACGATTAAACAAAACTTCCGCCACCACTAGCCCTAAGACCCGATCGCCTAAAAACTCCAACCGTTCGTTGGACTGGCTGCGGTCATCGGCGATAGAGGCATGGACCAACGCCCGGCCAAGCAGTTTCGGCTCTGCAAAACAATGCCTAAGAATCTTTTGCAGCTGGTCGACATCGCTTGCCATAAGATCAGCTTATCCCATTGAAGAAACGGCTGAACCGCAACGACCACGGCCAGTTCCAAAACGCGAGGAACGCACCATCGTTGGAAAAGAAGATAACGTCCGCCCGGCCCACCAGATTTTCCCGAGGAATGAAGCCGACATTAAAGCGTGAATCAGATGAATTGTCGCGGTTATCGCCCATGGCGAAATAATGGTCTTGGGGCACCGTGAAGACCAGCGTGTTATCGGCGCGCGGATAGGAATCCGATTCCTCGATAATTTCATGCACAACGCCGTTGGGCAACGTTTCCAAGTAACGCACCGTATTGTGATAGACGCCTTGGGTATCTTGATAGACGAATTCACCGATGCGCTTGCGTTCCACTGCCGTGCCATTGATGTACAGCACACCGCCCTTGACCTGGATGGTGTCGCCGGGCAATCCGATGATGCGTTTGATGTAATCGGTTTTCCCGTCGGATGGCAGCTTGAACACCGCGACTTCGCCGCGTTCAGGGCTTTCAAACATCACCCGGTCGCCGGGGACCAACGGCAAACTGAACGGCATCGAATGGCGGCTATAGCCATAAGACATTTTTGACACGAACAAATAATCCCCCACCAACAGCGTGGGGATCATGGAACCCGAAGGAATGGAAAATGGCTCATACGCAAAGGTGCGCATAACTACCGCGATCATCACCGCAATGGCGATGGTCTTGGTCGTGTCCCAAAGGGTTTCGCCCTGTTGCGGCAACGTGCCTTTCAAGTCGATATCCAAATAATCATCCGGGTCGTTTGACATGTTTTATCCGTATTTGTTTAGGCCTTGGGGATCGCTGAAATTACCACCATGGCATGGGCCATGGGATATTCATCGGTCAGCGACACATCGATTTTAGGCGTGAAGCCTGCTGGCGTTAGGCTTTGTAGCCTTTCTAACGCCCCATTGGAAAGGGTCATCATCGGTTGACCCGAAGGAAGATTATCCACGGCCAGATCGCGCCAGAACACGCCATCGCGAAATCCGGTGCCCAGCGCCTTGGCGCACGCTTCTTTAGCGGCATAAAACATGGCGTAACGATTGGCCCGCGCATGGCCCCGCTTTTCCGCCTTGGCGCACTCGTCGTCGGTATAAATGCGCGCCGTAAAGCGGGCATCAAAGCGCGCCAGCGTTTGCTCGATGCGGCGGATATCGCAAAGATCGGTACCAACGCCGATAATCATAAGCCCCTCGCCTTATCCATCAAGCGGCGCATTTCAAGGATCGATGCCTCCAGCCCGACAAAGATCGCTTCGCCCACTAAAAAATGACCGATGTTAAGCTCGCGGATGTTGGCGATGGCCGCGACGGGCTTGACGGTATCATAGGTCAAGCCGTGCCCCGCATGACATTCTAACCCTAAGGTCTCGGCATGGGCGGCGGCGGTGGTTATGCGTTTGAATTGCGCATCGCGTAGCGCCCCCTCGGGTGCGTCGCAATACGCCCCGGTATGCAATTCCACCACCGGCGCGCCCAGGGCATGAGCGGCGTCAAGCGCTTTGACATCGGGTTCGATGAACAACGACACCCGAATGCCCGCATCGTTCAGGCGCGCGACGAAGGGCTGAAGAGTCTTAAAACTGCCCACCACATCAAGACCGCCCTCGGTGGTGCGTTCCTCGCGCTTTTCCGGCACGATGCACGCCGCATGCGGTTTATGGCGCAACGCGATTTGCAGCATTTCATCAGTCATCGCCATTTCCAAATTCAACGGCTGAGAGATTTCATGGCACAAACGCGTGATGTCGTCGTCGGTGATGTGGCGGCGATCTTCACGCAGGTGCGCGGTGATGCCGTCGGCACCCGCTTGAACGGCAAGTTTTGCCGCACGCACCGGGTCGGGATAACCGCAACCGCGCGCATTGCGAATGGTCGCCACATGATCGATGTTGATGCCTAAGCGAAGTTTGTGGCTCATAACGACGTCTCCTCTTGCGCGTGCGGCGGTTTCATTTCACGCCTAACCAATTTGTGCGTGCGCTTGTGATGACGGGCCGCTTGGTACTTGGAAATCATCGGACGCAGAGGCAAATAAAAAATGAACCACACCACCACGGCGATCGGCACGCAGCCCACCAACATCGGCAGCAGCACCGGCCTGGCAGTATCAAACAAAAACACAAAATCAAGGTTATGCAATGCTTTCATGCTTGCGGTCAGCACGTCGAGAAAATCGATTTCCTCAGCCGCCATCCCGTCGGCGCGCAAGATCCAGTTGCCGACGTTGAACACCCCCACCCAGATGAAGGGAAACGTCCACGGATTGCCGACCACGGTGCCGATGGCGCTGGCGATGATGTTGGCGCGCAAGATATAGGCCAGCAACGCCGACAGCACAAAATGCAGGCCGATAAACGGGGTAAACGAAATCGCCGCGCCGCACGCGAACCCGCCCGCCAGCGAATAGGCGGAACCCGGAATACGCGCCACCCGGTGAAACACATAACGGGTCGAGCGATGCCATCCGGCGGTAGGCCAGAAAAATTCGCGCACGCGCTGAAAGACCGATAATTTTTGGCGTCGTAAAAACATGCCCGCACTATAAGTCAAAGATGTTTACAGAATGTGGACACAACACCCACGCCGCAGTGAAACAAACCAACTCCATTCACCTTATCCCCATGCACCTATCCCCTGGCGCGCTCAATGGTGTTGACCACCGGATTGGCGCGCAATGCGGCGATAATTTCGGTCAAATGTTTGACGTCGCGCACCTCGACATCCACCAGCATGTCGTAAAAATCGGTCGACCGCGTCAAAATTTTCAAGTTTGAAATATTGCCTTCGCTGCGGGCGATCACGTTGGCCAATTCGCCCAAAGCGCCCGATACATTGAGCAATGTCAAATGCACGCGGCTGACGTGCGCATCGGGATGTTCGGCGTCATATTCCCACGACACGTCAATCCAACGCTCCGGCTGCTCTTCGTACTGATGCAGCATATCGCAATCGATGGTGTGAATGGTGACGCCCTTGCCGGTGGTGATGATGCCGACGATGCGATCGCCCGGCAAGGGATGACAGCAGCCCGCATAATGCACCGCCATGCCGGGAATAAGGCCGTTAATGGGAATGCCGCTATATTCCCCCTTGGCCTGTTTAGCCCGGGCGCGCGAAAGCGGCACGACCTTTGAGGTCTTGTGCTCGTTCGCTTTCTTTTTGGCCCCAGGGTAAACCGCTTCCAGCACATCGCGCGCGGCGAGATGCGCCATGCCGACCTCTGCCCGAAGATCATCCATCGTATCTTGAAGAAAAATCTTGAGCACCCCCTTCAGGCCTTTTTCGGTCATGGGGTAATCTTCTTCGAGGAAGACGCGCTCCAGCATCGCTTGGCCCAATTCGATGTATTGGTCGCGTTCCTTCAGACGCACATAACGCCGGATCCGCGCCCGCGCCTTGCCGGTGACGACGAAGTTTTCCCACGTCGGAGACGGGGTATGGCTCTTGGACGTCACGATATCCACTTGGTCGCCGTTTTTCAGGCGGGTGCGCAGCGGCATCATGCGCCCATTGATCTTTGCTCCGACGCAGCGGTCCCCCACTTCGGTATGTACGGCGTAGGCGAAATCCACCGGCGTCGCGTCCTGCGGCAAATTGATCAAATCGCCCTTGGGCGTAAAACAAAACACCTGGTCTTGAAACATCTCCAGCTTGGTGTGTTCCAAAAACTCTTCGGGTTCGGCAGCGTTTTCCAAAATTTCCAGCAATTCGCGCAGCCAGCGATACTGCTTGCCTTCGGTTTGCTTGCCAGCCTCCCCGCCATCCGATTTATAGCGCCAATGCGCGGCAACACCGCTTTCGGCGATTTCGTGCATCGATTTGGTGCGGATTTGAATCTCGATACGGTGGCGCTCCGGCCCGATGATGCCGGTATGCAAAGACTGATAACCGTTAGGCTTCGGCACCGAGATGTAATCTTTGAAGCGCCCCGGAACGACACGGTATTCGTTGTGGATGACGCCCAGTGCCTTATAACAGTCGTCGATATTGTCGACCGCAATGCGAAACGCCATGATATCGGACAAGGCCTCGAACGGAACGTCTTTTTTCTGCATCTTGCGCCAGATGGAATACGCGGTTTTTTCCCGCCCCGACACCTGAGCGTCGACGCCGGCTTCTTTAAGGGTGTGGGTCAATTCCGCGATGATGCCGGGGACGATGGTCTTGCCCTCGTCACGCAGGTAATTGAGGCGTGTCATGATCGAATCGCGCGCTTCGCCGTTGATTTCGGAAAACGCCAAATCGTCCAATTCGTTCTTCATTTCCTGCATGCCGATGCGTTCGGCCAGCGGCGAGAAGATTTCCATGGTTTCGGTTGCGATGCGTTTGCGTTTATCGATGTTTTTGATGAAGTGCAGCGTGCGCATGTTGTGCAGGCGGTCGGCCAACTTCACCAACAGCACCCGGATGTCCTCCGACATCGCCAACAGCAATTTACGGAAATTTTCCGCCTGCTTGGCGTGGTCGGACTGCATTTCGATTTGCGTCAATTTGGTGACGCCGTCTACCAATTTGGCGACTTCCGCGCCGAACAGGCGTTCAATGTCTTCAAGGGTGGCACTGGTATCTTCCACCACGTCGTGCAGCAGCGCCGTGACGATGGTCGCGGCATCCAACCGATACCCGGTCAAAATGCCAGCGACTTCAAGGGGGTGGGAAAAATAGGGATCGCCCGATGCGCGGGTCTGGCTGCCGTGCGCCTTCATGGCGAACACATAACCGCGGTTGATCAAATCCTCGTCGGCTTGCGGATCATAAGACTTGATGCGTTCGACAAGTTCAAACTGGCGGATCATGAAAAAGCCCTCCGCTCAACCTCGCCGATTGGCGACTGTGCGAAGGGCTTTAAGTGCAGATTTTTGGGAGCCGGGGCCCCGAGAAATACGGAACGGCGCGCCATGCAATGCTGTAGAGCACGCCCGATCATCCTTAGTCCTCCTTAGCTTCGGCACCTTCCATCATGGCTTCAGCTTCATCCATCGCAGCCTGAACGTCTTCGGCGGCGACGTCGTGAATGGTCAATTCGTCTTCTTCGACTTCGTCGTCATCATTGGCCACGTAGCTTTCGCCGCTCACATCAAGCGCCAGGGCCTGAACGTCCATTTCGTCCTCTTCCGGCTCGTCGCTTTCGACGTAACGCTGCAAGCCCTTAATCAGGGTTTCTTCCAGTTCAGCAAAATCCACGCTTTCGTCGGCGATTTCACGCAAGGCGACAACTGGATTTTTATCATTATCGCGGTCGACCGTCAGGCTCGCACCGGCGGCAATATCACGCGCGCGCTGGGCGGCGGTCATCACCAGTTCGAAACGGTTGGGAATCTTCAAAACGCAGTCTTCGACCGTAACACGGGCCATATCGGGGGAACTCCAGTAAAAAACGTTGTGAATCTGCGGATTATATATGGCTTTGCGAAGCGTAACGCAAGATAATTAGCCCACTTTTTTGCACCTGCGTTATTCGAGTGGGCGGCACACTTGATCCGGGGACAATTCGGCCATCATTTTGGCCAGATTGCGGCGGCTCACCGGGTGTACCCAATCGGACGCTATATCATTCAAGGGCAGCACGACAAACGCCCGGCTTTCCAGGCGCGGATGGGGAATGCGCGCCCCGCCCTCCTCCGCTTCGCCTAATATCACCTCCCCATAGGCCAGCAAATCCAGGTCCAGCACCCGTGGTGCATTGGGAACCGTACGCACCCGCCCAAAACTCGCCTCAATGGCATGCAGGGTATCGAGCAGCGCCAGCGGGGAAAGTTCCGTTTCGACCCGCACCACACCGTTGATAAACCACGGCTGGTCCGACATCGGTACCGGCGCGCTTTTGAACCAGCGCGACCGGGCCACTACCCGCACGCCATGGGCCGTATTCAAGGCTTTGAGCGCCGCGTCGCAGGCTTCTAGCGGCGTGCCGAAACGCTCTGACGATAAATTGGCGCCGACGCCGATTAAAATGGGGGCCAGCGGAGTCACGGATGAGATCACGTTTTTTCCTTGCGGAGCTTAGGTACACCGCTTACCTATAAGACATCCGAATTATTGCGGATAGGTTATTTTCTATTTTTTACAAGGGATTATTTGAAATGATTTTCTATCCTCAGGAGCGTCTTGGCCTTTTTATCGACGGTTCAAACCTTTACGCCGCCGCGCGGGCGCTGGATTTCGACATCGATTACAAACGCCTGTTGGAACATTTCGCTTCCAAGGGCCACTTGGTGCGCGCGCTCTATTACACCGCGTTGATGGATGAAGCCGAATATTCACCGCTGCGTCCCTTAGTCGATTGGCTCGATTACAACGGCTACACCATGGTGACCAAACCCACCAAGGAATTCACCGACGCCACCGGGCGGCGCAAAATCAAAGGCAATATGGACATCGAACTGGCCATCGACGTGATGGAAATGGCCCCGCATTTGGACCATATCGTGCTGTTTTCCGGCGATGGCGACTTTCGCCGCCTGCTCGAAGCGGTGCAGCGCAAGGGGTTGCGCTGTACGGTGGTGAGCACGGTAAAATCGTCGCCACCCATGATCGCCGACGAATTGCGCCGTCAGGCCGACCACTTCATTGAACTGACTGACCTGCAGGCTGCCATCGGGCGCAACGGGGATCGCCCGCAACGTCCGCAACGCGATGATTTTCGCGGTTCTCCGACCGTGGGGGATGATAACACCGACGGCGGCGACGATGGCGATGATCTGCAACCGATCAAAACCCCCGGCGACTTCGACAATCTGGCTTAAGGTCCGCCATGAACGCCTGGGAACCCGCACTGGACTGCGTAAAATGTGCGCGTCTGGCGGCTTTTCGCTGCGACAACCGCGCCCTTTATCCCGATTTTTACAATGCGCCGGTGCCCAGCTTCGGCCCACTAGACGCAAAAATCCTCATCGTGGGGCTGGCACCGGGTTTGAAGGGCGCCAACCGCACCGGCAGACCCTTCACCGGCGATTGGGCGGGTGATCTGCTCTATGCCACGTTGCTGAAATTCGGCCTCGCCCAAGGAAATTATGGACAAACCGCAAATGACGGGCTGAAAATGACCCATGCCCGCATCACCAATGCGGTGCGCTGTGTGCCGCCGCAAAACAAGGTGACCGGAGACGAAGTAGCAGCGTGCCAGCCCTTTTTAATGGCGGAAATCAAAGCCATGCCTCACCTTGAAACCATCGTATCGCTGGGACTGGTCAGCCATAACGCGGTGCTCAAGGCGCTGGGCCTCAAACAATCGGCCTTCCCGTTCGCCCATGGCGCACTGCACGATTTGGGCGGCGGGCTGGTGCTGGCCGACAGTTACCACTGCTCGCGCTACAACACCAATACCGGTAGGCTCAGCGAAGAAATGTTCGAAGCGGTGTTCAAAGCGTTGCTTTAAAGGACGTATTTGTTAGGATCGCCGCACCCTTTAACCGATTCCTCGAAGGATTTCCGATGCGCGTGATTTGTTTGGACATGGAGGGGGTCTTGGTCCCCGAAATCTGGCTCGGCGTCGCCGCCAAAACGGGCATCGAGGAACTGCGCCTCACCACCCGCGACATCAAAGATTACGACGAACTGATGCGCCATCGCCTGAAGATCATGGATCAACACGGCATCAAGATGGACCTGATTCAAAGCGTCATCGCCGATATGGGCCCGATGGACGGCGCCAAGGACTTTCTCGACGAACTGCGCGGCCACGCCCAAGTGATCATCTTGTCCGATACCTTTTACGGCTTCGCCAAACCGCTGATGGAACAATTGGGCCGCCCGACCCTGTTTTGCCATTACCTCGACGTGGCCGACGACGGGCGTATCACGGGCTATCGCCTGCGCACCACGGATCACAAGACAAAATCCGTCAATGCATTGAAAACGCTAAATTTCTTCACCTCCGCCATGGGCGACAGCTACAACGATGCCGGCATGATCCAAGCGGCCAACGTCGGCGCTTTTTTCCATGCGCCGCAAAACGTGTTGGATGATTTTCCGGGTTACCCACACTTTACCGATTATGTGCAGGCGGCGGATTACCTGCTGAACGCAGAGCCGAAAGCTTAAAATCCCCCCCCCCAGAAACAGCGAAACAGCGAGACAGCGCCCATGGCCGATGTCGTCAACTTAAACCAGTTTCGCAAAGGCAAAACCCGCGCGGACCAGACGAAAAAGGCGCACGACAACCGGATCAAATTCGGCCGCAGCAAAGCCGATAAAGACAAAGACGAAGCCGCGCGCGAAAAGCACAAACGCGAGCTTGACGGAAAAATAATTACTGATAATTCAGATGATTAGAGTGCGATCGGATTAGGTTGAAGCAAAAATGCTTCAACCTATTGCGTGAATCGCCCTCTAACATATGGATAGGGGCGGATTCACGCTTTAGATGGGATCACATAAGCGATCCACCTAAAGCGATCCGGCCCTAGATAACTTTATTAAAGTTATTTCTGATTTTCCGGGTCGTCCAGCACACGATGCAGATGGACCACCACGTATTTCATATTGGCATCGTCGACGCTGCCCTGCGCTTTGGCCCGCCAAGCGTTTAACGCTTCGGCGTTGTTGGGGTAAATGCCCACGATATCGAGATTCTTCAGATCGTCGAACTCTACCCCCAACGGGTTTTTCACGTGTCCGCCGAATACCAGATGCAGCAGTTGTTTGGGCTGGTCCGTCATGAGGGAGCGCTCCATGGCCTGTTTTTATTGGGCCTGTCTTTGTTGCAGTGCAGCAAGATTACCCCTCCCGCGCCCTCTCGGCAAGGCCATCCCGGCAAGAGCGGAGCCTAATCGTAACCGCCGATGATATCGTTGAGGGCATCCCATGCCATGAATAAATCATGGCGGATTTTGTGGATATCGCCGATCACGGTTTCCATCAAGGCGAGGTTCCCCGCGACCCGAGCCTGCCAAGCCATGCCCGACAGATCGTGCAGTTCTTTATGAAGATTTTTGACCATTTGATAGGCCGCAAGATTGGAAAACTGCGCCCCGTCGCCGTGTAGCCACTGCCCAATGGCGCAACGATCATCCCGGGCGACGTCTTGACGTTCTGGGGCATGGATGGCGGCATTGGGGTCGGCGTGCAAAAAGGCCTCAAACGCATCCCACCACTCGGCGTGCTGCAGCACCGCATCTTGTAAATGCAAAACAGGCATATAGCCCCCCATCACGGCGCCCCAAGCGCGCTCAGGCCACCAGCGGACCGATGCGCATTACAACGCCTCGGTGCGGTTCCGGCCCGCATCTTTAGCTTTGTACATCGCCTTATCGACCCGCGCGAGCAACGTTTCTTCGTCGTCATCGGCGCGCACTTCCGTAATGCCCTGGCTCACCGTCACTTTATGGTCTGGATCATCGGCAAAGAAGGTCTCACCGCGAACGGCTTCGTGGATAGCCTCGCTCAAACGGTGTGCATCTTGCAGATTGCAGTTTGCGGCCAGGATCATGAATTCCTCTCCGCCCCACCGGCACACGATATCGCTTTCACGCGCCCTATCGGCCACGATTTCAGCCGCGCGACGGATCACGGCGTCCCCAGCCAGATGCCCCTTTTTGTCGTTAATCGGCTTGAAGTGATCGATATCGATCATCAGCAAGGTGAAAATCTGCCTGTCGCGATGAAACCGTTTGATGCTTTGATTCAACGACACATCGAAAAACTCGCGGTTGTTCAGCCCCGTCAGCTTGTCGGTAATGGCCATTTCTTCCAAGCGGCGCTGGAAGATGTTGATGGAATAACCAATCAGCAAAATGGTCAGCACGATGACCACCGGCGCGATGGCCAAGTTGCGCAAGAACCCTTGCTGCATGTCCTTCAGCGCTTGGGATTCCGGCAGCTCGATGAACAAATACCATTTCAATTCAGGGATATAGCGCGTGGTGAGCAAAATAGTATCATCCGCGGTATTGTAGGTATACGAGCCGCGATCCTCGCCCAAGACTTGATCGGTGATCGGGCCAAGCCCCGCCAGATCGTGAATGTTGGTCATGCCCACGTATGCGGGATTGGCGTGAACCTTGATCAACCCTTTTTCGTCGACGAAATAGACGTTACGGCGGAAATTGGTTTGATATTCTTTGACCAACCGCGCCACGCTGTCCAACTGCAAGCCGACCCCGGTGATGCCGAGAAACGTACCGTCGGAATCAAGCACCCGGTAATTGATGAAAATGGTGATGGCGCGGCCTTGCTGGTAGTTGTAGTCGACGTTGACGACGTAGGGTTCGCTCGCCCGGCTGGCGTCAAAAAACCAGGAATCTTCCGGGTTGGCCTCATCCAGCTGCCTCGACACACCCTCGAAATGGTAATAACGCAGCGTCTGGGCGGAAATGAAGTACGACGTAAAGGTTTTGTACTGGTCGCGGATTTGCTTGAGATAGCGCACCATGCGCAACGGGTCTTGCTCGCCATCCCTCGACCAATCGTGAACGAAAGTATCGTTGGCCATCAGCGATGAAATGAAAATGGGGCGCAGCAGATCCGCCTGAATTTCCGAATAAACGTTGTTGGACGACAACGGCAATTCGTTGTCCAATACCGTCGTGCGCAAGGCCCCCTTGGAAACCTGATAGTTCAAAATATTGGTGGCAAAGAAGCCCGCCAACAAAATGATCGTGACCAAACTGATCAACTTGGTCCGAAGTGACAGCATGTTCGTCATTATCGAATCATTCCAAACCATAAGCCCATCTAATTGATATTATTATAGAGCATACCTACGTATGAATGACAACAAACGAAGCCAACGATGGTCAATAAAGTTAATCTCAGGGGCGCAACTCAAGGTCGAATAAGATAGCATGTTTTAACAATAAATCATCAAGACTGACAAAGTCGGTCCAGTTTTCCAGGTCATCGCGTTCCTTGACGCTTTTGGCGAACAGTTTTAGCGACAAAACCAGCATTTTATGTTCATTGCGATGCGCTTCGGCGCGATGGGGTTCCAACACGCCGAAATACATTTCTTCATGTTTGAAATGCGTTTCCAGCAGGGTGATGAAATTGGCGAGCACGGCTGTCGTCGCAACCATATCCTCCCCACGCGCAAGCATCATCGCCAGCCGCTTGGCTTGAAAATGGAGCTGGTCGTGCTCGGCATCAATATCCGCATGGCCCGTGGTGAACGGCCCATGCACATCGAACAGTTCAGACATCAATTTTCAGCCCTATTTTTGCCTCATAAAGCTCAAACGCAGATTGTACAATCATTTCATGAAAGTCGTCGCCTAGGGCAGCACTTTTTCGATAGCTTGAATAACCTTGGTATCATCGGGTTTGGTGGTCGTGGCAAACCAATCGACCAATCTGCCGTCGGGGGCAATCAAGTATTTATGGAAATTCCACTTGGGCGCAGCCAACACGCCCAGTTGCGCGCGCGCCCAGCGATAAAATGGATGTGCGCCGTCGCCCGACACGACTTCCTTGTCCGCCAGTGGGAAGGTGATGGAATAGTTGGTATCACAAAACGTTTTGATCTCGGCGCTGGAGCCCGGCTCCTGGCCGCCAAAATCGTTGGATGGCACGCCTAAGACCACCAACCCGCGCGCCTCGTAACGCTGCCACAGCGCCTGCAACGCCTGATACTGAGGCGTAAAACCGCATAGCGACGCGGTGTTCACCACCAGCACCGCTTTGCCCTTATAGGCGCTCAACGGCAAAGGTTCGCCATCGATGGACGTAAAGCTGAAATCGTGAGCCGATCCGGCGGCTTGCGCCGACGCGGGCAACATCCCCAGCAGGGCCAATAAAAACGCCAAAACCTTAGCCATAGCGTTGTTCCTTCCATGGGTCGGCGTCGTTGTGATACCCGCGCACTTCCCAAAAGCCGGGCGCGTCCTTGTCCAAAAACGTGATGTGTTTGACCCACTTGGCGCTTTTCCACAAATAGAGCTTAGGGATAATGGGGCGCACCGGGCCGCCGTGCTGGCGGCTGATGGGCTGGCCATTCCAGCGGTGCGCCAAGATCACGTTGGGTTCCGCAAAGGCTTGAATGGACACGTTGGTGGTATAGCCGTCGTGGCTATGAAAGATCATGAACTTGGCTTCGGGTTTGGGTTTGACGATGGCCAAAAAGTGCTGGCCCGACACCCCTTCCCACACGTTGTCATACCGCGACCAAGTGGTGACGCAGTGAATGTCGGTGGTCATTTGCACCTGCGGCTGGGCCTGAAATTCCTCCCAGCCCCAATCGATGGGATTTTCCACCAGCCCCGACACGGTCAGGCGAAAATCTTTGGGCTCGATGGGCGGCTGCACGCCCAAATCGAGCACCGGGAAATCCTTCGTCAGCCGCTGGCCCGGCGGCAGACGCGGACGATCCGCCGGTGACGCAGCGGGTTTTTCACCCGTCAAGGCGCGCCCTTCGGCAGCCCAGCGCTGCTTGGTATCGATGAGTTTTTGTTTGATCGAGCCGAGAACGCTGCCCTCGGCGTCGCCCGCCAACGCCGCGTCCAACCGTCCGGGTTCGCCGCCCCGCTGGGGCTTATCATCGTTTTCGCTCATAACCTCGGTCCTCCGGCGCACCTTTCGCCGCAAGATTGGCGAAGGTTACCCGTTTTTATTCGACATCAACCGCGCTTTATCGCGTTTCCAGTCGCGGTCTTTGGATGTCTGGCGCTTATCGCCTTTGTTTTTGCCCTTGCCCAAGCCCAACTCCACCTTGGCCATGCCGCGATCGTTGAAAAAGATCGAAAGCGGCACCAGGGTATAACCCTCGCGCGCCGTGGACATCTTCAACTTGGCGATCTCGCGTTTGTGCAACAGCAGCTTGCGCGGACGCCGGGGATCTTCATGGCCGGTGTGCGCGGCGGCCGGGGCATATTCGGGGATATAGGCATTCAGCAGGTAAAGTTCCCCCTCTTTTTCCTGGGCGTAGGCTTCGCCGATGCTCGACGATCCGCGACGCAGCGATTTGACCTCCGAGCCCATCAGCATGATGCCGGCTTCAAAGGTGTCTTCGATGAAATAGTCGTGGCGCGCCTTGCGATTTTGCGCGGCGATGGTTCCCAACGGGCCTTTTTTCTTGCTGCTTTTGGCCATGATGCCCCCTTGGCCACCCGCGCTTAGCGGAGCAGGCCAACGCCCTTGAGCGCGGCTTCGACCTGGGCCTTGGAGGCGTCCGAGATTTCCACCAGCGGCAGACGCATTTCAGCGCTGAACAAGCCCATCAGGAAGGCTGCATACTTGACCGGTCCAGGATTGCTTTCGCAGAACATCGCCTTGTGGACGTTGATCAGTTTCAACTGAATGTCCATGGCGCGGGCAACGTCGCCCGCATTCCACGCCGCGTGTTGTTCGGCGCAGAGCTTGGGCAGAATATTGCCGGTCACGGAAATACAGCCGTGACCGCCCGCCGCTAGGAACGGGATGGCGGTGCCGTCCTCGCCCGACATTTGGCAGAAATCCGGACCAATTTCACGTGTAACTTCAATCGGCAATTGCAGATTAGAAGTCGAGTCTTTTACGCCTGCGATATTTGGCAGCTCCGCCAATCGTTTCATGGTGTCCAGGTTCATGTTGATCACCGAGCGACCGGGAATGTTGTAGATAAAAATGGGGATGCTCACGGCATCATTGATCGCCTTAAAATGCTGATACAGGCCTTCCTGTGTCGGCTTGTTATAGTACGGTGTCACCACCAACACCGCATTAGCCCCAGCTTTTTCGGCATGCTTCGCCAAATCGATGGCCTCGACGGTCGAGTTCGACCCGGCACCCGCCATGACAGGCAAGCGCCCAGCGTTGACTTCGATGCACAGTTCAACGACACGCTTATGCTCATCATGGCTCAGCGTCGGCGATTCACCCGTGGTTCCACACGGCACCAAACCGTTGGTGCCTTGTTTGATCTGCCATTCGACAAAAGACTGAAAGGCGGCCTCATCGACTTGGCCGTTCTTAAATGGCGTCAGCAGGGCGACGAAAGAACCCTTATACATCACGATACTCCTGGGGGTGCGGTCATATTCCAAGGCGGCGAACTTAACCCTTCAACCGCCCTGCGTCCAGCCCAACATACGGCATATTGTGCGCCCCAGCTTGAGACGTTAACACTTTCGGCGTAACCTTAAGCAACGATTCTGGGCTCCGCTCTGGACCCCCAACAAGAAGGACGTCACCGTGTCGGCATTGGCCGAAAAAACCATCCTCAAGATTCGGCGTTTTCGGGGCCTTAGCGCCCCGCGCTTGCTATTGGCCCCGCTGTTGGCCCCGCTATTGGCCCTGTTATGGGTCATGCTGTGCTTAAGTGCGCCCGCATATGCCGAAATCGTCACCAAGGCCGACGTCAAGGCCGCGAAGGATGTCTTTAGGGCCATCGACCGCAACCTCTTCAAAGATGCCTTGCGCCTCACGCACAACGTCAAAAATCCCGACGTCGTGCGCGTTTTAGTGTGGAGCTACATCACCGCATCACACTCCCCCGCTCACTTCGGCGACGTCAAAGCGTTTCTCGAACATCATGGCGATTGGCCGCAGCGGGTTACGTTGCTGAAAAAAGCCGAAGAAACCATGCCCGAAAAAATACCGCCGAAAGACGTGCTGAAATGGTTCGAGACCATGGGCGGGCCGCTCTCCACGGCGGGGCGCATCCGCGAGGCCGAAGCGCTGTTGGCATTGAACCAAGTGGATCGCGCAAAGGCTAAACTGCGCAAACTGTGGGTGGAAGAAGAACTCAACAAAACCCAAGAAAAGCAATTTTATGCCCACCATTCCAAGTTGCTCAGCAAGGAAGACCATATCCGGCGATTGGATCGCCTGATCTGGGAGGAACTGGATGGTGCCGCACGCCGGCAATTGTTGCGGGTTGACGAAACCACCCGCAAGGTGGCAACGGCGCGCCTGTTGCTGATGAAACGCGAAGGCAACGTGGACAAAGCCCTCACGGACTTGCAAAAAAATGCGCCGAAACTGCTGAACGATCCAGGGCTGACCTACGAACGTCTGCGCTGGCGGCGGCGCAAAGAGCGCTTAGATGACGCGGCGGCACTGCTGAAAGACTTAACCGGCGATCCGGTGCGTCCCGACAAATGGTGGGTCGAGCGTGCCGCGATCACGCGCCATCTGCTGCAAAAGGGCAAATCCAAAGAAGCCTACTTGATTGCCAGCAGACATGGCCTCAGCGCCAAAGAAGCCGAAGCGTATTCCGAGGCCGAATGGATCAGCGGTTGGATTGCCCTGCGGTTTCTCAAAAACCCGACCCGCGCGTTGGAGCATTTCACCCATATGCATGCGGTGGTGAACTACCCCGTTTCCGTGGCGCGCGGCGCCTACTGGGCCGGACGCGCGGCCCAGGTGCTGAAACAAGATCAAGACGCCAGAAAATGGATGGAAGATGCCGCCAAACATTCCACCACCTATTATGGGCAACTGGCGCGCGCGAAACTGGGGCTGGCCGATGTCGTTCATCCCGACTTAAGCCCGCCCGCAGCCTCGCCGATCATGAAACAAACCTTCAACGAACACCCGATGAAGCGGGCGGCGCAAATCCTTGCCGAGATTGGCGAAAAAGACCGCATGCGTCCGTTTTTACAGCACTTGAGCGATGCCGACCCGGCGCCTGCGTGGCGGTCGTTGAGCGCGGCATTCGCCGCCGCACACGGTCGCCCGGACATCGCCATCCGTTTGTCCAAAGCTGCCGAACGAGACGGCGCGCCGCTGGGGGCGTTGGGCTATCCGGCGCTCGATTTGCCGATCCCGCTGCCGCATAAAAACGGCGGCGGCGTAGAAGCCCCGTTGGTCTTGGCCGTCATCCGCCAGGAAAGCGAATTTTACACCCGCGCGCAAAGTCATGTCGGGGCACAGGGGCTGATGCAGGTGATGCCCGCAACCGCCAAGGCCGTCGCCAAAGCCAACCGCATGCCCTATGACCGCGACCGCCTAACGGGGGATGCCTCCTACAACCTGATCATCGGCCAAGTTTATCTGTCGGACGTGATCAAAGACTTCGATGGCTCGTACCCCATGGCGATTGCGGCGTACAACGCCGGCCCCCAACGGGTGAAACGTTGGCTGCGCATGTTCGGTGACCCGCGCAAAGGCGAAATCGACATCATCGATTGGGTCGAATTGATTCCCTATACCGAAACCCGCAACTACGTGCAGCGCGTGTTGGAAAACCTGTCGGTCTATCGCACGCGCCTAAAGCCAAACCGCGTCGCCGAAGGCACATCTTCCCAAGATTAACTGAACCACCCTAGATTCGATATATTAGTGGCCTGCTTATCCCAGAAATAAAAGCCCTGTATTTGGCCCTGTATTTGGCCATGCATTTCTAGGGCAGGACACTAGCGAAACTGGAAGGGCAAGTTAAATAGCAGCGGCGCATCCGCCGTTTGTGGAGGTGACGGAAAGGGAGCCGCACGGCGCACCGTATCCAGGCCCAGTGCATCCAGTGCGGAAAAACCACTCGAAACGGCAACCTCGGCACGAAGCAGGCTGCCGTCATGGGCGATCAAAAAACGTAACGTCACCGTTCCCGGCTCGCGCGCGGTGGCGGGCTTATGGCGAAGGATATGTTTCCACACCGCTTCTGAGTACGCTCTAAGCTCTGCTTCCCGTACCGCCAGGGCAACATCCTGGGCAACCTGGTTCGCCGCCTGAGGGGGAACATTGTTCACAACGGGTTTAACTTCCACAGTGGCTTGGGCCTCATTGGCTACATGATCGGGGGGGGCAGGTTTCCTGATCAAAATGGGCTTAGCAACAGGAGAGGGCGGAACAGGTTCTTCCAAAACCTTTTGAGGCGCAACCGGTTCAGGAAATACAGGCAACTCGGTCTGAAGCGATGGCGGCTCCGCAGCGGGAGGCGGCGGTGTAAAGACAAGATCAACCATCATCGTTTTATCCGCGGCGTCCCTGCCGCCCAAGAATTGAGGCAACACGAGACAGCTCAATAAAGCCATGCCGTGCAAAACGAAAGATGCCGCCAGAGCAAACCGGCCAAGGCGGTCTTCATGCCTTAACATGCTCTCGGGCCCTCTCAAGAACGATCCATTAAGGATGATCATACTGGCTTCCCCATGGGAGATGCTCTAGGGCGGCCCGGCCCCCATGCTCGCGCACGGAGGTCGGTAGTTCCCTCGCCTTTTAGAATCGTACGGTGGCACCAGCGACGTATGAACGCCCTGCCCCGAACACGTTGTAGCCCCATTTGGAACCGCTATCGGCCATATCCGCGCCGCCCAACGGCAGGTGGTAGAGCTTGTCGAATACGTTTTCCACCCCGGCATTCAGCGAGATGTTGTCCCACTCGTAGCCCGTACGTAAGTGCATCAAACCGTAGGCCGGTGTTTCGATTTCATTGCGGGTTTGCGAGACATCACTTTTGCTAAGCGCCCCCTCAAACTCGATGGCGTTGCTCCATCCGCCGAGGTTATGCTCCAAGGCAATCCGGCCATGCAGGGGCATGATGTTATATAGGCTGGCATTGGTATCGGTGTTTTCACCCTTCACCAACCCCACGGCGGCCTTGACCACACCACGGCCATAGTCGGAGCGTTCCCAAACTTCCAAATCGCCGCTGACATCTGCCCCGTACAAACGGGCATCGTGGTTGGCCAATTGCAGCTTGATGAAATCGGTGGTGGCCGTCTGGCCCGTACGACGGTCGGCGTCGATGTAGTCTTTCACCACGGTAAAATACGGCGTGACTTTAACGCCCCAGGTCTTGCGGGCCGGATCGTGCCAATCCGCGCTAACGCTCAAGGTATGAGCGACTTCCGGCTTGAGGTTAATATCACCGATGTAACCGTTACCATCACCAACCCAGTTGTTCATATTCATGGCCATCGCCCCAGTGGACCACGAGTACCGTTCATGCAAGTTGGGAGATCGGGTCTTGCGGGCAAGTCCGGCCTCGTAGGTGCTGGAGGCGTCGGCTTCGTAACGCGCGAGCGCGCTCCAATCGAAATTGGCATCGGTCTTTTTGCGGTCTAACGCATTGAAGGCGGCCACGTCAGTGGAATAGGTCGCAGTCGTGTTGTAACCCTGCACGTCACCCGTATTCATCCACACCGTATCGTTACGCACCCCCACCAGGGTCGTCCATTGATCCGTCCACCCGGCTTCCCATTCGGCAAAAGTGCCCAGACGATCGCGCTGGCCATCGGCGATATTCCAAAAATCGTTGGGGCCCATCATCATGCCACCGATCGACGGCCACCAATCATCCAGACGGAAGTGATTAAATCCGTTGCCGACGCGCAAAGTGTCGCGTTCGGAAAGCGATATTTCGCCATTCACCAAATACCCCCACTCGAGAGAGTCTGTGTTCATGGGCATGCTCGCGCCCTTGATGCTGCCGATAAAGTTCATTTCGTGCGTGGTATCGCGCACATAGACGCGCCCGTCCAGCATGCCCCAGCCGAATTCCCCCTCGTAACGGCCATTGGCAAAATCAGAGGTGTTGCCGGTCAGGTCCATACGCTGATTGGGAAAACCCTCGTAAGGGATGGACTGCCGCCCGCCCTCGACGATGATCAAATGGCCGTCTTTCTCTACTGCCGCAGTTAGAGCGTGATTTTTAACCATGTACTTACTGGTCAACACGGGTTCACCCTTGCCGCCGCGGTGGTAATCGCCCGCCTGCGTCCACGATCCGTTATAACCGATGCTGAAGTTTTCCGTCGCTGCGGCCACATCGCCAGAGGCCGTCATGCTATGGTTATTGCTGCGGTACGCCGTCGACAGGCGCCCCTGGGTATGCAAACCCTCGCCCAAAGCCGCAAAGGTCGGTTTGGCTTTCTCCACGTTGATGGAGCCAGCAATGCTATCGCCGCCCGCGCTGACCGGAGTGACACCCGCAAGCGCCTCGATCTTTGCCACATCGTTTGGATCGACATAAGACAGGGTCGGATTCATGTGGTTGGGGCAGGACGCAGCGGCAGGCATTCCGTTGATGGTGGTTTTGATACGATCATCAGCCATGCCGCGGATCGCTGGCAGACTGGATACGCCACCCGCAGAATATAGGCTTACGCCCGCCACATCCTTAAGCAGTTTTGCAGTGTCACTGGTGGAAAGCCGCTTAGGTGCGATGTCCGCTTCCTTGATTGTCGTCTTACCTAAAAGTTTGGCGCCTTTCTCATCAACTTTTTTTTCTTCTTCCACCACATCGACGGTAACGGGTGGCAAATCAGTCGGTGATTGCGCAAAACCAGGCTGGGCGTACAAGCCCGCCAGTAACGATACGGTCAATGTAGCCGGAACAAGCGCACGGCTTGAGGCGAGCGCACGGCGCCCGCGAACGGTATGCGATAACATAGTATTCTCCTAAAACCTTGGGAGCACGAAGCTCCGCCAACCGGGGTGGTATTCCCCGGATCGAAATGGTGTTTAGCCATTAGGCATACGGTGTTAGGAGAAGAAGGGAGGGTCGCGCGAAGTCTGAACAAGGTAGCGCGAAAGAGCGAGCTGGTTTTCAACCGCCCACGGATAAACAATATAATAAGCGGTGCTCGGCGACTGAACCACAGGCCAGGCTTCTGGAGTCAGCGCCGCGACGGTTAACGTGCAATGGAACACGCACAGTTTGTGTTGATTTTGATGATCGGAAGATGGGGATGCCGGGCTGGAACCGGACACGCAAATGTCCGTTGCGGTGACGATGCCATCCGCAACCAAAGCATTTGAAGCAAGGTTAAATGCCGGAGCCGCCGCAGCTGCGCCATGGCCGAGCGCAATAATCGACGCCAGCAGCCATACGGTCAGCAGCTTACCTAACCTTGCGCAAAACTCATTGAGACTGAAGTGTTGCACTTTCCCCCCGACAAGCGGCAACCGTATTGTAAAAATGGACCTTTTATCCATCAGCCCGCACGTTGATAATCGCGCGAAGCCCGAATTTCAAGGTGGTTTCTTGAGGCCTTAGTTTGATTTGAGCAGCCATAGAGCCACCGCAGCAGTCGTTTGCCGTACGGAACTTAAGCAATCAACTCCCCGATGCAGCCTTCGGCGCGCCCGGCACCGAAATGCTCGGCGCGGTCCTGGCGGGCTGGCCAATCTGCCCCCCGGCCTTCACCACAAGATTGACCCGGTCCTCGCCCGGCTTGGCATCCGAGGCTTTTGCCTCGACAGGCACCCTGCCATTGGCCGCGTCCATTATTTTGACGTCGGCGTCGCTCATATGAGTGATATGCCCCTCCAGGAAAGCGCCTTCCTGAATGGAGAGGTTTTCATGCAAGATGTCACCGACGACATGCGCGGTTTTGGCCAAATTCACGAACTTGGCTTTAATCTGGCCGTTAACACGACCGTGCACACGTACCGTGTCGGCATAAATTTCACCGTTGATCGTGGCGCTCTCGCCAATCAACAGCACTTTGGCGCGAATGTCCCCGGAGACCATGCCATCGATTTGCACTTCTCCTGCACTCTCCAGATCGCCCACGATCTGCAGATCGGAGCTGATGATGGATGGAACCGTGCGCGGTTGCGCCGCTTGTTGCTGGTTATTTTTCTTACTCTTTGAAAACATAGCGCCCTGCCTTGATCAATTGCATGGGGTCCAACCCCTTATCGCGGAACAGCACTTCGTAATGAAGATGATTGCCGGTGCTGCGCCCGGTGCTGCCGATAATACCGATCTTATCCCCAAATTGAACTTCTTGTCCCACCTTAACCGTCAATTTCGACATGTGGGCGTAACGGGTCCTGATGCCCGCGCCGTGGTCGACTTCAACCATTTTGCCAAAATTGCCATTCCAGCCCGCAACCGTCACCTTGCCCGGCGCCGTCACATAGATCGGCGCGCCTGCGGTCGAGCCAAAATCCAGACCATAATGCATCGCCCAGCGGCGGTTCATGGGATCGCGGCGTTTACCATACGTGGACGTGATATAATACCCATGCAACGGCACCGCAAACGGCATTTTTTTAATCACCGCCTGCAAGCTTTCGGAATAGGCCAAACGATTTTCAAGGTTTTGCAATTTGGTCTTTAAGCGTCCGCCGGGGCGATCATCGGCCTGGAATTCGATAAATGGACCGCCCTGGCCCGCGACCAAATCGGCATCGCCGGCCATCAGATCCTCAACATCGAGCCCCGCCAGTTCGACCAATTTTTCCATCGACGTAACAAAGGTATCGGTCTGTTCGGTCAGGCGTTCAACGGTGGTATTTTCTTTTTCTTCCATCGACACCAACTGGTTTTCCAACACCTTGATGTCGCGGCGCATCTGGGTACTTTCAAACAACGCCGTGTTGCGCTGTGTCAGAGCGCTTTGCAGATCGCTTTCGATCGAAGACATATCGTCTTTGAGCGTGAAATTGCGCTCTGCCAGCGATTGCATCTGGCTTTCAACGCTGCTCAGGTCATCTTGCATGGTCAGGCGCGTCGCTTCGACATCCGCGCGCTCCTTGCGCGAAACGCTCAGGGACTTAAGATCGTCCTGCAGCTTGGTGTTCTGCCCGGCCAACTTGATCATCAAAGCGTGATTTTCTTCAAGATTGCTGACCACGTTGGAGAAGCGTTTTTGGTAATCCGCGACCTCGCCCAAAAGCGAGCGATACGCCACCCGCACGTCGGCGATCTGCGCATCTTTCTGCGCGAGTTGAACTTCATGGATAAACACGTTGCCGCTGGTGAACCCGACCCAGCCGATCATAGCGACGAGCGCAACGCTGGCCGCGCCTTGCCGACGCGACGTCAGGTTCAGGCACTTCACGCGGCCTTCGGAACGGAAAACGATTTGACGAAAGGGGAACAGGATATGCAGACGCTCATCAACCCAATCTTGGGCCGATTCAAAAAACGACTGGGCAGACCGCCGTTTTTCCGTCATCGCCTACGTCCCCTTCACTCCCTTGCCCGTATAGCAACCCATACAAGCTGGCGCATCTCAAAAACACTCAACTAAGCACAAGTACGCTGGTTATGGGCCAGCGGAAAACCGCGTAACAATCTGGGAAAGGCTCCCCCACGGCAAGACAGGTTTCTCTTGAGGCAGTGGATCGCTAAGCTCCCCCTGGGCCGCCCTGTCCTGAACATGCCCGCAAAAAGTATCTGCATGAAGTCCCCCTGGCAAGTCATTTCACAGGCTTTAATACAATATTCACCATAAAGGGCTGGCAAGCGAATATTCCTAATATCTTATGATTCAATGTGTTACAGAGCATATTTGAACCCATATCTTTACAGGGGGTATTCGAACATCCACGATACAGCCCTTTTACCATCCAAACCAAGGCGCTATGCTCTGCGCATTGTCCAGACTCAAAGGATGCGGCGAAAAACCGTACAGCGCCATGACCGCCATCACACCCGATCCTAAACCGACGGAAATTCTCCCCCCTCAATCCGCCCTGAACCCCCGCCCCAATTTGGCCCATCCGAGTGTGTTAATGGCGACTTGGTTCGGCGCAGGCTACCTGCCCAAAGCGCCGGGAACTTGGGGGTCTTTAGGGGCGCTGCCGTTTGCCTGGCTGCTCGTCGATCACGGCGGGCCGTGGATTTTGGGTGCCGCAACGGTGATTTTTTTTATCGTCGGCCTTTGGGCGGCAAAAGATTTTATGAAGCGCACCGGGGCGCACGATCCGGGCGCCATCGTCATCGACGAGGTGGTCGGGCAGTGGATCGTTTTGCTGGCCGCCCCCCTGGACCCGATAGCCTTTGGCTTGGCCTTCGTGCTGTTTCGCCTGTTCGATGTGTTCAAGCCGTGGCCCATTTCCTGGGCCGACCGCAGCATCGGCGGCGCTTGGGGCGTGATGGTGGACGACATTTTGGCAGGCCTGTTTGCCTTGACCGTGCTTTATCCGGTGTTACTGTACGGTGGGCCATATTTTCTACTAGGAGTCGGTAAATGATGTATCCAGAAGTGCTGTATGTCATGGGCGAAGACCTGTTCACAACCTGCCGGAAAAAGGGCCTCCGGCTGGCGGTGGCGGAATCGTGCACCGGCGGATTGCTGTCGGGCTGCATCACTTCGGTGGCGGGCGCATCGCATGTGTTCGAGCGCGGCTTCATCACCTATTCCAACAAATCCAAGGGCGAATTGCTGGGTGTTCCGGCGCATATATTCATGGAACACGGCGCCACCAGCGCACCGTGCGCCATCGCCATGGCCGAAGGCGCGCTCACCCACGCCAAGGCCAACTTGAGCGCCGCCATCACCGGCATCGCCGGTCCCGAGGGCAGCGACAACAAACCCGCAGGACTGGTGTTTATCGCCTGCGCGCGCGAAGGCTTTCAAACCCTACTGGAACGCCACCAGTTCAGCGGCGACCGCGAACGTGTGCGCCTTCAGGCGGTGGAAAGCGCTTTGCGCCTGCTTAACCAAATGGCGGCGAACTAACCGCGCTTAAGCGTAAATCGCCCCTTTAACCGTAAATTACTTCGGCCCGCGTCACGAAAGCCTGCATCATCTTGTGCGCGGCTTCGGTAAAAACGCCGCCCATGACCGTTTCCAGCAATTTGGAGCTGAACGCGAAGTCGATGTTGAAATCGACCTCGCAGCCGTCGGCGCGCTCGATGAACACCCAATCCGTTTCCAGATGTTTGAACGGCCCGCCGATGTCGGTGACGTGGATATGCCCCGGACGCTCGAACGTGATGCGCGAGCTATAGCGTTCCTGGAGCATCTTAAACCCCACCGCCATGTCGGCGACCATCTGGCCGCTGTCGCCTAAGTCCTTGGATTTTACCCGCGTCGCCACGCACCACGGCAAAAATTGGGGGTACTGGGCGACGTCCAGCACCAGTTCGAACATCTGCGAGGCCGAAAACGGCAACACGCGATTTTCCG
>JANLGW010000047.1 GCA_024653965.1 Rhodospirillales bacterium
AGCGCATGCAGCGCATTCGCCTGCTCTATCAGGCCAAAATCCGCCATGCCCTTCACGCCCAGGCCGACGATCAGCCATAAATACCCCAAATGCAGTACCCACAAGATCGGATTGCTTATGGTACGCCGGCTCTGCCATCCGCCGAGCCGCAGCCCATGCAGCCCCGCCGCGACCAGCGCCACCGCACCGCCGAGCCAGCGTTCCGGCCACACCAGATCGACCACCAGCACCGCCCACGTCGCCGCCATGACAAATCGATCCAGGGTCGGGTTTTGGCGGACCTTCACGCTTGGATCGGCATGACCGATAAAACTCGACGTGAAACTGGGTGTGACCCGTCCGCCCATCACTGCGATCAATACGACGGTGGCGTCGAGCCCCAGCATCAAACCGCGTCGGCCCCAATCGATATCCAGCACAGCAAGACCCAGCGCATCGAAGTGCATCAAGGCATTGCCCACGATCAGACACAGCAAAATCGGCACGAATACGAACTGGCGACGATGTTGCGGATCCAGCAGCGGTCGCGCAACCAACGCGCTTAACACCACCAAAAACAGCAAATCGCCGACCATCACCGCTTCATAGGGCAGTACCGACTGCCCCCACTCGACCAATCGGCCAAGCAGCCACAGCACCGTCAGAACCACCAAAACCGGTCCCTTTTGTGCGCTCACGCGGGTCCAGTTGGGCACCACAGTCAAAAAGAATCCCGCCACTGCGGCCATGGTATAGCCAAACAGCATTTCATGGGCATGCCAGCGGGCGGGCGGAACTTCCAAGCCCAATGCCACATGGCCAGTGTACAGCAGCACCCACACGCCCACGCTCAATACCGCAAACAGCCCGGCCAAAAAAAAGAACGGGCGAAAGCCGTAATTGAACAGCGCAAAACCACCCAAAAAACCAGACGGGGGCATA
This sequence comes from Rhodospirillales bacterium, assembly GCA_024653965.1. Lineage (GTDB taxonomy): Bacteria > Pseudomonadota > Alphaproteobacteria > Rhodospirillales > Magnetovibrionaceae > JANLGW01. The sequence continues at coordinate 922 of JANLGW010000047.1, forward strand.
GGCGGGCGGGCAAAGGGATCTTCGATGTGCAGGGTGGGGCGCTGCGGGGGTGTGGTCGGTAGGGTCGGTGCGCTCATGAAGTTTGCTCCTTGTTTGCGCCATCATGGCAAATTCACCGCCCCACAAACACCCGGCATCTTATAAGGACATTCCCTTTTTCCGCACCCGCAGGGAATGACCTTGTGATTGGCGTCACTGTGGTGATGGGCGCAAAAAGCCTATACAATTTTAACGGATATTATGATGTTAGGGGCTCAGGATGTTGAAACCATTATCCACCAAAACCACTGCAGTTACCCTTATCCTGCTTTTGGGCGCCTGCGCCGCACCGACTGAGCCCTTAAATACCGGCACATTGAGCGACGCCGAAGCACAAGTTTATCACGAAGCCATCGCCCATTTTGAGCAATTGATATCCGAAAAACCCGGCGAGATCGAAGCAGTTTTAGGCTTAGCGCGCAACCTGCGCTGGTCCGGACAGACTGCCAAGGCCCAAGCCGTGTTGGAAAGTGCTCGCGCGCAATTTGTAACAGATGGCCGTTATTTGGCCGAACTGGGCAAGGTCGAATTGATATTAGGCCACAGCGCTTCAGGCGCGGCGCTACTCGAAGATGCTGCCGCCAAAATCGGCACCGATTGGCGTCTTTATTCCGCGCTGGGCATCGCCCAAGATTACCAAGAAAACTACGTCCTAGCCGAGGCCGCCTACCGCAAAGCGTTGGACCTATGCCCCAACGACGCGGCGGTCATGAACAATTTAGGTATTTCCCAAGCCTTATCTGGAAATTTAGATCGCGCCATCCTCACGCTTGAAGAAGCGCTCGAACGGCAGGACTACGCCGCCAAGATCGAACAAAACTTGAAACTTTTCAAAGACGCCCGCGACCTGTGCGCAAGCTGCGGGGCCCAATACGTTAAACAAGGCGGTTCCCAGATTCTGAGCGCAGGCCTGATGGGAACCGATCAAGAAGGCCCCTGCACACCCCACCCCCAATACACCGAAAAACGTCCTGAAATGGTGAAAAGTCTGGTCGAATCGCCATCCATCAACATCAAAGTCTATTTTGAATTCGACAGCGCCATCTTAAAACCAGAGTCCCTGGACGTGCTCGACAGTCTGGGAGCGGCACTCACCAGCGGCGAACTGAGCGGCCACCGTTTCGAGTTGGCCGGACATACCGACGCGGTGGGCAGCGAAGCTTATAATTTCAAGCTTTCCGAACGCCGCGCCAAGGCGGTGTTGGAATACTTAAGCGCCCAATTTGACATCGATGCCTCACGCATCGACACGGTGGGTTATGGCGAAAGCCGCTTGTTGGATTCAGACAACCCCGAAGGCGACGTCAACCGCCGGGTCCAGGTGACACGTCTAAACGCTGCCAACTAACCCCCAATAAAAGCCCGAAAAACCGGGCGCGAACCTGAACCCATTCTGAATGCGGACTTCAGTCGCCCTTCAGGTTGGCCGTCTATAATGTCATCAACCGTTAGATCCTGGCCTCTTCCCCCCTTTTCCCGCAGGTCTGGCTTTGACGGCAGACGGCGCTGTCTCCGCAAGGAAACAGCGCCGTCTTAGTTTTTAGACCTAGGGTCCCAACCCCAAACGAATTCAGTTGTCGCCCGCCAATTCCTGTTCGTTATGCGCCTTTTCAATTTGCGCACGAACGTCATCCATATCCAACGCACGAAGCTGCTTGATCAATTCTTCCAAGGCTTCCGCCGGAAGCGCGCCGGGTTGGGCGAAAACAAGGATGTTTTCGCGAAACGCCGCCACCGTGGGAATAGACTGAATGCCAAACTGCGCCGCCAAAGCCTGTTCCGCCTCGGTATCGACCTTGGCGAACACGATATCGACATGCTTGTTGGACAAGTTCTCGAAGATGGGGCCGAACATTTTGCACGGACCACACCAGTCGGCCCAGAAGTCGATCAGCACGATATCATTGTTCTCAATCGTGCTTTCGAGGTTGTCCATGGTCATTGCTATCGTGGCCATACAATGTGTGTCCTTGTGCCTATAAATTTCTCAGTTGAATCAGCTTTGCCTAATATAATGGGCGCATTCGGAAAAATCTACCCCACCACCCGGTTCAAGACCCGGAAAACGTTTTAGCGCCGTCATCATCAACAATCTCTTTGTCTTGCTCCTGCGCAGGCAGTCTTTCCATAACCATGCGTCCAGCAGGAAAATGGCAACTGACCTCGGTGCCCTTGCCCAACTCGCTTGCAATGACCAGCCGCCCGCCATGCAATCCCATCAAGGTGCGTGCCAGGTGCAGGCCCAGCCCCGTACCTTCGTATTCCCGCGACAGCGAACTGTCCACTTGCCCGAAGGGGCTTAGCACCTTGGAAATATCTTCGGCGGCAATGCCGATGCCGGTATCCTTGATGGAAACGATCATTCCGCCTCCTCCGTCCAAAAATGCGTTCAACTGAACTTCGCCGTCGCTCGGCGTAAACTTCACCGCATTGGACAGCAAATTGATCAGAACCTGCTTGATCCGCCGTTCATCAACCAACATGCCCGGCAAATCGGCGGGCACATTGTTAATCAATTTCAAATTATTTTTGCGCGCGCGATCATTGACGAGACGCAGACATACTTCTGCTAGGCCGGAAATTTGCACTTCTTCCTCGTGCAGTTCCATCTTACCCGCCTCGATGGCCGAAACGTCCAAGATGTCATTGATCAGTTTGAGCAGATGTTCGCCGGAATCTTTAATGTGCCCCGCATATTCCAGGTACGTCGGCGAACCGACACTGCCGAACATTTCGTGTTTGATAATGTCGGAAAAACCGATGACGGCGTTCAAGGGAGTGCGCAATTCATGAGACATATTGGCGAGGAACTCGGACTTGGCGCGATTGGCCATTTCCGCGCCTTCTTTAGCGGACTGAAGGGCTTGAGTTCTCTCTCGCACACGACGTTCTAAAATGTCGTGAGATGCTTGCAGCATTTCTTCTTCGCGCTTGCGCGCGGTAATGTCCTGAGCCACCAACATGAGCCGATTTTCACCCTCAAACTCGATGACTTCACCCATGATCAGGTAATCACGCACCGTGCCATCCTTAGCTTTAAGCTGGGCCTCAAATCCATTCAGGCATCCATGTGTGGTAATTTCCCGCACCATGCGTTCCCGGTCTTCAAAATTAGCCCACACGCCCAATTCCGAAGCGGTACGGCCAATAACTTCGTCGCGGGTATAGCCCAAATCCGTAAGCCACTTTTCATTCACATCGTGATGTGCACCAGTTTCTACACCGGTAATGGCCACTAACGCGGGGCTAGCGCGAAACGCCAACAAGAGCAGTTGTTCCTTACGCCGCAAATCTTGATCCGCCAAAATACGGTCCGTCACATTGTTTCCGGTACCCCGATAACCCTTGAACACGCCTTTGGAATTAAACACCGGCACACCATTGACGCGAATGTAGACATGTCCATCGCCTTTAGCCTTGACCGCATAAACAAAATCCCGAAACGGGCGATGAGCATCTAAATCAGCTAGGTGACGCTCCCACTTTTGCGAATCGATTTCCTGGGTCTTGTCGGCAATATCCAGACGCGATTTTCCAACCACATCCTCGGCGTGAATGCCAACCGCATCAAACAATCGACCCGTCAGAAACGTAAATTTGTGATTAGCATCGGTTTCCCATAACCACTCCGACGCGGCATCGAGGAAACTTTCCAATCGGCTTTCGCTGTCGCGCAGGGCCTTTTCCGCCAAATGGCGTTCTTCAATTTCATGTTGTTTTTCCGCATACTGACGCCGCAAAATGTTTTCGGCGTGCCGCACGATCAACAACAGAACGATAAACAGCAATCCAAACGCACCGACCAAAAACCCAACCAATTCTACCGTCATAATTTTGATCTGCGCCAATGTATGGGTGACGTCGGAATACAACTCCAACACACCAACAATCTTGCCATTTTGTTCAATAGGCAGGTAACTCGCCACCAAATCGCGATCTTCGGATGCACCTTCAAAGGCGTTAAAGGCTTCACGAAACACCAAGTCGCTTACCACGTTGCCCGCGCGGGCGCCCATAAAGCCCGTGTTGGTACCGCTTTCCATCCCCACCTGTTTGGGATCCGTGGAATAAACGGTATGTCCATCGAGGCGATAGACTTTGATCTTAAGCACACCGACGCCAGCCATGGCGCGATGGAAATAAGCATCAATCTCGCTAAATGCCGGACTAGATTTTAGCGTTGTGGCATGCACGCCTTCAGCCTGCCTAAGAAAAGCAACCAAACGCGGGCCTATAGAATTGACATACGAGCGCGCCAAGGATGCATTAGATCGCTCGGTCGTTATGACAAGACCATTCACCAAACTGTTGTGCTGAACAAACCCCAAGATCGTGATGGCGATCACGATGGCGATAGCGCTGGCAATTGAAAAATTTCTGACCAGCCGATACATGCTGGATGCACCCTTTTGTTCGTACACGACGCGGAAATCACTTTCCGGGACGCGGCCCCCTCACATCCAGCGCAAGAATAGCACAGACGCTCCTTCACGCAAGCAAGTGAAGGCGGCGAATTATTTGTCTTTCTTGAGCTTTTTGCCTGATACGGGAGTATGGAAAATGGCGGCGACACCGACGATGTCACCGCCATAAACCAGGGCAAAGATAGAATAGGTATACCCCACCCAAACTTACATGCATTCCTTATAAAGCGCCTTGGCGGCATCCAAGGTCAAAGGCACCGGATTACCACCGGCGCAAGGGTCTTCGGCCGCCATCGCCGCCAATTTATCGATGGACCCGGCATCGACGCCGAGCGCACTGAGTTTATCCGGCACGCCCAACTCGGCGCGCAGTTTCATCATGTGATCGTAAAAACCATCGAACCCATCGTGCAGCCCCATGTATGCGGCGGCGGCGGCGATGCGACTTTCTATGGCGGAACGATTGAAGCGCAACACCGCAGGCATAACCACCGCGTTGGTCATACCATGATGGGTATTAAACGTTGCGCCCACTGGATGCGACAGGGCATGCATTGCCCCCAGCCCTTTTTGGAACGCCACCGCGCCCATGGCGGCGGCACTCATCATATGCGAACGCGCCTCGATATCGTTTGGATTGTCGGCGACCCGGCGCAGATTTTCTTTCGCCAAACGCATACCTTCCAACGCAATGCCCTGGCTTAAGGGATGATAGAACGGCGAACTGTACGCCTCCAGACAGTGAATAAACGCATCCATGCCAGTGCCGACCGTGATGACCCTGGGCATGCCGACGGTCAATTCAGCGTCCGCGATCACGATGGCGGGCATCATCTTGGGATGGAAGATGATCTTTTTCACGTGGCTCTGAGAATTGGTCAGCACGCCCGCGCGGCCGACTTCCGACCCGGTGCCTGCGGTAGTCGGCACGGCGATGACCGGGCGGATGGCGCTGGCATCGGCGCGCGTCCACCAATCGCCGATGTCTTCAAAATCCCAGATCGGGCGGGACTGATGCGCTTGGAACGCAATCAGCTTGCCCAGGTCGAGGCCCGAACCGCCGCCAAAGGCGATCACGCCATCATGACCACCGGCCTTAAACGCCTCAACACCCTTGGCGAGATTGACGTCACTCGGATTCGGATCAACGTCGGCAAATAAACCCCGGCCCAGCCCGGCTTTTTCAAGATGGTCCAAGGCCGCCTGAGTAATGGCCATATTGGCCAAACCCCTGTCGGTCACCAGCAAAGGACGTTTCATACCGACCGCCTGACAGGCCTCGGCCAGCTCCTTAATACGCCCGGCGCCAAAACGAATGGCGGTCGGATAGCTCCAATTGGCGATAATGGTCATGATGTTTAGGCTTTCTTCAGATGATAAGATTTGGGTCGGGTCAAATTATGATACCCGATGATGGATAATGCGCCGCCGCGCCCGGTGCCTTTGCATCCGGTCCAGCACAGCCCCGGATCGACATAATCGGCGCGGTTCATAAACACCGTGCCGGTTTCCAAGCGCGCCCCGATGGCCGCCGCACGAACCGGATCCTTCGTCCATAACGAAACCGTCAGGCCGAACATGCAGTCGTTCATCAAAACAATCGCCTGTTCATCGTTTTCCACCTTCATGATGCCCACCACGGGGGCAAAGGTTTCGTCACGCATCACCCGCATGTCATGGGTGACGTTGGTGAGAATCTGCGGCGCAAAGTAAGCCCCGCCATCGTCTTCGGGAAACAGCTTAGGATCGATCATCGCCACCGCCCCTTGAGCCAGGGCTTCGGACACCTGCGCGCGGGCTTCATTGGCGAAACGCACATGCGCCATCGGGCCGATAGTCGTCTCTTTATCAAGTGGATTGCCCAATTTATAGCCTGAGACAATCTTCACCGCCTTTTCGACGAATGCATCATAAAGCGAAGCGGTGACGTAAATGCGTTCGATCCCGCAACAGCATTGGCCGGAATTATACATAGCGCCGTCGATTAAGGTTTCGACCGCCGCATCCAAATTCGCGTCTTCCATCACATAACCCGGGTCTTTGCCGCCCAATTCGAGGCCGACGCCGGTAAAAGTACCCGCCGCCGCACGTTCGATGGATTGACCGCCCGCCACCGATCCGGTGAAATTGACGAAATTGAAACAGCCTTCCGCGATCAGTGCCGAAGTGACGTCATGATCCAAAAACATGTTTTGAAACACGTTGGCGGGAACGCCCGCTTGCACGAACGCCCGCACCATACGCTCACCCACCAACAAGGTCTGGCTGGCGTGTTTAATGATTACCGCGTTGCCCGCGATCAAGGCGGGCGCAATGGTGTTGATGGCCGTCATATACGGGTAATTCCACGGCGCAATGACCAGCACCACGCCATGCGGCTCACGAATAATCCGCCGTTCAAACGCATCGCTGTTTTCGACGATGATGGGCTTTAATGCTTCTTCGGCGATCTCGGCCATATATGTCGTGCGTTCATTGACGCCGCGAAACTCCCCACCGTAACGCACCGGTCGGCCCATCATATGAGCCAGTTCGGGAACGACCTCGTCGTTCATCTCGCCCAACCGGGCAACCCCGGCCTGCACCAGCTTGACGCGTTCAGCCAAGGGTCGCGCGGCCCACGCTTTTTGCGCAACACGGGCCGAGGCCACCGTATCGCGGGCAGCTGCCATTCCCATTGCGGGACGCTCCGCATAAACGGATCCATCAATGGGGGAAATGCATTTAATCATGTTTGTCATAGACGTTTCTCTTTAGCCTATTGGGGATTATTGGGGCCTGACGACTTAAGCCCGTTCAAAACCGCGACCGACCTCGAAGTCGGTGACGCGGCGGTCGTATTCAAACTGCTCCCAGTTTGCGGCATGAACATAGTGATCGATCACATCGTCACCGAACGCCTTGCGCAACATGGCCGAATCCTTGAGCAGCTCAGTGGCGGCGCGCAAGGTCGAAGGGATTTCGCGCACATCCTTGCCGAGATAAGCGTCACCCGTAAAAGCGGGTTCCAATGCGCGTTTATTTTCGATCCCGTCGATGCCTGCGGCGATCAACGCCGCCATGGCGAGATACGGGTTCAAATCGGCGCCCCCGACCCGACACTCCACCCGTACGGCCTTGGTATCCGCGCCGCAAATACGATACCCGGCGGTACGATTGTCGAGCGACCAGATCGCCTTAGTTGGCGCGAAGGTGCCCACCATGAAGCGTTTGTAGGAATTGATGTAGGGAGCCAAGAAATAGGTAATTTCTCTGGCGTGGTGCAACTGCCCCGCAAGGTAATGGCACATCAATTCCGACATGCCGCCATGGCTCTTAGGCTCATAGAACAGCGGCTTGCCATCTAAGCTCCACAGCGACTGATGAATGTGCGAAGAATTGCCCGCGTGGTTATAGTTCCACTTGGCCATAAAACTGATCGAACGCCCCTTGGACCAGGCGATTTCCTTGCAGCCGTTTTTGACGATAACGTGGCGGTCGGCCATGGTCAGAGCCTCGGCATAACGCACGTTGATTTCTTCCTGGCCAGCGTCGGCTTCACCCTTGGAATTTTCCACCGGGATATCCGCGCCGTTCAATCCGTTACGAATCGCGCGCATGACGTCCTCTTCCTTGGTGGTCTGGAAGATGTGGTAATCCTCGTTATAGCCGCTAATCGGAGTCAAGTTGCGATGGCCCTTGCTCTGCGCTTCTTCATAGCTTTCGCGAAACAGGAAAAATTCCAATTCCGTCGCCATGAACGCCTTCATGCCCATGGCTTCAAGACGCGCGATTTGACGTTTTAAGATCGAACGCGGCGCATGGGCAATCGGCTCGCCGGTGTGGTGATTCAAGGTATCGCACAGCACCAGCGCGGTGCCTTCCAGCCACGGAATGAGGCGCAGCGTCTCCATATCCGGTTTCAGAGCATAATCGCCGTAACCCGCTTCCCAACTGGTGGATTTGTAACCTTGAACCGTCGTCATTTCCAAATCGGTAGCGAGCAGGTAATTGCAGCCGTGGGTTTCCTTCCAGCCGCTATGGACAAAAAATTCGGCGTGCATGCGCTTGCCCATCAGGCGGCCCTGCATGTCGATTTGCGCCGCGATCACGGTGTCGATCTCGCCGCTTTTAACGGCCTTCTTCAACTCTTCGAACGTTAGCTTTCCTGCCATTTAAACCGCCATTGTGTTTTGAGTATGGATTAATAAATCAGCATTAAAATCAGTCGCAATTTCTTGTTGTCGCCGACACGTTCCCGGGGGATATCCCCCGGGAACGCCGTTTTGCCGATAATCGTCGGTTAGCTGAAACGATACGGACGACCGGCCTTGGCCATGTCCGCATTGTAAGCCTTGAAGATATCGACCACTTGCCTGGCGACCGGGCCAGTAGCGGCGATTTCTTCCCAGAACACATGCGCTTCATCTTCCACCGTCTGCCATTCGGCATCAGGAATGGTGGTGAGCTGCATCTTCGTGCCCTGCACGCGCAGTTTCGCTTCACCACCCCAATACCAATGTTGACGGTAGTAATGAGAACTATCCATAGCGAGGTTGAGCAGCGTCTTGAGATGATCAGGAAGCGCGTTATAACGATCAGGGTTGGCAAAGAACGAGCCGATCCAAGCGCCCGAAATATTATTGGTCAGGAAGTATTTGGTCACGTCCGCCCAACCCACCGTATAATCTTCGGTGATGCCCGACCACGCAATGCCATCCAATTCGCCGGTCTGTACGGCGACTTCGACGTCTTCCCACGGCAACGTCACCGGCACCACGCCGAAACGAGTCAAGAACTTACCTGCCGTCGGGAACGTAAACACCCGCTTACCTTTAAGATCGGCAAGGCTGTTGATGGGTTCCTTGGTGTTAAAATGGCACGGATCCCACGAACCGGCACTCAGCCACTTCACGCCGACCTTGCTGTATTCATCGTCCCAAATCTTATTCAGGCCGTACTGGTGAAACAGCACCGGAACGTCGAGCGAATAGCGCGTGGCAAACGGGAAATACCCACCGAACACGGCAACCGGCGTCGGCGAAGCCATGGAATCGTCATCGCTCTGCACCATATCGATGGTGCCGTTCTGCACCGCGCGGAACAGTTCGCCCGTGGGGACCAGTTGATCGCCGTTATAAAGTTCGATCACCATTTCCCCATTGGCGGCCTTATTGAACGCATCGATGGCGGGTTTAATCACGTGTTCGGCCAAAGGTGCACCGGCATAAGTTTGCAAGCGCCATTTGATGGTCTGGTTCGCGGCCTTGACCGCAGGCGCAGCCAACGTCGATGCGGCAACGGTAGCGACCGTCGCTACGCCGGCCTTTTTCAGAAAATCACGTCTGTTAGTCATATCGAGTACTCCCTTTCGCGTATTTCGCTAATTGAAGATCCAAACGGATCTGGTTCAAATTCCCCATTACACCCTGTATGCACTTCATCGTTTTGCCGCGCGACGTCCTCAACTGCCGTAAAAGTGATTGGGCAACCACATCGCGATTTGCGGAAAAATCATGACCAGCGCCAAGCCGAATACCATCACCGTCACGAACGGCGTCACCGAACGATAGATATCGCTGAGCGTCACTTCCGGCGGCGCCATGGCCCGCATCAAAAACAGATTGTAACCGAACGGCGGCGTCATGTAGGCGATCTGACAGGTGATGGTATAAAGCACGCCATACCACACCAAATCGAAGCCTAAGACCCCCACCAACGGCACATACAAGGGCGCTACGATCACCAACATGGCGGTATCATCCAAGAACATGCCCATAATGATGTATGAAAGTTGCATCATGATGAGAATTTCCCAGGGCGTTAAACCCAACCGCTGAATAAAAAATCCTTCGATGGCCTTGACCGCGCCAAGCCCGTCAAACACCGCGCCAAAAGCCAATGCCGCGAGAATGATCCACATGAACATGCAGCTCACGCCTAGCGTTTTGCGCAAGGTGTTTTCCATCACTTCGCGGGTCAGACGTTTTTTAAACAAGGCTGCCAGGGTCGCCGCTGTAGCGCCCACCGCAGAGCTTTCCACCAAGCTGGTGATGCCCATCAGAAACAACCCCGTCATGGAAAAGAAAATCACCAGCGGCAAAATACCTGCGCGTAGAAGCCGGATCTTTTCCGGCCACCCGACTTGACGTTCTTCCTTAGACAATGCCGGCCCCAGCTCAGGTTGGAGGCGACAACGCACGACGATATAAAGCACGAACAGCGAAGCCATCATCAGGCCGGGGAACACCCCCGCCAACCACAACTGCCCCACCGGCTGGCGGGCGATCATGCCATAAAGCACCAGCACCACGCTGGGTGGAATCAAAATGCCTAACGAACTGCCTGCCTGAATGACGCCCGTGACCATAATTTTGTCGTAGCCGCGCCGCAGCAATTCCGGCAGCGCAATGGTGGCGCCGATGGCCATGCCCGCAACGCTCAATCCGTTCATGGCGGAAATAACCACCATCAAGCCGATGGTACCGATCGCTAGGCCGCCATTCAGCGGCCCCATCCACACATGAAACATCTGATAAAGATCATCGGCAATGCGCGATTCAGACAGCATATAACCCATGTAGATGAACATCGGCAAGGTCAGCAGCGGATACCACTTCATCAATTTCATCGCCGCGCTGAACGGCATTTCAATGCCACCCGTGCCCCACATCGTCAACGCCGCGATCCCCGCGACAACACCGATCGCACCAAACACCCGTTGCCCTGTCAGCAGCAAGAGCATCATGGAAGAAAACATTAAAAGGGCGATCAATTCATAACTCACAGCCCCGTCTCCCCACTCACATCACCCAGTGGAGCCGTTTCCGTCAGCGGAAGGCCATCGATCGTCATGCCACGCGCCCGCGCAATGTC